>JAJDNJ010000032.1 GCA_022340705.1 Betaproteobacteria bacterium
TGCTGGCGAAAACCATGGATCGGCGCGCGTTCCTCAAGCGCTCGGGCGTCACGCTCGGCGCGGGCGCGGCCGCGGCGCAGCTGCCGTTCAACCTGATCGGCGAGGCGCAGGCGGCGGCCGATGGCGCGGGCGGCAACATCGAGGTCAAGCGCACGATCTGCTCGCACTGCTCGGTCGGCTGCGCGATCGACGCGGTGGTGCAGAACGGCGTCTGGATCCGCCAGGAACCGGTATTCGATTCGCCGCTCAACCTGGGCGCGCACTGCGCCAAGGGCGCCTCGGCGCGCGAGCACGGCATCGTGCATGACTCGCACCGGCTGAAGACGCCGATGAAGCTCGAGGGCGGCAAGTGGAAGCGCATCTCCTGGGACCAGGCCTACCAGGAGATCGGCGACAAGCTGCTCGCGATCAAGAAGGAAAGCGGTCCGGACGCGCTGTTCGTGCTCGGCTCCTCGAAGCACAACAACGAGCAGTCCTACCTGCTGCGCAAGTGGATCTCGCTCTGGGGCTCGAACAACGTCGACCACCAAGCGCGCATCTGCCATTCGACCACCGTCGCCGGCATCGCCAACACCTGGGGTTACGGGGCGATGACCAACTCGTACAACGACGAGCAGAACTCGAAGTGCCTGTTCTTCCTCGGCTCGAACGCGGCCGAGGCGCACCCGGTGTCGATGCTGCACACGCTCCACGCGAAGGAGAACGGCGCCAAGGTGGTCGTCGCGGATCCGCGCTACACGCGCACCGCGGCGAAGGCCGACAAATACGTGCGCTTCCGCTCGGGCACCGACGTCGCGCTGCTCTTCGGGCTCGTCTACCACGTGTTTAAGAACGGCTGGGAGGACAAGGAGTACATCCACCAGCGCGTCTACGGCATGGAGAAGGTCAAGGAAGAGGTGATGGCGAAGTACACGCCGGAGGTCGTCGCCGACATCACCGGCGTGTCCGAGAAGGACATGCACGACGTCGCCAAGATGCTCGCCGACAACCGTCCCGGCTTCATCATCTGGGCGATGGGCCAGACCCAGCACACCAACGGCAACGCGGTGACGCGCGCGAGCGCGATCCTCATGCTCGCGCTCGGCAACGCCGGGCGCACCGGCGGCGGCGCGAACATCTACCGCGGCCACGACAACGTGCAGGGCGCGACCGACGTCGGCCCGAACGCGCAGTCCTTGCCCGGCTACTACGGTCTGTCGGGGGGCGCGTTCAAGCACTGGGCGCGGGTGTGGAACGTCGATCTCGACTGGCTCAAGAAGCAGTACGCGAGCGACAAGATGATGGGCAAGAACGGCATCACCGTCTCGCGCTGGCACGACGCAGTGCTCGAGAAGAAGGAGAACCTCGATCAGGACACCAGCCTGCGCGCGGTGATCTTCTGGGGCCACGCCCCCAACTCGCAGAGCCGCGGCCCGGATCAGCTCAAGGCGATGGAAAAGCTCGACATGATGGTGGTGATCGACCCCTATCCGTCGGCCTCCGCGTCGATGTTCGCCAAGGTGCGCAAGGACGGGGCCTACCTGCTGCCGGCGGCCACGCAGTTCGAGTGCGCCGGCTCGATCACCGCGTCGAACCGCTCGATCCAGTGGCGCGAGCAGGTCATCGAGCCGCTGTTCGAGTCGCGCACCGACCATATGATCATGCACCAGCTCGCCGACAAGCTGGGCTTCGGCGATCAGCTGATCGGCAAGCGCAACGGCAAGCAGAACATCAAGCTGGTCAAGGGCAAGGGCGGCTTGATGGAGCCCGACATCGAGGACGTGCTGCGCGAGATCAACGCCGGCACCTGGACCATCGGCTACACCGGTCAGTCGCCCGAGCGCATTCAGGCGCACATGCGCAACCTGCATGTGTTCGATGTGAAGACGCTGCGCGCGCGCGGCGGCAAGGATGCGAAGACCGGCTACGACCTGACCGGCGACTACTTCGGCCTGCCCTGGCCCTGCTGGGGCAATGCCAAGGTCAAGCACCCCGGTACGCCGAACCTGTACGACACCTCGAAGAGCGTGATGGACGGCGGCGGCACCTTCCGCGCGCGCTACGGCGTGGAGAAGGACGGCGTCAACCTGCTCGCCGAGGATTCGGCGTCGGTCGGCAGTGAGATCAAGACCGGCTATCCGGAGTTCAGCGACAAGATCCTGAAGAAGCTCGGCTGGTGGGACGACCTCACGCCGGAAGAGAAGGCAGAGGCCGAGGGCAAGAACTGGAAGACCGACCTCTCGGGCGGGATCCAGCGCGTCGCGCTGAAGCACGCCTGCGTGCCCTTCGGCAACGCCAAGGCGCGCGCCGTGGTCTGGAACTTCCCGGACCAGGTGCCGCTGCACCGCGAGCCGCTCTACTCGCCGCGTCCGGACCTGGTGGCGAAGTGGCCGACGAACGACGACAAGAAGTACATCTACCGCGTGCCGACCCTGTTCAAGACGGTGCAGGACAAGGCCATCGCCGACAAGGACTACGAGAAGTTCCCGCTCATCCTAACGAGCGGGCGTCTGGTCGAGTACGAAGGCGGCGGCGAGGAAACACGCTCCAACCCCTGGCTTGCCGAGCTCCAGCAGGAGAACTTCGTCGAGATCAGTCCGAAGGCTGCGGCCGACCGCAACGTGCGCAACGGCGACTTCGTCTGGGTCTCCACGCCGAGCGGCGCGAAGATCAAGGTCAAGGCGATGGTCACCGAGCGCGTCGGCAACGACACGGTGTTCATTCCGTTCCACTTCTCGGGCTGGTGGCAGGGCGAGGACATGCTCAAGCTGTATCCGGAGGGCGCTGCGCCGATCGTGCGCGGCGAGGCGGTCAACACCGCGACGACCTATGGCTATGACGTGGTGACGGCGATGCAGGAAACCAAAACGACGCTCTGCCAAGTGATGCCGGCGTAACGAGGAGGAGACACAGTCATGGCAAGAATGAAATTCCTGTGTGACGCCGAGCGCTGCATCGAGTGCAACGGCTGCGTCACCGCCTGCAAGAACGAGAACGACGTGCCCTGGGGCGTGAACCGGCGCCGCGTGGTCACGGTGAACGACGGCGTGATGGGCGCGGAGAAATCGATCTCGGTCGCCTGCATGCACTGCTCGGACGCGCCTTGCATGGCGGTCTGCCCGGTCGACTGCTTCTATCACACGTCCGACGGCGTCGTGCTGCACGACAAGGACCTGTGCATCGGCTGCGGCTACTGCTTCTATGCCTGCCCCTTCGGTGCGCCGCAGTTCCCGCAGGCAGGGGCCTTCGGCATGCGCGGCAAGATGGACAAGTGCACCTTCTGCTCCGGCGGGCCGGAACCGGATCGCAGCGAGGCCGAATTCAAGAAGTACGGCCGCAACCGGCTCGCGGAAGGCAAGCTGCCGCTGTGCGCGGAGATGTGCTCGACCAAGGCGCTGCTCGGCGGCGACGGCGACGTGATCGCGGATATCTACCGCGAGCGCGTGACGCGGCGCGGCAAGGGCTCTGAGGTTTGGGGCTGGGGCACGGCCTACGGGCCGGGCAAAGAGGGTGCGAAGCCTGCGACGGGCGGAGGCAAGTCATGAGACCGGTGCTCATCGCGGCGCTGCTTGCCGCCGCCGGGCTCGTGCTGGGCGGATGCGGCGAAGCCGAGCAGGTGGTCGTCTACAAGCAGGGCAAGTACCAGGGCAAGCCGGACACGCCGCCTTGGGACAACGCCCCGCTCGCCTACGGCGATGCCAAGTGGAAGAAGGGCGACAAGGCGAGCTGGGAGGACGAGGTCAACACTCGCACCCGCTCGCAGAACGAGTACCGTCGCATCTACAACCAATAGACGAGGGCTGCGCGGCCGGGGCGCAGCGCGCCGCGGCCGCCGGCGAGGAGGCCCATTCATGCTGACGCGTTCCACTCTCGCAGGCTGCTGGCTTGCCATTCTGGCTCTGCTGGTACCGGCGGCGGCGCTCGCCCAGTCCAACCCGTCGACCGGCGGACCGGCGTCCGAGCGCCCCGCGCAGCAGGCCGAGCGCGCGATGACGCAGCCGGGCAACAACGCGCCGGTCTGGAAAGAGGTGCGCTCGGGCGCAGCGAACTACACGACCGTGCAAGGTCGCGAGGCCGGGGTGCTGGTCCAGTCCTCGGGCGACACCTGGCGGCGGCTGCGCAATGGCCCGATCACCGTGTACGGTGGCTGGCTGATCGTGATCGTCGCGCTCGCGATCGCCGCCTTCTACCTCGTGCGCGGGACGATCAAGACGCACGACCGGCCGACCGGCAACTTGATCTACCGCTTCAGCGTGGTCGAGCGCTGGGCGCACTGGACCCTGGCGATCAGCTTCTGCCTGCTCGCGGTCACCGGCCTGATCATGCTGTTCGGTAAGTATGTGCTGCTGCCGGTGATCGGCTACACGCTGTTCGGCTGGCTGACGTTGCTCGGCAAGAACGTGCACAACATGGTCGGTCCGATCTTCATCGCGAGCATGGTCGTGTTCTTCCTCATCTACGTGAAGGACAACTGGCCTTCGAAGGACGACCTCACCTGGATCGCTTCGGCCGGTGGCCTGTTCACCGGCAAACACGTGCCCTCGGGCCGCTTCAATGCTGGCGAGAAGTCCTGGTTCTGGGTGGGCGTGGTCGGGCTCGGCATCATTTCGGGGATTTCGGGGCTGGTGCTGCTGTTCCCGAACTTCGAGCAGCTGCGCCTGACGATGCAGCAGGCGCATGTGGTGCATTCCGTGTCCGGGATCCTGTTCATGACCCTGTCGCTCGGCCATATCTACGTCGGCACGATCGGCATCGAAGGCTCGTACCAGGCGATGCGCACCGGCTACGTCGACGAGTCCTGGGCCAAGGAACACCACGAGCTCTGGTACGAAGAGGCAAAGAAGCAGACCGCGAATCGCCCTGCGGCGGGCGGCGCGCTGCCCGCCGGAGCCGCGCAGGCGCGGCGCGACGAATAAGGAGGGGGTGGGAGGAGAGACCTCGCGCGGGCGTTGTACGCGCCTGCGAGAGTGCTCTGCGCCGCGCCCGTCGTCGGGCCCCGATTCCCCGTTCACTGTCCGCGGGCCGTCAATTTTTCCGCGTACGGCGCGCGCAAGTTCGAGTAGGATTCTGATCCCCGCGTTCCCTGCGGAGCACGAGATGGTGAAATGGCTGTGGCGCGCTGTACTGCTGACGCTGTGCGCCGGGCTGATCGGCGCCTGCGCGTCGAGCGGCGCCGCGGACCAGCCTGATCAGAAGCAACAGGACGATCGCCGCAGAGACTCGCCGTTCTACGTGCCGTTTTCCGCCTGAGGTAGTGCCCAGATGACGACCCAGAGCAATTCATTTCCCCTGCGCCGCACCCTGCTCGTTGCGATGGCCCTCGCCCTGCTCACGCTTCAGGGCTGTGCTTCGAACGGCGACTACCAGTCGGATGACGATCCGCGCAACGACCCGGGCCAGTACTGGGAAAAGCAGCCCGGCTTCACGCCGTTCTCAGCCTAGACCCTCGACGAACAAGAGCTTCGATTTCGAAGCGCGCTGGCGAATGGCGCGCGCAGGCGTGTATTCGGGCGAGTCGTACCAGCGCTTCGCCTGATCCATCGAGGGAAACTCGAGGATCACGAAGCGCGCCGGCTTCCAGGCGCCTTCCTTGATTTCGGTCGCGCCGCCGCGCGCCAGGTACTTGCCGCCGTATTTCTCGATCGTCGGCGGCACCAGCGTGCGGTACTCCTCGTAGGCTGCGGGATCGGTGACTTCGACGTCGGCGATCACATAGGCAGTCATCCGGGTCCTCCTCAAGCGTTCGTGGATCAAGCCAAGCCGGTCAGGCGCGCGCACAGTCCTGCCAGCGCGCAGACGCCGATAACCGGGATGATGCCCGTCTTGTAGCGCAAAAGCGCGATCGACGCGAGCGCGCCGATCAGCGCCGCGACCCAGTCGAGGCCGCCATCGAAGCCGCGCGGCCAGAGCGCGTGATAGGCGAAGAACAGCGCGAGATTGAGCACCACGCCGACGACCGCGGCGGTGATTGCGCTGAGCGGTGCGGTGAACCTGAGGTTGCCGTGCGTGGTTTCGACGAACGGCGCACCGGCAAAGATGAACAGGAACGACGGCAGGAAGGTGAAGAAGCTGGCCACCAGCGTCGCGACGAGCCCGGCGGCGAACAGCGCGTTCGAACCAAAGATCTCGCGCGTCCAGCCCCCTACGAAGCCGACGAACGCGACGACCATGATGAGCGGCCCGGGCGTGGTCTCGCCCAGTGCGAGCCCGTCGATCATCTGCGCCGCGCTCAGCCAGTGGTGCTGCTCGACCGCCCCCTGGTAGACGTAGGGCAGCACGGCGTAGGCGCCGCCGAAGGTGAGCAGCGCGGCCTTGGTGAAGAACCAGGCCATCTGGGTGAGCGTTGCGTCCCAGCCGCGCGCCGCGGCGAGCAAACCGATCGCCCCGGCCCACAGGCCGAGCCCGACCGCACCGATCCGCGCGAGCTTCGCCCAGGAGAAGCGTGCATGCGCCGGCGTCGGCGTGTCGTCGTCGATCAGTGCGGGTCCGAAACCGGACTGCGCCGCCGCATGCGCGCCTCCGGATCGGAAGCGCGCGGGCGCGAGGCGCCCGCCGATGCTGCCGATGATCGCGGCGCCGATCACGATGGCGGGGAACGGCGCCTTGAGCGCGAAGATCGCGACGAAGGCCGCCGCCGCGATGCCCCAGAGCCAGGCATTGCGCAGCGCGCGCGCGCCGATGCGCTGCGCGGCCGCGACGACGACCGCGGTCACCGCCGGCTTGATGCCGTAGAACAGTCCAGCGACCAGCGGCACCTCGCCGAATGCAAGATAGGTCCAGGACAGTGCGATCAGGATGAAGACCGAGGGCAGGATGAACAGCCCGCCCGCGACGATCCCGCCCCAGGTCCTGTGCATCAGCCAGCCGATGTAGGTCGCGAGCTGCTGGGCCTCCGGCCCGGGCAACACCATGCAGTAGTTGAGCGCGTGCAGGAATCGGTGCTCGGAGATCCAGCGCCGGCGCTCGACCAGCTCCTGGTGCATGATCGCGATCTGCCCGGTGGGCCCACCGAAGCTGATGAAGCCGAGCTTGAGCCAGAAGCGCAGGGCCTCGGCAAAGGGGACCGGCGCTAGCGGACTGCGTGCGGGTTCCACGTGTGCACCTCGTCCTTGCCCTCCTTGCACCACGGATGCAGAGCGTCGTACGTCACCATGCCCGGTGCGGGCGTTGCGTGGTC
>JAJDNJ010000055.1 GCA_022340705.1 Betaproteobacteria bacterium
CGACGCCGGGCAAGGCGTTCTGGTTTCTGTTCGTCGCCACCGCCTCGCACGGCATCCTCGACGCATTTACCAACGGCGGCCTCGGCATCGCGTTTCTGTGGCCCATTTCGGACGCGCGGTTCTTTGCGCCGCTGCGTCCCATCGAAGTCTCGCCGCTCGGCCTGTCGCGCTTTCTTTCCGCGCGCGGCCTCGACGTACTGTGGTCGGAATTCCTCTGGATCTGGCTGCCCTGCCTGGGCGCGACGGCGCTCGCGCTCGCGGTTTACGGCCGCCGCACAAGTCCTGTAAAGGAGCGAATATGATGAAGGCACGTTTCGCGATGATGGCAAGCTAAAGCGCCTGGGCAAATGCGCCATGCGGACCCTACCGTTGATTCTTCTCGCCGTCGCCGTCGCTTGCCTCGCCTTCGCGTACTGGGGCCTCGCAACACCGGCGGGACGCCGCGCGTACGACGAGATGGCGGGCATGATTCCAATGGCCGCGGCATTGGCCGGTGTCGTGTTCGGCCTTGCGGCGGTCGCGATCTGGGTCTGGAGGTGGTGGCGCGCCTAGCGGCGCGCATCGCGCCCGATGCGCGATGGTATCGTCGCGCCATCACCCGACCGAGGAGACCGTCATGGCCGACACCCCTGCCTGGCGCATCACGGGGGACTGGTTCGACAACTGCAGTTGCGCCGTGCCCTGCCCCTGCACCTTCGCCCAGCCGCCGGACAACGCTTACTGCGACTCGGTTCTGTTCTGGCACATCAAGAGCGGACACTTCGGCGAGGTCAGGCTCGACGGGCTGAGCTTCGTGCGCGTGGGCCGCTGGGAGGGCGACCTCTGGGCGGGCAAAGTGAAGGGCGCTGCGGGCCTTTACATCGACGAGCGCGCAGACGCGCGCCAGGCCGAAGTGCTGCCGATGATCTTCGGCGGCCGGGTCGGCGGCTTCCCCGCGAAAGTCGCCGCGCTGTTCACCGAGGGGCGCCAGGTGGTCGGCGTCGAGCGCGCAAAGATCAGCTTCGAGATCGCGCCCGACCTCTCCAGCTGGGGGGTCGAGATCGCGGGCAAGGTGAAGGCTTGGGCGCAGGCGCTGACCGGCCCGACGAGCAACCCGGGGAAATATCCGCAGCTGATGAACGCACCCGGCTCCGAGACCGGCCCCGGGCCCCAGCTCGTGACCTGGGGCAAGTCCACGCTGTGCACGGTCGATGCGTTTGGCTACAAGTTTCAGTGGACGGTGAACTCGAGCAAGCACATCCCGTTCGACTGGAACGGCCCGTGACCACCGGCGTGACCTGGATCGCCGCCGCGCTCGGGCTCGTCGGCGGCGTCCTCCTCGCGATCGCGCTGCTCAAGGCTGCGCTGCCGCGCCTGATCCGGGGATCGGGCAACGCGCTGGCGGTGATTCGCCTTGCGCTTGCCGGAACGCTGGTCGGGCTGCTGCCGGCGTTGTTCTTGTCGCTCGCGCTCGGCGCAACGCTGGGCGCCACCTGGGGACGGGAACTCTTCGCGCCCTTCGGGCTTGCGCCTTCCGGCGTGCCGATCGGAATTGCGCTCTGTGTCGCACTGATCTTTGTCAGTGTCGTCTTGGCGGCGAGCGCCGCGGGGCTCGCGATCGGCAGGGCACTGCATCGCGCGCGCGGCTGAGGCGACGTTGGCGCCATAGCGGACGCCGGAGTTGACGCGACCTTGCGCGCACTCCATAGTGCGCGCGCTCTCAAATGGATCGGGATCAGGAATGAGTCGCAATCGTCTTGTGGGAGTCGCGTTGAGCGCGATGCTCGTCACCTCGTGCAAGGGCGTCGAGCCAGAAGATAAGCCCGCGCAGGCGCCGGCGCAGGCCGCCGCGCCCGCCGCTGCCGCGCCCGCGGCGCCCGTCGCGCCGGTGCCGGGCCGCATGCCGCCGGTCGTCGACCCGCACAACCTGTACAGCGAGACGACTTCGGCCAAGCTGCGACCGGACATCGCCGCGGCGCCGCCTCGGGTGTACGTGCCGAATCGTCGCTCGAACGACGTCTGGGTGATCGATGCGGACACGCTTCAGGTGGTCGATCGCTATCCCGTCGGGCTCAATCCGCAGCACGTGGTGCCGTCCTGGGATCTGATGACGCTGTGGGTGACCAACAACGCCGAGCGCACCGACAAGGGCAGCCTGACGCCGATCGACCCGAAGACCGGCAAGCCCGGCGCGTCGATTCCGGTCGACGATCCCTACAACATGTACTTCACGCCGGACGGCACGTCGGCGATCGTGGTCGCCGAAGCCCACCGGCGGCTCGACCTGCGCGACCCGCGCACGATGGCGCTGCAGACCTCGATCCCGGTGCCGCAATGCAAGGGCATCAACCACGCCGATTTCGCGATCGATGGCAGCTACGCGATCTTCACCTGTGAATTCGGCGGACGCCTGGCGAAGGTCGACGTCGCCGGGCGCCGCGTGCTCGGTTACCTCAAGCTCTCGAAGGGCGGCATGCCGCAGGACATCCGCGCGTCGCCCGACGGCAAAGTGTTCTACGTCGCCGACATGCGCGCCGACGGCGTGTTCGTGGTCGACGGCGCGCGCTTCGTCGAGGTCGGCTTCATCAAGACCGGCGTCGGAACGCATGGGCTGTACCCGAGCCGCGACGGCACGAAGCTGTACGTCGCCAACCGCGGTTCGAACCAGGTATTCGCCGGGCGCGGGGGCCCGGGCAGCGTGTCGGTGATCGAATTCGCGACGCGCACCGTCGTCGCCAATTGGAAGATCCCGGGCGGCGGCAGTCCCGACATGGGCAACGTCAGTGCCGACGGCAAGACGCTGTGGCTCTCAGGCCGCTTCGACGACGTGGTCTACGCGATCGACACGACGAGCGGCGCGGTGAAGAAAATTCCGGTCGGCACGGAGCCGCACGGCCTCACGGTCTGGCCGCAGCCCGGGCGCTACTCGCTCGGGCACACCGGTAACCTTAGGTAACAAGGGGGCTACGCCCCCTTCCGATCCCTCACGCCAGACGCGTCTTGGTCAGGCGTTGTGCAGCAGCGAGCGGCCGACCTCGCCGATCGAGGGCACGCCGCACAGGCGCATCGTGCGCTCGAGCTCGTCGGTGAGGATCGTCAGGGCGCGCCGCGCGCCGGGCTCGCCCGCCGCCGCGGTGCCGTAGAACATCGCACGCCCGACCGCGACCGCCTGCGCGCCGAGCGCGCGCGCCTTGAGCACGTCTGCGCCGCGCCGCACGCCCGAGTCGACGATCACCGGCACCTTGCCGCCGACCGCGGCGACGATGTCGGGCAGCGCGTCGAGCGTCGCCGCGGCGCCGTCGAGCTGGCGCCCGCCGTGGTTCGACACCCAGATGCCGTCGACGCCGAGTGAAACGAGTCGCTCGGCGTCGTCGGCGCGCTCGACGCCCTTCACCAGCAGCTTGCCCTTCCACAGCTCGCGGTAGCGCACGACGTCGGATTCGTTGAGCGAGGCGTCGATCTCGCGCCCGACCGAGGCCGCGATCGACGAGGCGCTCGGGTCCTTGATCGCGCGCATGCCGCGCAGGTTCTCGAAGGTCGGCACGCCGCCGTTGGCGACGATCGCCGCGGCCCAGCGCGGGTGGACGAGCGCCTGCCAGAGATGCCAGGCGCTCATCTTGAACGGCACCGTGAAGCGGTTGTGCATGTCGCGCTCGCGCTTGCCGCCGGCGGCGAGGTCGACCGTCACCGCGAGCGCCTCGCAGCCGACCGCGGCGGCGCGCTCGACGAGCTTGTCGGTGAACTCGCGGTCGCGCAGCACGTAGAGCTGGTACCACAGGCGCCCGCCTGCGGCCTGCGCGATCGCCTCCATGGTCGCGGTGGTGTTGGTCGACAGGCAGCAGGGCAGGCCGAAGGCGGCCGCCGCGCGCGCAATGGCGATGTCGCCGCCTGGCCAGGCAAAGCCCACACCGCCGGTCGGCGCAACGACGATCGGCGCGCGCGCCTGCGCCCCGAGCACTTCGCAGCCCATGTCGATCTTCACCACGTTACGCAGCACGCGCGGCGCGAGCCGCAGGCGCTCGTAGGCCGCGCGGTTGGCGCGCAGCGTGACCTCGTCTTCTGCGCCGCCGTCGATGAAATCGAAGATCATGCGCGGCAGCCGGCGCTCGGCCATGCGGCGCAGGTCGGCGATGTTGTAAGCCTGCGAGACATCGCTCATCGGGGCTTCGGACCCTCCTTCCGGCTCGAGTGTACCGTCGGCGCACCGCGGCGCGAACGCCCGGTTCGCGCGCGGCGGTCGTCGGCGTCATAATCCGGCCCACGTTCCTCAGTTCCCCAGATGGGCCCCGCCATGAAGACTCCGCGCATCACCGGCGTGCTCGCGCCGGTCGTCACCCCGTTCCGCGCCGACCGCGCGCCCGACGCCGAACGCTTCGTGCGCCACTGCCAGTGGCTGCTCGAGCACGGCTGCGCCGGCCTCGCGGTGTTCGGCACCAACAGCGAGGCGAACTCGATGTCGGTCGCCGAAAAAGCCGACCTGCTCGATGCGCTGATCGCCGCCGGCGTGCCGGCGGCCAAGCTGATGCCGGGCACCGGCGCCTGCGCGCTGCCGGACTCGATCGCGCTCACCCGCAAGGCCGTTTCGCTCGGCTGCGCCGGCGTGCTGATGCTGCCGCCGTTCTACTACAAGGGGGTTTCCGACGAGGGCCTGTACCGCAACTTCGCCGAGGTGATCGAGCGCGTCGGCGATGCGCGCCTGCAGCTCTACCTCTACCACATCCCCCCGGTCTCGGGCGTGCCGATCACGCTCGGCCTGATCGAGCGCCTGCTGAAGGACTACCCGCAGGCGCTCGCCGGCGCGAAGGACTCCTCGGGCGACTGGTCGAACACCAAGGCCATGCTCGACGCCTTCGGCAAGAGCGGCTTCGACGTCTTCCCGGGAAGCGAGGTGTTCCTGCTCGACGGCCTGCGCGCGGGCGGCAAGGGCTGCATCACCGCGACCGGGAACATCAACCCGGGCGCGATCGACGGCGTCTACCGCAACTGGCAGTCGAAGGACGCCGACGCGCTGCAGGCCGGCATCACCGCGACGCGCAAGATCGTGCAGTCGGTGCCGATGATCCCCGCGCTCAAGGCCGCGATCGCGCACTACGCCGACGACCCGGAGTGGAAGCGGCTGCGCCCGCCGCTCGTCGAGCTGAGCGCGGCCGAGGAGAAGAAGCTGCTCGACGGGCTCGCCGCAGACGGCTTCGCGATGCCCGGTATCGAAGCCGTCGCATGCCCCGTGCACTGATCACCGGCGCCGGGCGCGGCATTGGCAAGGAAACCGCGCGCCTTTTCCTCGGCGCGCGCTGGCGCGTGCTCGCGCTCGACAAGGACTTCTCGAGCTTCGACCTGAAGGACGCCGCGCTCGAGCGCGTCGACTACGACCTCACCGACCTCGCCGGCATCCCGCGCCTGGTCGCCGGTCTGGGCGAGATCGACTCCCTGGTGAACAACGCCGGGACGCTCTACTGCGAGCCCTTCGACGCGATCCCCGAGGCGCACCAGCGCGAGATCCTCGCGGTCAACCTCCAGGCACCGATCGCGCTGATGCTCGCGCTCGCCCCGCAAATGCGCGCGCGCAAGGCCGGGCGCATCGTCAACGTCGGCTCGGTGGCCGCGTTCACCGGGCATCCCGACCTCTGGTACGGCGCGACCAAGGCCGCACTGCTCAACGTCACCAAGAGCTACGCCGGCTGGCTCGGGCGCGACGGCATCCTGGTGAACGCGGTCGCGCCGGGCCCCACGCTCACGCCGATGTACGAGCAGCTGCCCGACTCGCGCAAGGAAGGCGTGATGCGCTCGGTGTACTCGGGGCGCGCCTGCACGCCGCAGGAAGTCGCGCAGGCGATCCTCTGGCTCGGCACGGCGAGCCCGGAATACATGAACGGCATGACGCTCGACGTGAACAACGGGGCGTACCCGCGCTAGCGCCATGCCCGGCCCCCAAGTCGCACTCGTCACCGGCGCCGCGCGCGGCATCGGGCGCGCGATCGTCGATGCGCTCGCCGCCGACGGCTTCCATGTCCTCGCGCTCGACCACGACTTCGCCGGCAGCGACCTCGCCGAGTCGGGTTCGCTCGCGCGGCTGAGCTACGACCTTACCGACGTCGCAGGCATCGCCGCGCTGGTCGCCTCGCTCGGGCGCATCGACGTGCTGGTCAACAACGCCGGGGTGCAGAACGGCCTCGCGATCGACGACTACACCGACGAAGCGCGCGAGCGCATCCTGACGGTGAACCTCAAGGCGCCGGTCGAGCTGATCCGCACCGTGTCGCGCCAGATGATCGAGCGCCATCAAAGCCATCGCGCCGGCTCGGCCGGGCGCATCATCAACCTGTCTTCGGTGGCCGCCTTCATGGCGCACACCGACCTGTGGTACGGCGTGACCAAGGCGGGCATCGTCAGCTTCACGCGCAGCTTCGCCGCGCGGCTCGGCCCGCAGGGCATCCAGGTCAACGCGGTCGCGCCCGGCCCGATCGACACCGACATGCTGAACAAGCACGCCCAGCCCGAGCGCCGCGCCGAGCTGATGCAGAAGGTCTGGTCGAAGCGCGCCGGCACGCCGCAGGAGCTCGCCGAGGTGGTGCGCTGGCTGGCGAGCGACGCGCCGGTGATCCTCAACGGTGCGGTGATCGACGTGACCGACGGCACGCTGCTGCGGTGATCGCGCAGCCGATCGTTCACGCCGCAGCCGACATCGAAGCCATCGAGCGCGCGACGCTCGCCGCCGTCTCGCCGCGTCGCCTCGAGGAACTCCCCGGCTGGCTGCTGGCGTTCGACGAGGGCACCATCGGGAGAGCCAGGAGCGCCGTCCTGCAGGTCGACGAGGCCAATGCACCCGCGTGCAGGCTGTACGCGGCGCTGGGCTTCCGGCCCGCCTGGCGCTACCGCTACTGGCGGGTCGGGGACTAGGGCGCATGCCGGTCGAGCCGCAGATGCTCGCGCTGTTCATCGCCGCCTCGGTGGTGCTGATCGTCACGCCCGGGCCCGACATGCTGCTGGTGATCGCGCGCAGCCTCGCGGGCGGACCGCGCGACGGCGTGCTCGTCGCCGCGGGTCTGATGGGCGGGCTGCTGCTGCACACCGCGGTCGTCACGCTCGGGCTCGCCGCGCTGCTCGCGGCATCGAGCCTGGCATTCAACATCGCCAAGTGGGCGGGCGCGGCCTACCTCGCCTGGCTCGGGCTGCAGATCGCGCGCCACGCCGGCGACGCGACCGCACTCGAGGCGCCGCGACGACGTTACCGCGCACGCGCGCTCGTGACGCAAGGCTTTCTTTCGGCCGCGCTCAATCCGAAGCTCGCGCTCTTTTTCCTCGCCTTCCTGCCGCAGTTCGCCGACGGGCG
>JAJDNJ010000059.1 GCA_022340705.1 Betaproteobacteria bacterium
GATGGGAAGCCCGAGGCGGCGAACCTGTACGTCTACCGCGTGTACGAGCAATTCATGGTCACGCGCGCCACCGGCGGCGACGGCTTGCTGCGCAAGCTGCCCTATGCGGACGTGATCAAGGTCGTCGACGAAATCCCGGTCGAGCCCGAGAAGCGCTATTTGCTGCCCAACGCGCTGCTCGAGGAGAAGAACTGGAAGGACAAGACCGAGATGGCGGTCTACGCAAGCAGCCCGGCGCTCGGCAAGTAGCCGCCCTCCCCGGCGCTTCAATCTTGCGTCTTGTCAAGTTGCCGTAATGACTCTGTGGTAGCATTTGCTGCGACGCAGCATGACCTGCGTCAGCCCGTTTTGCCAAGCGCGAGACGTCGCCCGGACATCCCCAACCGTATGACCGTTAAGAGAATTTGGCAATGAAAGACCAGACCGAGAAGCTTGCACAAAGCCAGGAACTGACTGGCAAGGTCGCGCAACTGCTTGCGCAGCGCGTCAAAACCGCCCAGGCGCAGTTCGCTGATCGCGTCAAGACGGTGGCCGAAAAGCAGCTCGCAGCCGGCGGCGCGCATCCCGCCACGCCCTGGGACCTGTGGCGCGACTGGCAGGCCTATGCCGTCGACTTCGCGCAGCGCTCGGTCCTTTACTGGGACACGATGCGCGAGCGCGGAAACAATTACCTGGCGCACGAGCGTGCCGGGCTCCCGCCGGTGCTGCACTTCGACTACGAGACCGTGCTCGACGGGCGCGGCTTCGAGCGGCCGGTGAACTATTCGCTGCTGCGCATCGTCCCGCCCGCCGGGGTCGAGGTCGACGCGAAGCGCCGCCCGTACATCATCATCGATCCGCGTGCCGGGCACGGACCGGGCATTGGCGGATTCAAGGACGACTCGCAGGTCGGCGTCGCCTTGCGCGATGGCCATCCGGTGTATTTTGTCGTGTTCCACCGCGATCCCGAACCGGGTCAGACGCTGCTCGACGTGTGCGCGGCCGAAGCGCGCTTCGTGCACGAAGTGCACGCGCTGCATCCGGACAGCCCGAAGCCGGTGATCATGGGCAACTGCCAGGGCGGATGGGCGGCGATGATGCTCGCCGCCTCGAACCCGGACGACACCGGACCGATCGTGATCAACGGCGCGCCGATGTCGTACTGGGGCGGCGCCTGGACCGAAGGCGCCGGTGACAACCCGATGCGCTACTCGGGCGGACTGCTCGGTGGCACCTGGCTGTCCTCGCTCGCCGCCGACATCGGCAACGGCGTTTTCGACGGCGCCTACCTGGTGCAGAACTTCGAGAACCTCAACCCCGCGAACACGTTCTGGGACAAGTACTACAACCTGTTCGCCAACGTCGATAGCGAGGCACCGCGCTTTCTCGAATTCGAGCGCTGGTGGGGCGGTTTCTTCCTGATGAACCGCGAAGAGATCGAATGGATCACGCGAAACCTCTTCGTCGGCAACAAGCTCTGGTCGGGCGGGGTGCACTCCGGCCCGCAGAGCATGTTCGACCTGCGCGCGATCAAGTCACCGATCGTGCTGTTCGCCTCGCTCGGCGACAACATCACGCCGCCACAGCAGGCGTTCAACTGGGTCGCCGATGTCTACGGCTCGACCGACGAGATCAAGGCGCGCGGCCAGGTGATCGTCGGCCTGCTGCACGAGGACATCGGTCACCTCGGCATCTTCGTCTCCGGCAAGGTCGCCAAGAAGGAGCACGCGCAGATCGTCTCGGTGCTGAAGTCGATCGAGGCCCTGCCGCCGGGGCTGTACGGCATGAAGATCGTCGAGTCCACCGGCGCCGATGGCAAGCCGGCCTACGACGTCGAGTTCATCGAGCACCGCCTCGAGGACATCGTCAAGCGGCTCAACCGTTTTCAGCGCCAGGACGAAAAGGCCTTCGAAGCAGTGGCCAAGGTGTCCGAATTCAACCAGCGCGCCTACGAGCTGTTCGCGCAACCGCTGGTGCAGGCGGGTGCGACGGAGTACGGCGCCAAGGCGAGCCGCGCCCTGCATCCGCTGCGCGTGCAGCACTGGTCGGTGTCCGACGCCAACCCCTGGCTCTGGTGGCTCGGGCCGCTGGCCGACGCGGTGCGCGCGCAGCGCCAGAGCGCAAGCGCCGATCAGAGCTGGCGCAAGGCCGAGCGGATGAACTCGGAGCTGATCAGCGCGTCGCTGGACTACACCCGCGCACTGCGCGACGCCGCGAGCGAAGCGGCGTTCTTCCTCATCTACGGCAACCTGTTCGCGTTCTACCTTTCCGACCGCGAAGCCGAGACCGGCATGGCGTCGGCGGCAGTCGGCGATCCGCGCGCGCTGCCGTTTGTCGCCGAGGCGCTCGCCTCGATCGAGCAGGGCGGCTACGCCGAGGCGTTGGCGCGCGTCGCCGCGCTCCTCGCGCCGCGCGGCGCGCCTCTTCCGCTGTCGCGCGTGCAGCTCCGCCATGCGCTGGCCGAGGACTACAAGGACATGCTGCCCGACATCAGCTGGGAACAGGCGCGCCGAGTCCGGGGCGAGCAGGAGATCATCGTGCGCTACGAGCCGGAGCAGGCGCTCGCCACCCTGCCCACGCTGCTATCGAACGCGGCGGACCGCAGCCGACTGCTCGGCCTGTTGGCGCGTCTCATCGACGATCCCCGCATTCAGGAGCTGTCGCATACGCCCGAGCAGGAAGCGATGTACGCGCGCATTCGCAGCGTGCTGAGCGAGCGTGCCCCGATGGGTCCGCGTCTCGCGGCCTCGGGCGGCGCCTGAGGCGGCAGAAGATCGCGCACCGGCTACACACGATGTCGACACAGAGCTTCAATTTCACCAATCGCACCTTCGACGAAATCAAGGTCGGCGACCGCGCGCAGGCCACGCGCAGGGTCTCCAGCACCGAGGTGGAAGCGCTCGCGCTGGTCTCGGGCGACGTCGACGCCTTTCATCTGAAGGACGGTGCGCCCCGCGGCGCGGGTGACGGGATTCAGGCCAAGGCGGTCGGCGCCGAGGCGCTGCTCTCGGGTCTGCTCAGCCGGCGCATGCCCGGCCCCGGCACCACGATCCTGGCGCAGGACCTGCGCTTCGAGGGCGAGGTGAACGCCGGCGACGAGCTGACCGGCACGGTGACGGTGCGCGAAAAGCGTCCCGAGGGCAATCAGATCGTGTTCGATTGCCTCGTCGAGCGCGCCGGCACCAAGCTGATCTCCGGAACCGTCACCGTCGCCGCGCCGACCAAGCGCATCAGCTACTCGAACGTCGCCACCCCGGAGCTGCTCCTGCGGCGCAACGATGCCTTCGCCAAGCTGCTCAAGGAATGCCAGGGGCTCGAGCCGGTGCGCACGGCCGTGGTCCATCCTTGCGATCACGCCTCGCTCCTCGGTCCGCTCGAAGCGGCGCAGCACGGTCTGATCGTGCCCGTGCTGGTGGGGCCCCAGGCCAAGATCCGCGCGGTCGCCGAAGCCGAGAAGATCGACCTCTCGCCTTACGAGCTGGTCGATGCCGAGCATAGCCATGCGGCCGCGACGCTCGCGGCCGAAATGGCGCGCGACGGCAAAGTCGAGGCGCTGATGAAGGGCAGCCTGCACACCGACGAGCTGCTCGGCGCGGTGGTGCGCTCGAGCAGCGGGCTGCGCACCGCGCGGCGCATCAGCCATGTGTTCGTGCTCGACGTGCCGGCGTATCCGCGGCCGCTGATGGTCACCGACGCGGCAATCAACATCGCCCCGACGCTCGAGGACAAGGTCGACATCGCACAGAACGCAATCGACCTTGCGCGCACGCTCGGCGTCGAAGAGCCGAAAGTGGCAATCCTCGCCGCGGTCGAAACGGTGAACCCGCGCATGCCGGCGACGCTCGATGCCGCCGCGCTGTGCAAGATGGCCGACCGCGGGCAGATCACCGGCGGCGTGCTCGACGGGCCGCTCGCCTTCGACAACGCGATCAGCGAGGAAGCCGCCAAGACCAAGAAGATCGTCTCGCCGGTCGCGGGGCGCGCCGACATCCTGCTCGTGCCGGACCTCGAGTCGGGCAACATGGTCGCCAAGCAGCTGCAGTATCTGGCCGGCGCCGACAGCGCCGGGATCGTGCTCGGCACGCGCGTGCCGATCGTGCTCACCAGCCGGGCGGACAGCGTGCGCACGCGCCTCGCATCGACCGCGGTGATGGCGCTGGTCGCGCACGCCCGGCGCAAGGCGCTCGCGCTGAAGCCCGAATAGACCGAAGCCGCATGCGCGACGCGATCCTGGTCCTAAACGCGGGCTCGTCGAGCATCAAGTTCTCGCTGTTTGCCGACGCGGGCACCGACCTCGTCCTGCAGTGCCGCGGGCAGATCGAGGGCCTGTACACCGCGCCGAAGTTCGCCGCGCGCGATGCGAACGGCGCGACGCTGGCGGAGAAATCCTGGGGCGAGGGGCATCGACTCGGACACGAGGGGGCGCTGGCGCATCTGCGCGAATTCCTGCGCGGAGAGCTCGCCGATTTCCGTCTCGCCGGCATCGGCCATCGCGTGGTGCACGGCGGGCTCGAGTTCACGCGACCGGTGCGTCTCGACGCCGAGGTACTCGCCCGGCTCGAGAAATTCGTCCCGCTCGCGCCGCTGCACCAGCCGCACAATCTCGCCCCGATTCGCATGCTGCTCGAAGGCGCGCCCGAGCTTGCGCAGGTGGCCTGCTTCGACACCTCGTTTCATCGCAGCAATCCCGACATCGCGCAGCGCTTCGCGATCCCGGACGAGCTGCACGAGGCGGGTGTGCGGCGCTACGGCTTCCACGGGCTGTCGTACGAATACATCGCGTCGGTGCTGGCCGAGCACGACGCGCAGGCCGCAGCCGGGAAAACGGTGGTGCTGCACCTGGGCAACGGCTCGAGCATGTGCGCGCTCGACGGCGGCAGGAGCGTCGCGAGCACCATGGGCTTCACCGCAGTCGACGGCCTGCCAATGGGCACGCGCTGCGGCGCGATCGACCCGGGCGTGCTGCTCTACCTGATGGACGAGCGCGGCATGGATGCGCGCGCGATCGAAAAGCTGATCTATCAGCAGTCCGGTCTGCTGGGCGTGTCCGGCATCTCGAGCGACATGCGCAGCCTGCTGGCGAGCGACGCGCCGCGCGCCAAGCTCGCGGTCGATCTGTACCTCTACCGCATCCGGCGTGAGATGGGCTCGCTCGCCGCGGCGCTCGGCGGACTGGACGCGATCGTATTCACCGCGGGTATCGGGGAGAACTCGGCCGCGGTGCGTGCGCGCGTGCTCGACGACGCTGCCTGGCTCGGCGTGAAGCCGAGCCC
>JAJDNJ010000060.1 GCA_022340705.1 Betaproteobacteria bacterium
GCGCTGATCGACGATCGCGCCGGCCGCTCCGGCGGCGCGCGCCGCATCGAGAAAACGGTGTCCGTCGAAGCGCTCGCCGCGCAAGGCGACGAACAGCGCGCCGCGCGCCAGCGTGCGGCTGTCGCTCGATACGGACTCGAAGGGCGCGTCGGCGCCGCGCAGCACGCCGCCGAGCACGAGCGCAGCCTCGCCGAGCGACATCATGCCGCCTCCCGCTCGTCGAGTGCCGCGCGCGCCACTTCGGCATCCGAGAACGGCCGGCGCTCGCCGCCGACCTCCTGGTAGGCCTCGTGCCCCTTGCCGGCGATCAGCACGACGTCCTGCGCAGCAGCCGTGCCGATCGCCGCGCGGATCGCGCGCGCGCGGTCGATCTCGACCGCACAGGGGCGCGAAACACCCGCTTGGATCGCCGCCAGGATCGCCTGCGGATCTTCGCCGCGCGGATTGTCGGAGGTCAGCACGATGCGGTCGGCGAGGCGCGTGGCGACCGCGCCCATCAGCGGACGCTTGGCCGTGTCGCGCTCGCCGCCGGCCCCGAACAGCGCCACCAGGGCACCGCCGCGCGCCTGGGCCACGGGACGCAGCGCGTGCAGCACCTTCTCGAGTGCATCGGGGGTATGCGCGTAGTCGACGACCACGAGCGGCGCCTGCTTGCCGCCGAGCGTCTGCATGCGTCCCGCGACCGGCGGCAGCGCTCCGAGGCGCTCGAGCGCCGCTCCGAAGCCGATGCCGTATGCGATCAGACATCCGAGCACGCCGAGCGCATTCGACACGTTGAATCGGCCGATCTGCGGCACGACGACCTCGGCCTCGCCCCAGCTCGAGACCAAGGCGACGCGCATGGCGCCGTCCTCGAACGCGATGCTGCGCGCCGCGAGATGCTCGTCGACGACACCGTGCAGGACGGTGGAGGCCATCAGGCTGTAGCCGATGGTGCGCAGTCCGCGCGCGCGCGCACGCTCGGCCAGGCGTACGCCCGCGACATCGTCGAGGTTGAGCACGGCGGTCTCGAGCGTTGGCGCCTCGAACAGCAATGCCTTGGCCGCGCCGTAGGCCTCCATCGATCCGTGATAATCGAGGTGCTCGTGCGAGAGGTTGGTGAACAGCGCGCAGTCGAACGCCACGCCGTTCGTGCGCCCCTGAACGAGGCCGTGCGAGGAGGCCTCCATTGCCACGGCCTGCGCGCCAGCCGCGCGCATTTGCGCGAGCAGCGCGTGCAGCTCGAGCACGTCGGGCGTCGTGTTCTGCCCCCCGCCGAGCGCGCCGGGAAATCCACTGCCCAGCGTTCCGAGCACGCCGCTCTTCACCCCGAGCGCCTCGAACGCCGTGGCGATCCAATGCGTGCACGAGGTCTTGCCGTTGGTCCCGGTCACCCCGCAGACCCAGAGCGCCTCGGAGGGCCGTCCGTAGAACTCGTGCGCAATCCATCCCGCTTCCTGCTTGAGCCCCGCGACGCCGCTGTTCGGCACGCGCCAACGGCTGTCCCAGTCGAAGCCCTCGGATTCCCACACCACCGCCGAGGCGCCGCGCGCGAGCGCGTCCGCAATGTAGCTGCGGCCGTCGGCGCTCTCTCCGGGATAGGCGAAGAACACGGTCCCCGGCACGCAGCGTCTGCTGTCCGAAGCGAGCCGTTCGATCATCGCGTGCTGGTCGGCAAGCCGCTGCAGAACGTCGGACACCATGGTTCTCGATCCGCCGACCTCATGTGCTCTCCCGCGCGTGCTCGCTCTCGCTCGGCAGCTCGAGCGGCTCGGCCGGTGCATCGAGCGGAACGCCGAGCATGCGCAGTGCGCCGCGCATCACCTTTGCGAATACGGGCGCAGCCACGACGCCGCCGTAATAGCCTCCGGTCGAGGGCTCGTCGATCACCACCGCGGTGATCAGGCGCGGCGCCGATACCGGCGCGAATCCGACGAAGCTCGACAGGTACTTGTCCGGCGCGTAGCTGCCGTTCTCCAGCTTGTGCGCGGTGCCGGTCTTTCCCGCCACGCGCCAGCCGGCGATGCGCGCGAGCGGACCGGTGCCGCCGGGCTGCACCGCCGATTCGAGCATCGCGCGCACCGCGCGCGCAGTCTGCGTCGACAGGATCTTCTGACCGGATGCGTACCCGGGATTGCGCAACAGGGTGATCGGCGCGAGCTCGCCGTCGCGCGCGAACATCGTGTAGGCGCGCGCAAGCTGTACCAAGCTCACCGAGATGCCATGACCGTAGGCCATCGTCGCCTGCTCGATCGGCCGCCAGGTGCTGTAGTGGCGCAGACGCCCCGCCGCCTCGCCTGGGAAACCAAGCTCCGGCGGATGGCCAAGGCCGACGCGCCGGTAGAGGTCCCACATCGCCTCGCTCGGCAGCGAGAGTGCGATTTTTGCCGCACCGATGTTCGATGAAACCTGCAGCACTTTCGTCACGCTCATCGCGCGCGCAGGGTGTGCGTCGCGAATCGTGTAGTTCGCGATCGTCAGCTGCCCGCCTTCGGTGTCGATCATCGTGCGCGGCGTTGCCTTGCCGGTCTCGAGCGCGAGCGCGATGGTCAGCGGCTTGAGCGTGGAACCCGGTTCGAATACGTCGGTCAGCGCGCGATTGCGCAGCTGGGCGCCCGCGAGCTTGGCGCGGTTGTTCGGGTTGTAGGACGGCACGTTGACCAGCGCCAAAATTTCCCCGCTCGCGACGTCGAGCACGATTGCCGCGCCGGCCCGGGCGCGGTGCTTGCGTACGCCGTCGAGCAGCGCGTGATAGGCGAGCGTCTGAATCTTGCTGTCGATCGACAGCACCAGATCCGCGCCGTCCTGCGCCGGCTGGACCGCGCCGATGTCCTCGACGACGCCGCCATGGCGGTCCTTGATCACCCGGCGGCTGCCCGCGGTGCCCGCGAGGCGCGACTGGTAGGCGAGCTCCATGCCTTCCTGACCGACGTCGTCGACTCCGGTGAAGCCGACGACCTGCGCGGTCACTGCGCCGACGGGGTAGTAGCGCCGGTATTCGCGGTGCTCGAATACGCCCGGAATCTTCAGCGCGGCGACGCGCTGCGCGATCTCCGGCGGCACCTGACGCTTGAGGTAGACGAAATCACGCCCCGCCCCCTCGGCCAGCTTGCGGTCGAGCGCCTCGAGTGGCATGGCGAGCGCGCGCGCGAGCGCCGCCCGCTGGCGCCGATCGGCTTCGAGTTCCTCTGGCATCGCCCAGACCGATTTCACCGGCGTCGAGATCGCGAGCGGCTCGCCGTTGCGGTCGAGAATGCGACCGCGCGTGGCCGGGGCCTCGATCAGGCGCGCGTAGCGCGCCTCGCCCTCTTCCTTGAGGAAGGCGGTGCGGACTCCCTGCAGATAGCCCGAGCGCCCGCCGACCGCGACGAAGCCGAGCAGCAGGAGAACCAGCACCACGCGCGCCCGCCAGACCGGAAGGCGCACCAGCATCGGCGTCGCGGCAAAGCTCATCGACCTCCCGCCGCGTCGAGCTGGATGCTGCGCACGCGGCGCGGCTCGGGCATCTGCATGCCGAGCTTGCCGGCGGCGGTCTGCGTGATCCGCGCCGGCAGCGACCAGGTGCCGGCCTCGAGCTGCAGCCGCCCGTATTCGACATCGAGCTCGCGCGCGAGGGTCTGCGCCTGCTCGCGCTCGGCGTACAGCTTGCGCGCCTGATGCTGAGCACTCACCAGGCCGAGCGCACAGGCGACCAGGACAGCGAGAAGCAGCAGATTCAGCTTCGCCACGCAGCCTCCAGGCGCGGCAGCGCGCGGGCGTCGAACGGCGCCGCGGTTCGCTCCGCAACCCGCAGGCGCGCGCTGCGCGCACGTGGATTGCGCGCCAGCTCTGCGGGCGAAGGACTTTGCGCACGGCCAATGAGCTTAAGCAGCGCTGCGGGCATCTCGCTGGCGCGAATCGGCAAATCCGCAGGCAGCTGGGGCCGCGACGCGCCCGCGAGGAAACGCTTGACGATGCGGTCTTCGAGCGAATGAAAACTGATCACCGCAAGGCGCGCGCCGCTCGCCAGTCGCTCGACGGCCTGGGGAAGCATCAGCGACACTTCCTCAAGCTCCCGATTGACGAAAATCCGTAGAGCTTGAAAGGTGCGCGTCGCCGGATTCTGGCCCGGCTCCCGTGTGCGGACCGCCGCACCCACGAGATCGGCAAGTTGCCGTGTCGTTCGGATGGGCTCGCTTGCGCGCGCAGCCACAATCGACGCTGCAATCTGTTTAGCAAACCGTTCTTCGCCATAGTCCCGGATCACCTCCCTGATCTCCGGCTCGGCCGCCGTGGCCAGCCATTGCGCCGCCGATACGCCCTGCGTGGGATCCATGCGCATGTCGAGCGGCCCGTCCGCGCGAAAGGAAAATCCGCGCTCCGGGTCGTCGAGTTGCGGCGAGGACACGCCGAGGTCGAACAGCATTCCGTCTGCGTTGCGCACGCCCGCCGCGTCGAGCACCGCGCCGAGGGCGCCGATGCGGGCATGCACCGCGGTT
The DNA here is from genome assembly GCA_022340705.1 of Betaproteobacteria bacterium. Classification (GTDB taxonomy): domain Bacteria; phylum Pseudomonadota; class Gammaproteobacteria; order Burkholderiales; family SG8-39; genus SG8-39. Next base: position 4,458 of record JAJDNJ010000060.1, read on the forward strand.
AGGCGTGGATCGCCGATCGCCATTGCGGCGGCGACCGCCTGAGGATCGCGGTCGATCGCGATCAGGCGTCCGTGCGGGCCGAGCTGCGCCAGCAGTGCGCGCGCATGCCCGCCCCTGCCGAAGGTTCCGTCGACGTACGTGCCGCCAGCGCGCGGTGCAAGACCCGCAATGGCTTCGTCGAGCAACACCGGGCGATGCGGAAAGGCGGCCGCGTGCATCCTCCGCCTCCGCGGTCACAGCGAAAAATCCTCCATGCCCGGCGGCGGGGTGATGCCGCCGGAGAGTGCGGCATCGCGCTTCGCCGCCCACACGCCGCTGTCCCAGAGTTCGAAATACCGGCCCTGGCCAATCATGCGCACGTCGCGCTCGAGTCTCGCGTGCTCGCGCAGCGCCGCGGGGAACAGGATGCGGCCCGCGCTATCCGGCGTGACGTGCTCTTCAAAACCGAGTAGCAGACGCTTCCACCAGCTCGCCTGGGGATGAAAGCTCGGAAAGTTTTGGACCTGGGCGCGCACCGGTTCCCAGTCCGCTTCGGGATACAGGATCACGCAGCCGTCCGGGTGCGCGGTAAGCACCAGGGTTCGACTGTTCTCGAGCAGCGCGTCGCGATGGCGCGTCGGAATCGCCAGACGCCCCTTCGCGTCGAGCGTCACAACTGTTGCGCCGTGGAAGCTCCCTGCCATCCCCGTTCTTTCTGGCGCCCACGGATCGACCGGCTAATCCGCTTTTCGCCACTTTTTTCTACGTTTTCCCACTTTAAGGGAACGATTTTGCGGGGTCAAGCGCGAAACCGGAATTTTTTCTCACTACTACAAATACTTAGAGAAATTCTGGGTCGAAATTTCTCAAATTTTTAGTACCTTTGAATCAATGGGTTGCAATGTTAACTGAAAGTGCCTTATCACGAACACCGCTCTAACCGTCGTGTGCTAGCGTCCCCGCCACCATGCTGAGCCCCCTGGAAGTCCTGCAGCGCTATCCAGCGCACGATCTTTCGCTGCACGGCCTGCTCATGAGCCGGCGCCGCGCGCGCGGTGAGCACGCGCTGCTCCTCTCGCACGGCACCCAACACTGGACTTACACGGGGTTCGCCGAACGGGTCGAGGCTGCGGCGCGCGCGCTGCACGCGCGCGGCATCGTCGCGGGCGATCGCGTCGGCGTCATGGCGACGAACAGCCCGAACATGGTGTTGCTCCTGTTTGCGCTCGCGCGCCTCGGCGCGATCTTCGTTCCGGTGAATCCCGAATTCGGCCCGCGCGAGGCGGGCTACATCCTGCAGCACGCCGGCGTGCGCGCCGTGGCTACGACAGCCGCGCCCTACCCGGTCGCCAGCGAGGCTGTGGCGCCGCTTGATCCGGCACCGTGGTTCTTTCTGCTCGAAGGGGCGTGCGCAGATCTGCCGGCCTTCGACGCCATGATCGACGCCGCGCCGCGCGCGGCTGCGCCGCCCGCCGGCGCGGCCGATGCCACGGTCCTCATGCTTTACACCTCGGGCACGACCGGCTTCCCGAAGGGCGTGATGCACAGCCAGCGTAATTTCGTGCTGGCCGGAGAAGGATTCGTTGCGCGCATGTGGCTGCAGCCCGAAGACCGCCTGATGTGCATCCTGCCGATGTTCCACATCAACGCCCTGTTCTATTCGCTCGCCGGAACCGTCGCCGCCGGTGCGAGCCTCGACCTGCTGCCGCGATTCTCGGCCTCCACCTTTTGGCGCAGCGCGGCGGACTCCGGGGCCACCCAGGTCAACATCATCGCCGCGATCGGCAACATCCTTGCGCGCCGACCGCGCGCGGAGTTCGACCCGCGTCACCGGCTGCGCGTGATCTACGGCGCGCCGATCACACCCGACCTCGAACGAACCTTTCGCGAGGAATTCAACGTTCCGATCATGATCGAGGGCTACGGGATGACCGAGATCCCCGGCGCCTGCAACAACCCATTTGACGGCGAGCGGAGGCCTAACAGCATGGGCCTGCCCGCGCGCCACCCGGATCCCGAAGTCAAGTTCGCCGAGCTGCGCGTGGTCGACGACGACGGCGTCGACGTGGCCGACGGGACGGTGGGCGAGCTCTGGGTGCGCACTCCGATTCTGATGCAGGGCTACTACAAGGATCCCGAGCAGACTGCAGAGAGCATGCACGAGGGTTGGTTCAAGACCGGCGATCTGGTGCGGCGCGATGCGGACGGCTACTTTTATTTTGTCGCGCGCAAGAAGGACATCATTCGCCGGCGCGGCGAGAACATCTCCGGCGCCGAAATCGACCGCGTGGTGGACGATCACCCCGCGGTCGTGCGCAGCGCGGCGATTCCGGTGCCCTCGGAGCTCGGCGAGGACGAAATTCTGGTCGCCATCGTGGCGAAGCCCGGGGCCCATGTCGGCGCGCAAGAGATCGCGGACTGGTGCCGTGCGCGTCTGGCGGCGATCAAGGTGCCGCGCTATATCGTGTTCGTCGATGCGCTCCCGACCACGGCCACCGAGCGCGTGCAGAAGTTTCAGCTGCGCGGCGACGCCTCGCTGCGCGCGCGCGCGACCGACCTGCAGCGCGCCTGAATCGCGCGCGTCGCGCGCAACGGGTTCAGTGACCCGGCGCGACGAGCTGGACGTGATCGCGGCTGACGTTGATGAAAGGCGCGGTGAGTACCTGGCGCCCGCCGAGCACGGCCTCGTAGACCTCGGCATTGGTCACCGCGATGAAGTCCTTCGCCTCGGTCATGTAATCCGTCAGGCGCGCGCCGGGCACCAGATCGACGTAGCCCTTGATCCGGTAGCTGCCCGTGAAAATGGTGACCTTGGTGCCGTTGCCTTCCGCTGCCATGGGTATGACCTCCGCGCTGTCGTCGCCGCGTTCGTCGTTGCGTTGAAGGGTACCCGCAATGAACGGCGCGCTCAAACGCCGCGCGCGAGCGCGTCGATCTCGGCGCGCGTCCGGCCCAGCGATTCGGCCGCCGCGCCGATCTCGTTCCAGGTCGTCGCATCGACCGGGATGCCCTCGCGTTCGCGCCGTGCCCGCGTCTCGCGCTCAGGATCGCCCGCGATGCGCACGCGCTCGACCCCCTCGGCCGGCGGCGAGCGCTTCACCCAGTCGATGAA
>JAJDNJ010000074.1 GCA_022340705.1 Betaproteobacteria bacterium
CGTAAGCTCGCTTTACCTGACCTCGGGCCTCGCCATCGTCTGGAAGCGCGGCAAGCGCGTGCAAGGCCGCGGGCGGGTCGGCCGCTACCCGCGCGTGCCAGCCACGCTGACGCTCGCGATCGGTAGCCGCTTCCTCGTCAATGCCACCGGGCGGACGCAGCCGGCGAGCCTGCCGGTGCTCGGCTGCCCTGAGCCGCGCATCCTTGCGTGCGTACGGTCTGGCGAGCGCGTGATCCTCGACGACGGCAGGATCACCGCCGTGGTCGAGGCGGTGACGCGCAAGGGTCTGAGTTGTCGCGTGGTGCGGGCGGCGAAATCGCCGCTGCGCCTGCGTACGGGCAAGGGCCTCGCGTTTCCGGACAGCCGGATACCGCCCGGCAAGCTCGGCCCGGAAGACCGGCGCGTGCTCGAGTTCGCGCTCACCCACGCCGACGGCGTCGAAGTGTCGTTCGTCAACGCGCCGGAGGACGTGCGTCAGGTCGGCGATCGCGTGCGCGCCTCGGGACGGACCGGCTTCGGCATCATCCTCAAGCTCGAGACGCGCGAGGCGCTGCGCAACCTGCCCGATATCCTGTTCGAGGCGCTGCGCTACGATCCGGTGGGCATCATGATCGCGCGCGGCGATCTCGCCGTGGAACTGAGCTTCGAGCGACTGGCCGAGATGCAGGAGGAGCTGCTTTGGTTCGGCGAGGCCTGCCACCTTCCCGTCGTGTGGGCGACCCAGGTTCTGGACTCGCTCGCGCACAGCGGAATTCCGACGCGCGCCGAAGTCACGGACGCGGCAATGTCGATGCGCGCTGAATGCGTGATGCTGAACAAGGGCGCGCATGTGCTGGAGGCGGTGCAGATGCTGGTGAACATCATCTGCAAGATGGAGACCCACCAGTACAAGAAGCGGTCGATCTACCGGCCGCTCGCGCTCGCGCTTGGGGGTGGCCGGAGCTGAGCGCAAGCTCGGTGAATCGATCGTTTCGCGGCGCCGCGGCCTGGATCGACTAGGGTCGGGGTATCCTCTGCGCGGGTACGACATCGATCGCGCGTCCGAATTCCGACGGCTCGCGCGCCTGGAAATCGCAGAGGAGGAGACATGCCCAAGACAGTGCTCATCACCGGGGCTGGCAGCGGCTTCGGCCGCGCCGCCGCGATCCAGCTCGCCGATCGCGGCCACAAGGTGATCGCGGCGGTGCTGAACGACCAGCAAGCCGCCGAGCTCGCCAAGGCCGCGCCGAAGCTGACCGTGGTCAAGATCGACATCACCAAGGCGCAGGACATCGCCAAGGTCGACCAATGGGATCTGGACGTTTTCGTCGCGAACGCCGCGATGGGGCAGACCGGTCCGCTGTCGCTGATTCCGCTCGAGCGGCTGCGCGCGGTGTTCGAGGTGAACGTCTTCGGTACCTTCGCCATCACGCAGCGCGTCGCGCAGGCGATGCGCAAGAAGCGCGCCGGCCGCATCATCATCGTGTCGTCGATCGGCGGCGTGCGCGCCGGCGTGGGTTCCGGGCCGTACACCATGACCAAGCACGCGATCCAGGCCTTCGGTACCGCGCTGCGCGCCGAGCTCAGGGCGTTCGGGGTCGACGTCTGCCTGATCAATCCGGGGCCCTACGCGACCGGCTTCAACGATCGTATGGCGAACGAACCGGGACCGTGGTTCGACCGCAAGACCGCCGCGCCCGAGGACGTGGCGGTCATGGACCAGCTCCTGCAGCGCATCACCGTCGGGCAGATGGACCCGCCCGAGGTGGTCAAGCGCTACGTCGAGCTGGTCGAGGCCGAGACGACCGAGCTGGTCAACTTCGTGCCGCCGGACATCGTCGAACGCATGAGCCAGTCGATGCCGGCGCGCTGAGTTCGGACCGATGGTGCGCGCGGGTGGCGCCTAATGCGGTCGGTCAAATGCGCGGTCGGTTGAACGCGCGGCGCATGCTCCGGTCGAACGGTGACTGTGTAACCCGTTCGACGAAGGAGAACGCATGTCACTCTCAAGCAACAGCTTTCTCGTGTTCTGCGCCGTCGTGGCGACGGTTTGGACGAGCGCGGCATCGGCGGCAAACACGCAAGCTGGGTCCGCGATTCATCAGCGTTATCTCGAGGACCGTGCCGCCTGCATGAAAATCGCCGGCGCCGACACGCGCAAGACCTGCCTGCGCGAAGCGGGCGCGGCGCAGGTTGAAGCGAAGCGCGGAACCTTGGCCGAGCCGCAGGCGAATTACGAAAAGAACCGCTTCGCGCGCTGCTCGGTCTACAAGGACCCGAAAGAGCGCGAGTACTGCGTACGCCGCATGCGCGGCGAGGGCACGACCAGCGGAAGCGTGGAGGAGGGCGCGATCGTCAGGTCGCTGACCGTTCCCGTTCCGGCATCCGACTGACGCGGCGCGGCTCGGCCTTCCGCGAAGCCGGAGGCCGGCCCGCTCAATCGGGCCGGTGGGCGGCGCCGTGCGCGCCGCCGTGATGCCCGTGGTGCTGGTGCACGAGGGCGTGCCCGCGTCCGCGCGCGATCAGCCAGCGCACGACCGGGAAGGCGGCGACGCCTCCGAGCAGGAGTGACAGGATGAGGCTGCCCCAGAACAGCGGATCGCCCAGTCCCGCGCTCATCGCGCCGGGGATCAGGAGCATGAGCGCATTGTCGACGAGCTCCATCACGGCGATCGACGCGGTATCGGAGGCGAAGGCCAGACCGAGCGCCGTGCGCAGCGCCACCCCGGCACGCAGCAGAGGCAGCATGGTCAGGAGGTAGCCGAAGAGGAAGGCCAGAATGACCGACAGCACGATGGTGGTGGTGTTGCCGAGATCCAAGGCCATGCCGATGGCCATGCCCGAGACCTCGCCGATCGAGCAGCCGGTCAGGCAGTGAACGGTTGCGCTCAACGCCAGGCGGTTCAGCGAGGGTTGGCGTCCGCCTTGCGGCGAATGGCTCGAATGGTTCATTTAAAAGGGCTTTTCGAGATCTGGCCGCCGCGCTCCGCGGCGCGTTCGGGGCTCGCGTGCGCCGCGAGGAAGGACAGCACCGCGGCGTTGAAAGCGTCCGGATTGTCCTCGTGCATGATGTGCGAGGCAGCCGGTATCGTGATGCGCTCGGCGCGCGGGACCAGTTCCTCGAGCCGATCGAGCACCCGACGGAAGACCGCCGGGCTGTGCGCGCCGCCGATCAGCAAAGTGGGGGTGCGGACTGCGCGCAGCGCATCGTCATCGAGTGGTGCGAACCCCGAACCGAGAAATTCGGCACCGATCGCGTTGGCGCGAACCTGCTCGAGACGCCGCGCGGAGAGGCGCGCGTAGAACGCGCGCCCGAGCACGGCGTTGCCGAAGATATGCATCGCGCCGTCGAGGTCCCCACGCCGCGCGGCTGCCGTCGCCGGACCGGCTCCGGTCGCGCCGAAGTGGATGATCGCGGCCGCGGTGCGCGGCCGGGTCGCGAGCAGCCTGACCAGCTCGAGCGGTCGCGGGGTGCTGCTCGTAAACAGGGTGATGGCCGGCGGCTCGGCCAGGGTGAGGGTGTGCAGCAGCTCGGGCGCCCGCATGGCGAGAAGCATGCTGACGAAGGCCCCGTAAGAGTGCCCCACGAGATGCACCGGCGCCGGACCGATCACGCGCAGCAGAGCCTCCAGATCGCGGACATGCTCTTCCATCGAGTAATCGGACTGCGCCGCGATCGGCTCGTTTGGCCAGTGATAGCGCCGGCTGTAGGCAATCGCCCAATATCGCTTGGCGAAGGCGTCCATCTGCGCCTGCCAGGTCCGGTAGTCGCTGGCCGAGCCA
>JAJDNJ010000084.1 GCA_022340705.1 Betaproteobacteria bacterium
GCCGGATAGCTCGATTTCCACAGGGTCTTCGCTGTCGGAGAGCAGCTTCCCGAGTTCGATGACCGTCTTGCGTGGCACGATCACCTCTTGCCGAGGAACCTCCGATTCGACGGCCATGGCAGCGAATGCCAGGCGATGGCCGTCGGTTGCAACAAGCTTCAGCCGCCGATCCTCCACGACCATCAGCAAGCCATTGAGGTAGTAGCGAATATCCTGCTGCGCCATCGCGTACTGAACCATCCCGAGCAAATGGCGCAGCGCCTTTTGCGCTACCGAAAAGCGCGCGCTGTCACCCGCCGGGGCTGCGAGACGCGGAAAGTCCTCGGCGGGCAAGGTTTGCAAGGAGAACCGGCTCTTCCCCGCCTTGACGAGCAAGCGCTTGTCCTGCTGCTGAAGGCTCACGTCCGAACCCTCAGGCAACGCGCGCAGGATGTCGAGTAGCTTACGGGCCCCCACCGTGACCGCGCGCGCCTCCCCGTGCTCGCCGATCGCAGCGTGTGCCGTAATCTGAATCTCAATGTCGGTCGCCAGAAATCCCAGTTCGCCCGACCCTTGCTCGATCAACACGTTCGACAAGATCGGCAAGGTATGGCGCCGTTCGATGATCCCGCTGACGGCCGAAAGGGGCTCGAGTATTTCGTCTCGTTTTGCCTTGACCTGAACCATGTGTTTTACCTAGTAGTTTTTTAACCTAGTAGTAATAGTAGGTGCGGGGCGTGGTACGGGATAAACCTGAAATCGTTGCTTTAGCAATGTCTTGAGGCCGTGCGCAAGCCGGGGAAAGCTGTGCATAGCTTGTGCACGGAATCGAACAAGTTAGGCAGATCCGGATCAGCGGCGAGTTATTCACAATTCATCCAGCCGATACGCACAGCTTGCTCTCTCAGCGTCGAACGGGTCATCGTTTGAGTGCCTGTTCGAGGACCAGATAGTCGCGGTTCAGGCTACCGTCCTTCTTACGCAGATTGGTGATCGTGCGGCATGCGTGCAGGACAGTGGTGTGGTCGCGGTTGCCGAACGCCTCGCCGATCTCGGGCAGGCTCATCTGCGTGAGATCCTTCGCGAGCGCCATTGCGACCTGGCGCGGGCGCGCGACGTTGCGGCTCCTCTTCTTGGAATGCATGTCGGCGATGCGGATCTTGAAATAGTCGGCGACCGCCTTCTGGATCCCGTCGATCGTGATTTGCCGGTTGGCAACGTTGAGGATGTCCCTCAGAGCCTCCTTGGCGAGTTCCAAGTCGAGCTCGCGTCCCGTGAAGCGCGCATAGGCCAGCACCTTCTTGAGTGCGCCTTCCAGCTCGCGAACATTCGATCGAATGTTTTGCGCAATAAAGAATGCGATGTCCTCGGGCAGCGCGCTTGCTTCGAGCTCGGCTTTCTTGAGGACGATGGCGACGCGCATCTCCAGCTCTGGCGGTTCGATCGCCACCGTGAGGCCCCAACCGAACCTGGAAATGAGGCGCTCCTCCATCCCGGATATTTCCTTGGGATAGGTGTCGCAGGTGATCACGATCTGCTTATGGGCCTCGACCAGGGCGTTGAACGCGTAAAAAAACTCCTCCTGAGTACGATCCTTGTTCGAAAAAAACTGGATGTCGTCGATGAGTAGCAGGTCGAGCGAGTGGTAATAGCGCTTGAAATCGTCGAACGAGCGCTGGCGTACCGAGCGCACCACGTCGGAGACGTACTGTTCGGCATGGATGTAGCGAATACGCGCCTGGGGGCGCTGCTCGGCGAGGTGGTTGCCGATCGCGTGCACGAGGTGCGTCTTTCCGAGGCCCACGCCGCCATAGATGAAAAGCGGGTTGTAGGAGACGCCTGGGTTTTCGGCGACCTGGATCGCTGCCGCGCGCGCCAGCTGGTTCGCCTTCCCGGTCACGAAGCTGTCGAAGGTAAAACCGCGGTTTAGACGCGCACCCTCGACCAGAGCTGATGTTTCACGCGGCGCGGGTGCGCTGGCGGACGCCATGCGAATCGGTACGTCGACGCCACGTGCGAGCACGAGCTTCAGGGCGAGCGCTCGGCCGCTTGTCTCGGCGGCGAGCCGTTCGATCTTGTTCGCAAAACGCTCGCGAACCAGTTCGAGCACGAAGCGGTTGGGCGCCGCGAGAACGAGCGTTTGCGGCTCTTCGGAGGCTTCTGGGGTGAGCGGCCGAACCCAGGTGTTGAACTGCTGTGTTGGGAGTTCCTGCTCGAGTCGGCGCAGGCAAGCTTCCCAGAGGTTTTGCATGGGGTCGGGTGGCTTCTTCGGGTGCTCGTTCGACGGCTGTTGCGAAGCTCTGGAGCGAGGCTTCGAACAAGCTAAAATTCTACCTTCAACGAACCAAGTTATCCACAGGCTCGAGGCCGAAAAATCCCTGATTTGACAATGACTCGTACCACAGGCTGTAATACCGCCCTTTTTCCGTCGAGGCAGCGATGAAACGGACTTACCAGCCGTCGAAAACACGTCGTGCAAGGCGCCATGGATTCTTGGTGCGCAGCCGCACGCGTGGCGGCCGCGCAGTGCTTCGGGCCCGCCGTGCGCAGGGGCGCAAGCGCCTAGGCGTCTGAGTGCGGCGCGTGCGTGTCGAGCGCCGCTTCGCACGATCGGGCGTTCGACCGTAGGCGGCGGCTTACGCAGCGCGCAGACTTCGAGCGCTTGCTGCGCGAGGGAAAGCGACGTAGCGCGGCCGGTTATGTTTTTTACCTGGCGTGCCGTGAAAGCGGCCCGGCGCGCCTCGGCATCCTGATCTCGCGCCGCCATTCCCGCCTTGCGGCCACACGTAATGCCATCAAGCGGTATATCCGGGAGGCTTTCAGGCTTGAGCAGGCAGCCCTCGGTTCGATCGACCTTCTCGTCCGCCCGCCGCTGGGTGCCAAACCCTCGCGTGAGATGTTGAGGCAGTTGCGAGCACTGCTGGTGCGTCTGGAAAACAAATGATGGCGAAGCTGTTGCGGTTTCTCGTGCGTGGCTATCGGCTTCTCGTAAGCCCGGTCTTGCCGCCGGCGTGCCGTTTCTACCCGAGCTGCTCGGAGTATGCGGAGCAGGCGCTCAGGCAGCACGGCGCGTGGCGCGGGTCTTGGCTGACAGCGGGCCGTATCCTGCGTTGTGGCCCCTGGCACCACGGCGGCTACGACCCCGTCCCCGGGGCGAACGAGGCGAGGCCAGTCGAACGATGAACCTGGACACGCAGCGCCTGATCCTGCTGGCGGTATTCAGCTTCTCGGTGCTGATGCTCTGGGATGCCTGGGAAAAGCACAACCGGCCCAAGCCTCCCGAACAGACTGCCGCGCAGCAGGCGCAACAGGCCGTGCCGACGCCGAGCGCGCCGATCGAGACGAAGCCGTCGGCGACGCCGGCCGCGCGCAGCGGCGCGGCTCCCGCCCCGCAGCCCACTGCGCCGGCGGCGAAGGGTGAAGTCCTGAAGGTACGCACCGACCTGATGATCGTCGAAATCGACAGCCTTGGAGGCACGCTGGGCGAGGTCGAGCTGCGCAAGCATCGCGACGCCGATGACGTGACGAAGCCCTTCATTCTTCTCGGGCCGAAACATCACTACGTGGCGCAGAGCGGTCTGACCGGAGAAGGGGGACCGAACCATCGCAGCGTCTGGCGCTTCGAGCCGGGGCCGCGCGAACTTGCGTCGGGGCAGGACGTACTCGAGGTCCGCCTGACAGCGCGCGGCAGCGATGGTCTCACGGTCGAGAAGCGCTACATCTTCCATCGCAACAGCTACGTGATCGACCTGACGCAGGAGATCAAGAACGCGACGACCGCCCCGATTCGCCCGCATGCGTATTACCAGCTGGTGCGCGACGACAAGCCCCCCGCGGGGCAAACCGCGATGATGAAAACCTTCACCGGTCCCGTGTACTACACGAAGGAAACCGCCTACCACAAAGTGGATTTTTCCGACATTGCCAAGGGCAAGGGCGACATTCCGGCGCGGGCCAACGATGGCTGGATCGGCATGTCGCAACACTACTTTGTCGCGGCTTGGCTGCCGCCAGAGGGAACGCCGCGCGAATATTATGCGCGCAAGCTTCCCGATGACCTGTTCCAGGTCGGCACCATCACCGGAGTGGGCGAGATTGCGCCGGGCCAAACGGGCGCTTCCAAGATACGCCTGTTCGTCGGACCGCAGGAGCAGAAGCGACTCAAGGCGGTGGCGCCCGGGCTCGATCTGGTCGTCGATTATGGCTGGCTGACGATCATTGCCTGGCCACTGTTCTGGCTGCTCTCTCAGTTCCATGCGCTGACCGGAAACTGGGGCGTGGCGATCATCCTGCTTACGGTCGTCGTTAAGCTGACCTTCTTCCCGCTTTCGGCGGCGAGCTACAAGTCGATGGCGAAGATGAAGCTGGTCACGCCTCGCCTGACGAAGATTCGCGAAATGTACGCGAATGACCGTCAGAAGATGAACCAGGCGATGATGGAGTTGTACAAGACGGAGAAGATCAATCCGCTCGGCGGCTGCTTCCCGATTTTGGTGCAGATCCCGGTATTCATCGCCCTTTACTGGGTGTTGCTTGCTGCGATCGAGTTGCGCCATGCGCCTTTCATCCTGTGGATCAAGGATCTCTCGGCGCTCGACCCGTACTACGTGCTGCCGATCCTGATGGCTGGCACGATGATTTTGCAGACGCGGATGAATCCGAAACCGCCTGACCCGGTTCAGGCGAAGGTGATGACGTTCATGCCGTTCGTCTTCAGCGTGTTCTTCTTCTTCTTCCCGGCCGGGCTCGTGCTCTACTGGCTGGTGAACAACTGTCTTTCCATCGCACAGCAGTGGCAGATTCAGCGCATGTTTGACCGCGACAAGACTGCCCATGCCAGACGCTGACGCGGCTCGAGCTGCGCGTGACACGATTGCGGCCATTGCAACGCCTGCCGGGCGCGGCGGGATCGGAATCGTGCGGCTCTCCGGGCCACGCGCTCCCGAGATCGCGCAAGCGCTGACGGGCGCACTGCCGGCGCCGCGCCTGGCGCGGGTGAGCAACTTTCGCGACACGCGCGGCGAGATCATCGACGAAGGCCTCGTCCTCTACTTTCCCGGGCCGCACTCGTACACCGGCGAATCGGTCGTCGAGCTGCAGGGTCATGGTGGACCGGTGGTCATGCAGGCGCTGCTTGCCGCGTGCCTGGATGCGGGGGCGCGTCCCGCTGAGCCGGGGGAATTCACGCGGCGCGCGTTTCTCGAGGGTCGCATCGATCTGGCGCAGGCCGAGGCGGTTGCGGATCTGATCGATGCGGCGAGCCGCAGCGCGGCCAGATCCGCGCTGCGTTCTCTGAAGGGCGAATTTTCGGCGGCGATCGAATCGCTCGCGGCGCAGCTCATCGAGCTGCGCGCGCTGACCGAGGCGATGCTCGATTTCCCGGAAGAAGAGGTCGACGCGCTGCATGGGGACGACGCCGCAAAGCGCCTCGAGCGGGCCCGTTCTACTCTGGAGACGATATTCGACCGCAGCCGGCAAGGCAGTCTGCTACGCAGCGGAATTCACGTCGTGTTCGCAGGCCGACCCAATGTCGGCAAATCGAGCCTGCTGAATCGCCTCGCGGGAGAGGAGCGCGCAATCGTGACGCCGATCGCGGGAACGACGCGCGACGCGCTGCGCGAGACGATCGAGATCGAAGGCGTGCCGCTCGTGATTGTGGACACCGCGGGTCTGCGCGAGTCGCGCGAGGAGGTCGAGCGTCTCGGTGTCGAGCGCACGCATCGCGAGCTCGCGCGCGCGGACGTCGTGCTGTTCGTCTATGAGGCCGGCGCTGGCATCGGCGTCGAGGAACGCGCATTGCTCGCTGCGCTCCCGGAGCAAGTGCCTTGCGTGCGCGTCGCAAACAAGATCGATCTCGCGCGCGACGTCATCGGCGACGCGAGCGCAGTCGGCGTTTCGGCGAAGACCGGAAAGGGTCTGGAGGCGCTGCGTAGGGCGATCCTGGCGGCGGCCGGCTGGCATTCCGGGGACGAAACGGTGTTTCTCGCACGCGAGCGTCATCTGAGGGCGCTTGCCAGGGCGCGGATGCATCTCGCGGCGGCGCAGGGAGAACGCGGGCGCTGGGAGCTGTTCGCCGAAGAGCTGCGTCTCGCGCACACGGCGCTCGGCGAGATCACGGGAATGTTCAGTGCCGACGACCTGTTGGGCGAGATCTTTGCGCGTTTTTGCATTGGAAAGTAATTGATGCCCTGGAATCCGCTGGCGTATGAAGCGTTTGCCGATCATCGGATGAGACCGGCGATCGATCTGCTCGGCCGGGTTGCGCTGGAGGCGCCGCGTCGAATCGCGGACCTCGGTTGCGGCAGCGGCAACGTCACGGTGCTGCTTGCGCAGCGCTGGCCCGCGGCGCGCATTCTCGGCGTCGACGGTTCGTCCGAGATGCTTGCACGCGCCCGCGCGCGCAGCGCGTCGATCGAATGGCGGCAGGCGGAGCTCGGAACATGGCAGGCGCGCGAGCCTTTCGACCTCGTGTATTCCAATGCGGCGCTGCATTGGCTGCCCGATCACGCGACACTCTTTCCCAGACTGGCCGAAACCGTCGCGCCTCGGGGTGTGCTGGCGGTCCAGATGCCGAGCAATTTTTCGGCACCGTCACACGTCGTAATGCATGAACTGGCGCGCGAGGCGCCGTATGGTGCGCACCTGGAGCCCGTGCTGCGCCCTGCTCCGGTGCTCGAGGCGAGCGCCTACTACGCGCTGCTCGCGGGGCGCTTTGCGCAGGTCGACATGTGGACGACCGAGTATCTCCAGGTCCTGCGGGGCGAAAATCCGGTTGCCGACTGGACGCGGTCGACCTGGCTCGGGGGGCTGCTCGGGGCGCTGCCCGAGGCGCTACGCGAACCGTTCGAGGAGGAATACCGCCGGCGCGTGCTCGGCGCCTACCCGAAGCGCGCGGACGGCAGCACCCTGTTTGGGTTCAGGCGCCTGTTCATGGTGGCAACCGCGGCATGACCGCAGTGTTACAATCAACGGCCTCGAATCCCCTTCTTATCGCGGTGTCGAGGTGTCTGCGAACCAGGTGATACACGGTTCCCGGGCGGCGGTGCCGCCCCCGGAGTCGTCGACATGAACGCCCCCCGTTCCGAGACTGCCGATCCCTCGCCGAGTTGGGTCAGGCATCCCGGCCTTCGTCAATGGGTCGCGGAAGTCGCAGCCCTCACCAAACCCGAGCGCGTGCTCTGGTGCGATGGCAGCCAGGCGGAATACGACCGCCTGTGCGACGAGATGGTCCGCGCCGGCACCCTCGTGCGGCTGAACGAAAAGCTGCGGCCGAACAGCTTTCTCGCGCGCTCCCATCCCGGCGACGTCGCGCGCATGGAGGATCGGACGTTCATCTGCAGCGAGCGCGCCGTGGACGCGGGCCCGACCAACAACTGGATCGACCCGCGCGAGATGCGCGGCACCCTGAACCGGCTCTTCGATGGCTGCATGCGCGGCCGAACGATGTACGTCGTGCCGTTCTCCATGGGGCCGATCGGCTCGCACATCGCCCAGATCGGCATCGAGATCTCCGACTCGCCGTATGTGGTCGCGAACATGCGCATCATGACGCGCATGGGGCGCGCGGTCGTCGACTGGCTCGGCGAAGACGGCGACTTTGTGCCCTGCATCCACTCGGTCGGGGCGCCGCTCGCGCCGGGTGCGAAGGACGTGGCCTGGCCGTGCAACGAGGAGGAAAAATGGATCGTTCATTTTCCCGAGACGCGTGAGATTTGGTCGTTCGGCTCGGGCTACGGCGGGAACGCGCTGCTCGGCAAGAAGTGCCTTGCGCTGCGCATCGCGTCGGTGATGGCGCGCGACGAGGGCTGGCTCGCCGAACACATGCTCGTGCTCGGCATCGAATCGCCCGCGGGCGAGAAGAGCTACATCACCGCGGCCTTCCCGAGCGCCTGCGGCAAGACCAATCTCGCGCTGCTGATCCCACCGCCGGCATTCAAGGGCTGGAAAGTCACCACGATCGGGGAAGACATTGCCTGGATAAAGCCGGGACGCGACGGGCGCTTCTATGCAATTAACCCGGAGGCCGGTTTCTTCGGCGTCGCGCCGGGAACCTCGGAAGCGACGAACCCGAACGCGATGAAGATGCTGCATTCGAACACCATCTTCACGAATGTCGCGCTGACACCGGACGGTGACGTTTGGTGGGAGGGAATGAGCGAGACACCGCCGGCGCGGCTGATCGACTGGCAGGGCAAGGAATGGACGCCGGACTGTGGGCGAGTGGCTGCGCATCCGAACGCGCGCTTTACGGTCCCCGCGGCCCAGTGCCCGTCGATCGATCCGAAGTGGGAAGACCCCGGCGGGGTGCCGATATCAGCATTCGTGTTTGGTGGCCGCCGCTCGTCGACCGTGCCGCTGGTGGTGGAGGCGCCCACCTGGGAAGACGGCGTCTACATGGGCGCGACGCTCGGCTCGGAGACCACGGCCGCGATCACCGGAAAGGTCGGCGTGGTGCGGCGGGATCCGATGGCCATGCTCGCGTTTTGTGGCTACAACATGGGCGACTATTTCGCGCATTGGCTGAAGATGGGCAAGGCCGTGCACCATCCGCCGAAAATCTTCCGCGTCAACTGGTTCCGACGTGACACGAACAAGAAATTCCTCTGGCCGGGTTTCGGCGAGAACATGCGCGTTCTGACCTGGATCGTGGACCGCTGCCATGGGCACGGACAGGGCGTCGAGACGCCGCTCGGCATCATGCCGCGCTTCGAGGATCTCAACTGGCGCGGGCTCGAGACGTTCGGCACGGAACGCTACGCCGCCGTGACCACGGTCGATCGCGAGGACTGGCGCGCCGAACTGGCATCACACGACGAGCTCTTCGGCAAGCTCGGCGCGCACCTGCCGAAGGCGCTCGAAGGACGGCGCGGCCGCATGCACGAGAAGCTGGTCGCGTAGAAACGGGGTGGGACGGCGTGCCCGCGCAACCGTGACGCACGTTTTTCACCGCGATCCCCGCAACCGCTACCCAGTCGCCGTCCGGGGAGACGGCGCCTATCTCTTCGACGCGAACGGCAAGCGCTATCTGGACGCTTCGGGCGGAGCGGCAGTTTCCTGCCTCGGGCACTCCGATCGCGCAGTCATCGATGCGATCCAGCGGCAGCTTGATGTGCTGCCTTACGCGCACACCTCGTTCTTCTCCAACGAGCCCATGGAACGTCTCGCCGATGTGCTCGTCGAGCACAGTGCGGGCGCGTTCGACAAGGTGTACTTCGTTTCCGGAGGCTCGGAAGCGATCGAGGCCGCGCTCAAGCTGGCGCGCCAGTACTTCGTCGAGCGCGGCGAACCGCAGCGCCGCTACGTCGTGGCGCGCGCACAGTCCTATCACGGCAATACGCTCGGTGCGCTGGCGGTCGGCGGCAACGCGGCGCGCCGGCGCCAGTTCGAGCCGCTGTTGATCGGCGCGACGCACGTGTCACCCTGCTACGCCTACCGTGGATTGCACGCCGGGGAGAGCGAAGCGGCGTACGGTGAGCGCCTCGCGGCCGAGCTGGAAAGCGAGATTCGACGCCTCGACGGCGACAAGGTCATTGCCTTCGTGGCCGAGACGGTTTCCGGTGCGACGCTCGGCGCGGTGACCCCCGTGCCCGGGTATTTCCGCGCCGTGCGGGAGGTCTGCGACCGCTACGGCGTTTTGCTCATCCTCGACGAAGTGATGTGCGGCATGGGGCGCTGCGGCTCGTTGTTCGCGTATTCGGAAGAAGGCGTCGTCCCGGACCTGGTGGCGGTCGCGAAGGGTCTTGGCGCCGGCTATCAACCGATCGGTGCCGTACTGGCGTCGAAGAAAATATTCGACACGATCGTTACCGGTACCGGCTTCTTCCAGCATGGCCATACCTATCTGGGTCACGCGGCGGCCTGCGCGGGCGCGTTGGCGGTGCAGAGGCGGCTACACGAGGACGGTTTGCTTGCGCGGGTGTCGCCGCTCGGCGAAGCCCTGCGTCGCCGACTGCACGCGGCGTTTGCCGATCACCCACACGTCGGCGACCTGCGCGGCAGAGGACTGTTCCGCGGCATCGAGCTGGTGGCAGACCGCGAGACCAAGAAGCCCTTCGATCCCGCGCTGCGCGTGCACGCGCGCATCAAGCAGGAGGCGCTCGCGCAGGGCCTCATGTGCTACCCGATGGGCGGCACGCTAGACGGGTTGCGTGGCGATCATGTGCTTCTTGCGCCGCCGTTCATCGTCGACGAGGCTCAGCTCGACGAGCTGGTCGAGAAGTTCGGACGTACCCTCGAAAGAACCCTCGCCGAGGTGGCGGCCGCGGCCTGAGCGTTGCGGGACCCCCGGGCATTGGCTAAGCTTGCCCGGTCACTGGGAGGAGGAGACTGAAATGAAGACTCGCGCACTCGTCGCAGGAGCGCTGCTTGCGGTTGGCACGCTGTCGTCGGCCCCCGGCGCGCTTGCACAACAGAAATACATCACGATCGGCACCGGAGGGGTCACCGGCGTGTATTACCCCGCCGGTGGAGCGATCTGCCGTCTGGTCAACAAGAACCGCAAGCAGCACGGCATCCGCTGCTCGGTCGAGTCGACCGGTGGCTCGGTTTTCAATGTCAACACCATCAAGGCCGGCGAGCTCGACATGGGCGTCGCGCAATCGGATGTGCAATTCAATGCGGTCAAGGGGCGCAATCAGTTCAAGGAACCGTTCGTCGAGCTGCGCGCTGTTTTTTCGCTGCATCCCGAGCCGGTCACGGTCGTGGTGCGCAAGGAAGCCAACATCAAGACGTTTGCCGATCTCAAAGGCAAGAAATTCAACGTCGGCAACCCCGGCTCGGGTACGCGGGCTTCGCTCGACGAACTGATCGGCGCGATGGGGTGGACGATCAAGGATTTCGCGCTTGCCTCGGAGCTGAAGGCTGACGAGCATGGCCCGGCGCTGTGCGACGGCAAGATAGACGGCTTCTTCTACCTGGTCGGTCACCCGTCGGCAAACATTCAGGATCCGACCACGGTATGCGGCGCGAAGCTGATCTCGGTCACCGGCCCGGCGGTCGACAAGCTCGTCAAGGCGAACCCCTACTACGCCTACGCGACGATTCCGGCGGGGCTGTACCCGAACAATCCGCAGGAGACGCACACCTATGGCGTGCTGGCGACGGTGGTGTCGTCGACGCGCACCTCGCCCGACACGGTGTATCAGGTGGTCAAGGCGGTGTTCGACAACTTCTCAGATTTCAAGAAACTGCATCCGGCGTTTCAGGTGCTTAAGCCGGAGAACATGATCAAGGACGGCTTGAGCGCGCCACTGCATGACGGCGCGGTGAAGTACTACAAGGAGAAAGGCTGGATGAAGTAATCCGGCGTCGTGAGCGCGGATGCGCGTGGCGCAGCCGCGCGTCGCGGCTGAGGGGCGGGACCGCGGTCTCGCCCCTTTTTGCGTAGCGGGGAGGACCGTTGGCCGAGACCGCGCATAGTCCGAAACCGGACCTGCAGACGCTGGTCGCCGATGCTGATACCGGCGGGCGCGCGGCGGCCGGTTGGGTGGGCAAGCTGATCTTCTGCGTTGCCGTGGGCTGGTCGATCTTCCAGCTCTGGTACGCCTCTCCGCTGCCCTTCGCGCTGTCCTGGGGCGTGATGAACGATACCGAGGCGCGCTCCCTGCATCTCGGAATCGCGCTGCTGCTCGGCTACCTGTGCTATCCGGCGATGCGCACGAAGTACCAGCGCGCGACGGTGCCCTGGTTCGACTGGCTGCTCGCCCTGGCAGCGACCGCGGCGGGCATGTATTTCCTGTTTTTCTACGCCGATCTTGCGACGCGGCCCGGCAAGCCGATTCTGCAAGACATCGTGGTTGCCTCGATCGGGCTCGTCCTGCTGCTCGAGGCGACGCGTCGCGCCGTCGGCCTGCCGATGATGGTTCTGGCGATCGTGTTTCTGGCCTACATCATGTTCGGCAGGCACCTGCCGGAGGTGCTCGCGCACAAGGGCGCATCGCTCGAGCGCATGCTGTCGCATCAGTGGCTTACCACCGAAGGAGTGTTCGGCGTCGCGCTCGGCGTTTCGGCGGGCTATATCTTCATTTTCGTGCTGTTCGGCTCGCTGCTCGACAAGGCCGGCGCCGGCAACTACATGATGCAGGTTTCGTTTGCGATGCTCGGCCACCTGCGCGGTGGACCGGCCAAAGTCGCAGTCGTGTCGTCGGCGCTGAACGGCCTGATCTCGGGCTCGTCGGTGTCGAACGTCGTCTCCGGCGGCATTTTCACCATCCCGCTGATGGCCAAGGCGGGCTACGGCGGCATCAAGGCCGGCGCGATCGAAACCTCGTCCTCGGTCAATGGGCAGATCATGCCGCCGGTCATGGGCGCGGCCGCCTTTCTCATGGTGGAGTACGTCGGGATTCCGTACACCGACGTCGTCAAGCACGCGTTTCTGCCTGCGGTTATCTCGTACATCGCACTGTTCTATATCGTGCATCTCGAGGCGCTCAAGCTCGGGCTGGAGCCCGCGGCGCGGGCACGCAAGCGCGGCCTGGGACAGAAGCTCAGAGCCTGGGGATTGGGTGTTTCAGGAACCATGGCCGTCTGTGGGCTGATCTACTACGTGGCGCTCGGGGCAAAGAGCCTTTTTGGCGTCGCTGCACCCTGGATCCTCGGCCTGCTGCTCGCCGGGCTGTACATCTACACTGTGTGGATCGCATCGCGTTGCCCGGATCTGCCGCCGGACATCGACATTGAGCACCCGGTGCTGCCGGATACCTGGCCAACGGTCAAGGCCGGAATCCATTTCCTGATCCCGGTCGGTGTGCTGATCTGGTGCCTGATGATCGAAGAGCTCTCGCCAGCGCTCTCGGCGTTCTGGGCCACGATCGCGCTCATCGCTCTCATGGGCTCGCAGCGCCCGCTGATCGCACTGTTCCGACGCGCGGGGCACGCGGGCGCCGAGCTGCGCCGCGGGATGGTCGAGATCGTCGAAGGCCTGAACGACGGGGCGCGCAACATGATCGGGATCGCGATCGCCACGGGTACCGCGGGAATCATCGTCGGCGGAATTACGCTGACCGGCCTCGGGTTTCGCATGACGGATTTCATCGAGATCGTCTCGCAGGGCAACGTGGTCGTCATGCTGCTGTTTACCGCCCTTGTCTGCCTCGTCCTCGGCCTGGGCGTGCCGACGACGGCGAACTACATTCTGGTCGCGACATTGATGGCGCCGGTGATCGTAGAGCTGGGCGCGCAGGCGGGACTCGTAATTCCGCTGATCGCGGTCCATCTGTTCGTTTTTTATTACGGGATCATGGGTGACATCACTCCGCCGGTGGGCCTCGCGAGCTTCGCTGCCGCAGCAATCTCGGGAGAGGACGCGATCAAGACCGGATTGCAGGGCTCGCTTTATGCGCTGCGCACGGTCGTGCTGCCGTTCGTCTTCGTGTTCAACCCGACGCTGCTGCTGATTGACGTCGAAAGCTGGCCCGAGCTCCTGCTCGTCGCGGCTGCCGCGATCGCCGCATCGCTCGTGTTCGCCGCGGCGACCTTGGGCTGGTTCCGCACGCGCTGTCGCTGGTGGGAAATCGGGGCGCTGCTGCTCGCAACCTTTGCTCTGTTCCGGCCCGATTTCTTCATGGACAAATTCGCCGCGCCCTACGTCGATGTGCCGGCGAAGGAGATCGTGCGCGTGGCGCAGTCGCTTGGCGAAGACCAGCGCCTGGTGATGGAAATTTCGGGGATGACGCTGGAGGGGAAGGACGTGCGCAAGACAGTGGCCGTGCGTCTCGCCGCGCCGGGAGATGGGCGCAAGCGGCTTGTGGACGCCGGGCTCAGCGTGAGCGCGCTAGGGGATGAGGTGCGCGTGGCCGCGGTGCGCTTCGGAAGCCGAGCGCGCAAGTCGGGCTTCGAACAGGGCTGGCAGATCGATACCCTCAAGGTGCCTTCTGATCGCCCGTCACAGCACTGGATCTACCTGCCTGCAGTATTGGTCGTCGTGCTGGTGTATCTCGTCCAGGGCGCGCGCATGCGGCGCCGGAGTTAGCCGGTAATTCTTACCGGCCGGGCCGCCGGGGCACTGCCGGGTCCGGTATTGGTCACGATAACAGGAGATTTGTACAGCTCCTCGCGCTTGTCGTAGAGGGGAATCGTGGTGCCGTTGACCCGGTTCTCGAAAAGCAGATCGAGGTCGACGTCGGCAATGATGATCTGCTCGGTGTTCGCGATGCCCTCGGCCGCGATTCCGTCGCGCGAGAATGGGAAGTCCGATGGTGTGAGGATGCTTGCCTGGCCGTAATGCAGTCCGAGCCCTTCGACCGGCAGCGAGCCTACGGTGCTCGACATCGCAACGTAAACCTGGTTTTCGATCGCGCGTGCGTGACAGCAGTAACGCACCCGCCAGAATCCCTGGCGGTCATCGGTACTGGAAGGCACGAACAGAATATCGGCGCCCGCGTCGCAGACCATGCGCGCAAGCTCGGGAAACTCGACGTCATAGCAGACGAGAACCGAGATGTCTCCGAATTCGGTTTCCCATAGATGCAGTCGGTGACCCGCGGTCGTCTTCCAGCGCTCGCGTTCCCAGCGCGTGCGGTGCGTTTTGTCCTGCTCGTAGGTTTCGCCGTGCGGAGAAAAGAGGAATGCGGTGTTGTAGAGCTCGCCGTCGCGGATCGTCGGATGGCTGCCGCCGATGAGGTAGTAGCCGTAGCGCATCGCGTGCTCGCGCATGAGCGCCTTGTAGCGATCGGTGAACTGGTCGAGCGCGCGCACCGCGAGATCGACCGGCTGACGCGGAAGAAACGACATCAACTGGGTCGTGAAGATTTCCGGCAGCATCACGAATTGCGGGTGGTACTCGCCTGCTGCATCGAGCATCAAATGCACTTGGCGTTCGAACTCGTTCCAGCCCGCGATCGG
This sequence comes from Betaproteobacteria bacterium, assembly GCA_022340705.1. GTDB lineage: Bacteria > Pseudomonadota > Gammaproteobacteria > Burkholderiales > SG8-39 > SG8-39. The sequence goes on from JAJDNJ010000084.1 coordinate 14,821, forward strand.
GCGCAGCATGTACTGGATCGAAGCGATGCGGACTTTCACAGGATCGGGCCCTCCGGGATGACCGTTGGCTGATTCGGTTTGTAGCGGTCGTTCAGCCACACGATGATTGTCGCGTTGCCGCGCGATTCCTCGTCCGATGGCAGATAACCGTGGATCACGCCGCAGTACTGGAAATCTTCCTTGAGCTGGAAGAGCAGTACGGGATCCTTCAGGTCACCCCAGATGACACGCATCGCGTAATCCTCGGGAGACATCTCGTTGCCGACGTGGTGATAGCCCGGCATGCGCCCGCAGGCCATGATGCGACGCAAATTCAGCGCGCGACAGATCTGACGTCGCGCCTGATAGAGCTTCTTGCCGATGCCGACGCGGCGCAGCGTCGGGTCGGCGAATACTTCGGCGCCGTAGAGCGTGCGCGCATTCGGCGTATGGGTGCTGAAGGTGCCGCTCCCGGTGACTTCCTTCCAGGTGTGGTGAGCCCCCCACTCACCCCACTGGACGATGAGCGAGCTGGCGGCGCCGACCACACGCTCACCCAGACAGGCAACCACCTGTCCTTGAGGAAATATCTTGATCTGGCTTTCGAGCTGCTCGGGACGCCATCCGCCGATCTCCGGGTAGACGCGGTTCTGAATCTCGACGATCTGCGGCAGGTCCTCGAGCGTCGTGTGGCGGACCGTGAGGCGTGCACGCGTGATGACTCTATCGAGCACAGAGGACATTATTATGCTTTCGAATCAATATCTTAGGTGTAGATCCTAGCACCGAATACGACCCTTGGCAACGTGCATGTTGCGCATAAGGCGCGCAGCATGAAGCGCCAATCAGGCGCGGATTCGGAAGACACCCCTGGCCAGCAGGCCGACCCCGACGGTGACGCAGGAAGCCAGCAGAAATACGGATGCGGCGCCCTCCACTTCCGCGGCTATCCCACCGAGCGC
>JAJDNJ010000089.1 GCA_022340705.1 Betaproteobacteria bacterium
GCGGACGCGCTCGTTGCGCTGGGAATGTTTCAGGCGCGCGGCCTGTTAGCAGCGCGGGATGAAAACGCCGCCTGCGCGATGTTCGTTCAGGCGGCCGCGCTCGGAAACCCCGCGGGCAGCCACCAGGCCGCGCTCTGTCGACTGCAAACCAATCCAGACCAGGCCTCGGCCTTGATGCGGCGCGCCGCCGACGCCGGGCATCCCGCGGCGCAGGAAGCGGCCGGTCGCGCCTGCCTGCAGCGCAAGCCCGACCCCGATCTGGAATGCGCGGCGCGCTACGTGGCGGCGGCGGCGCAGGCGGGGCGGCCGAGCGCGCAAGCGCTGCTCGGCTGGATGTACGCGAACGGCGCCGGAGTGCCCAAGGATCCCGGCCGCGCGGCTGCGCTCTATCTCGACGCGGCGCGCAAGTACGACTTTGCGGCGCAGAACAACCTGGGCGAGATGTACGAGAACGGGATCGGCGTTGCGAAGAACCCGAGGTTTGCGGTGGGCTGGTACCGGCAAGCGGCGCAGGCGGGGTTCGGCGCGGCGCAGTTCAATCTTGGGCGCCTCTACGCGCTCGGCGTTGGGGTGCCAAAGGATGCGGCGCAGGCGCGCTCTTGGCTTGAGAAGGCCAAGGCCCAAGGCATTCCGCAGGCCGAAGAGTTGCTGCGCTGGCTCGACGCGCAAGCCGACACGGAGCAGAAGCAGTAGCGGGGTTTCCAGTCTTTCGCCCGCGCCCGGTGGTCGCCGGTTCGCCTGGCGCCTGTTCGGAGCGGTAGGCCTTGCATCGCGCAGAAGCACGTCACTTTCTCGCAAGGCATATGTCAAACCCGGCATATATCTCGAGGCGATATCGCGTCTTCTCTGTAACTATCTAAAAATAGGAATAAAATTGACCGCGGTCTGGTACGCCGTGGTTACCCTGACGGGGCTGCTCCTGCGGCAATAACAAGGTGAAAGCAGGAATCTTTTTCCTCGGTTTTCTCACGTTTCTCTTGACGTCGACGGTCCCCCCGGTAAAGGCCCAGGGCCAAGGCACGGGTGACAGCGTGACCGCGACCGGTGGCGCCGGCATTCGCATCGGACCGCTGACCGCCTTTCCCGGGATGGACATCGGGATCGGCTACAACGACAACCTGATCCGTTCGCCGACGAACCAGATCAGCACGCCGGTCACGGTGGTTGCGCCCTACATCACGCTCGAGGCGCGCAGCGGCGCGAATCGCTATGACCTGCGCTACCGTGGCGCCTTCGGGCGCTATAGAGACAGCACCAACGACAACTACAACGACAACGCGGTGCAGGGGAATGCCAAGTGGGTTTTCACTGCGCGCAGCGACCTCGCCGCGAGCCTCGAATACCTGCATGGACACGACGCGCGCGGATCGACCGACCGGCCACTCTCGACAACGCCGGACCGCTCTTGGCAGGCGGGTGGCTCGGCAGTGTATGGCTACGGCGCGAGCGGCGCCAAGGGGCGCATCGAGGTCGATGGCGGCTATTTCGAGCGGCGCTATACGAACAACCTGCAGAACACGGCAATCTCGGACCGGAACGTCGCGAGCGTGGGAGCAACCTTCCTCTGGCGGATCGCGCCGAAGACCCGGCTCCTCTTTCAGGGAAGATACGTCGACTACGACTACATCGATCCGGCGAGCACTCAGGACAGCAGCGACCGCTATCTGTACGTCGGCGCGCACTGGGAGGCGACCGCCAAGACCACCGGTACCGCGAAGTACGGCTACTCGCGCAAGGAATTCAGCTCGCCGGGGAATCCCAACCAATCCGGAAGCAGCTGGGATCTCGCGGTGCGCTGGAGTCCGCGCACGTACTCGGTGTTCGATTTCACGACGTATCGACGGTTTCAGGAGTCGACCGGCATCGGCGACGCGATCGTGCAGAGCCGCGCGGGCGTTCGATGGACGCATGCCTGGAACAGCCGGCTGAGCCACAGCGTCGGTTACGACTTCACCAACGACAATTACAAGGGCGACACGAACCGCGACGACAACACGAACGCGCTCGGTCTCAGGATCGACTACCGCTTCCGCCGCTGGCTGAAATTCGGGGCCGAGTACCTCTATGCGGACCGCGATTCGAACGATCCGCAGTATCGCTACCGGCGCAACGTGATCATGTTCACGATCGGAGCAACGCTCTAGGTACGAGGCTGTCATCTGCGCTGATCCCGCTGCCCTGCGCATCCGGGCGGGGATATACTTTCGACTTTCGAGCAACGATTCCAGGGTTTGTACTCGAAGGTCTTGAATTCACGCACGACTCTCTGGCTGACTGTGCTGGCGTGGCTGTGTTTCATGCCCATCTACGCGAGCGCACAATCTCCGGCGCGCGATCTGTCGGTCTCGAACTACCGGCTCGGCTCGGGAGACGTCATCACCATCGAAGTGCTGGGCGAGGAGGATCTGAAGCGCGAGCGCATCCGGCTGAGCGATGCGGCGACCATCTCCTATCCCATCCTGGGCGAGATCCGGCTTTCGGGAAAGACCGTCGGCGAACTAGAGCGGATCATTCGCGAGGGCCTGCGCGGGCGTTACCTCGTCAACCCGCAGGTCACCGTCACGATCAACGAGTATCGCAACTTCTATATCAACGGGCAGATCCGGCAGCCCGGCGGGTACCCCTACATTCCCGGGCTCACCGTGATCAAGGCGGTCTCTCTTGCGGGCGGATTCAGCGAGCGCGCGGCGCAGGACAAGATCTTCATCGTGCGCGAGAACGATCCGAAGCAGGAACGCAGCAAGGTCGGTCTGAACGAAGCGGTACACCCGGGCGATATCGTCACCGTCGAGGAAAGCTTCTTCTAGGGATGGCGCAGGTGTGAATACGCTGCGAGAGCGCGAGCTGGTTTCCTTCGGCGAGTTGCCGCCGGACGAGCCCGAGGAGACGCTCGATCTCGTCCGCTACTGGCGCGCGGTCAATCGCAACAAATGGCGGATCGCGGCATTGGTCGCCGCGGTGGCGCTACTCGCGGTGCTGTATGCGCAAAGCCTGCCGAGCGTCTACCAGGCGACGGCCACGATTCTGGTCGAGACCTCGCGACCGAAGGTGGTGTCGATCGAGGATGTCTACAACGGCTCGCTCGGCTCCTACGAATATCTCTACACGCAGGCGGGCATCCTGCAGTCGCGCGAGCTGGCGACGCGGCTGGTGCGCAAGCTCGACCTCGCGTCGCGACCGGAACATAGGCCGCGCGCCGATTCGAAGCCGTGGTACGCGCGCGTCCTGCCCGCCTCCATCATGAGCTCGAAACCGGCCGTGCCGCCTTCGCCTGAGGTGCTGGAGCGCGGAATGGCTGCCGCGATCCAGAGCGCGACAAACGTCAAAGTGGTGCGCAATAGCCAGCTGCTGGAGATCAGCTTCCAGTCGACTGACCCACAGCTCGCGGCACAGGTGCCGAACGCGCTCGCCGACCTGTACATCACGGCCGACTTGGAGGCGCGATTCAAGATGCACGAGCGCGCCATGGCGTTCCTGTCCGAGCAGTCAGAGGCGCTGAAAAAGAAGCTCGTCGCCTCCGAAAAAGCGCTGCAGGAGTTCCGCGAACGCGAGAAGATCCTCGACATCAAGGGGCTCTCGCTCGGCGGCGCGACACGCGAGATCGAGCAGCTCACCACGTCGCTCATCGAGGCGCGCAGAAAGCGCGCCGAGGCCGAGGCAGCCCTCGATCAGGTCAAGGGCGTGCGGGTCGCCGACGGCGTGGTGGCCGTCGAGGCGCTTCCGGCCGTGCTGCGCAGTTCGCTCGTGCAGCGCGCCAAGGACCAGCTGGCCGACGCCGAGCGAAGGCTTGCGGATGCGTCCAAGCGCTATGGCAGCGAGCATCCGCGCATGATCGCGGCGCAAGCCGAGTTGCGTGCGGCGCAGGAGAACCTGGAGCGCCAGGTGCGCGTCGTGATCGCCAGCATTCAGAAGGAATACGAGGCGGCGCGCGCAAACGAGGCGGCGACCGAACGCGCGCTCACGCGTGCAAAGGCGGATGTTCAAAGCCTGAACCGCAAGGAGTTCCAGCTCGCGTCGCTCGAGCGCGAAGTCTCGACCAACCGCCAGCTCTACGATCTGTTCATGCAGCGCTCCAAGGAGACCAATGTTTCGAGCGAGCTGCAATCGGCGGTTGCGCGCGTGATCGATCCGGCGGTGGTGCCGACCTCGCCGAGCGGTCCGAACAAGCGGCGCATCGTGCTCATCGCGGTCTTCGCGGCCTTGCTGGTGGGTATGGCGCTCGCGGTGCTGATCGAGCGCCTGGACAACACCGTCAAGACGAGCCACGAAACCGAAGCCAAGCTCGAGCTTCCGACGATCGGTGTCGTGCACAAGACCAAAGTCAAGCGCGATCAGCACATCGAGCGCCTGTTCCTCGAGGACACGGCGAGCGCGTTCGCGGAGGACATACGAACATTGCGCAGCGGAGTGCTGCTGTCAGCGCTCGACAGCCCGCAGAAAACGGTGCTCGTCACCTCCGCCTTGCCCGGCGAAGGGAAGAGTACGGTGGCCGCGAACCTGGCGTTTGCGCTCTCGCACGTGAAGAAGACGCTGCTGATCGATGCCGACATGCGTCGACCCCAGATGGGTCACGTTCTGGGCGCTCCACCGCACACGCCGGGACTTTCAAATCTCGTCGCAGAAGATCTCGAGCCAGGCAGATGCGTTTTCACGGTTCAAGGCTCGGACCTGTGCGTGCTGACCTCGGGCCGAATTCCGGCGAACCCGCTCGAGCTGCTGTCGGCGCACCGCTTTGTCGAGGTCCTGGAGAAACTGAAGGGGCTGTTCGAGGCGATCGTCATCGACTCGGCGCCGGTGCAGATGGTGAGCGACCCGCTGGTGATCTCCCAGGTTGCGAGCGCGGTGCTCTATGTGGTGAGAGCGGATGACACGCCCTATCCGGTCGCGCGCCAGGGTATCCGGCGCCTGCAACGGGTCAATGCGCACATTCTCGGCGTGGTGCTCAACCAGCTGGATGTGGCGAAGGCCGAGAAGTACTACGGCGAATACAGCGGCTACGGCAGCCGCTACTATCGCAAGCACGGCTACTACAAGCGCTGATCACCGGTTGATGGGGTCAGACCCCATTGCCTGATGTACGACCTCCACTGCCACCTGCTCCCCGGCATAGACGACGG
>JAJDNJ010000109.1 GCA_022340705.1 Betaproteobacteria bacterium
ACCACCGGGCCCACGTCCGGCACCTGGGCAAGCGCCTCCTCGTCCGCCTGCAGCAAACGCTCGAGGCTGCCGAAATGACGCGCCAGATCACGCGCCGTGCGCTCGCCCACATTGCGTATGCCGAGCGCGTAAATGAATCGCTCCAGCGTGGTCTGCTTGGACTTGTCGATTGCCGCCTTGAGTTTCGCCGCCGATTTGTCCGCCATGCGCTCGAGGCCGGCGAGATGCGCGACCTCCAGCGAATAGAGTCCGGCGGGGGTGCGCACGAGCTCGAGATCGACGAGCTGGTCGACGATGCGCTCGCCCAAGCCGTCGATGTCCATCGCCCGCCGGCTCGCGTAATGCAGCAATGCTTGCTTGCGCTGCGCCGCGCAGACCAGCCCGCCGCTGCAGCGCGCGATTGCCTCGCCCTCCTCGCGCACCACCTGCGAACCGCAGACCGGACAGGTCGACGGCAGCTTGAACGGGCGTGTTCCCGGGGGACGCCGCTCCAAGCGCACGGACACCACCTCCGGAATCACGTCCCCGGCGCGTCGGACGATCACCGTGTCGCCGACCCGGACATCCTTGCGGTGCAGCTCGCCTTCGTTGTGCAGCGTTGCATTGGTAACCGTCACGCCACCGACGAATACCGGCTTGAGCCGGGCGACCGGCGTGAGCGCCCCGGTACGTCCGACCTGGACCTCGATCGCGAGCACTTCGGTCACCTGCTCTTCCGCGGGGAACTTGTGCGCGACGGCGAAGCGCGGCGCACGCGACACGAAGCCGAGCCGGCGCTGCCAGTCGAGCCGGTTGACCTTATAGACAACGCCGTCGATCGCGTACGGCAGCTTGGCGCGCCGCGCTCCGAGCTTCGCGTAGTAGGCAAGCGCGGAATCGACGCCGTGCACGACGGCGCGCTCCGCGCACACCGGAAATCCCAACGCGGCGAGCTGCTCGAGCATCTCGTCGTGCGTCGTCCACGGTGTGCGACCCTCACGCTCCGCCGCGTAGGCGAAAAAGCGCAGCGGGCGCTGTGCCGTGATCCGCGAGTCGAGCTGGCGCAGGCTGCCGGCCGCCGCGTTGCGCGGATTGACGAATGCTTTCTCGCCCTTTTCCTGCTGACGCGCGTTCAGTGCATCGAAGTCCTTCGTGTACATCAGCACCTCGCCGCGCACGTCGAGTGCCTCGCCCGCGAGGGCGGAGTTTTCGAGGCGTAGCGGAATCGAGCGCACGGTCCGCAGATTCTGCGTGACGTCTTCACCGGTTGTGCCGTCGCCGCGCGTTGCGCCCTGAACGAATATCCCGTCCCGGTAAAACAGACTCACCGCAAGGCCGTCGAACTTCGGCTCCACCGCATATTCGACGTCGTCTGATTCAACGCCCTGGCGCACGCGACGATCGAAGGCCAGAACCTCTTCGCCGGAGAACGCGTTCGCGAGCGAAAGCATCGGCGTGCGATGCCTGACCGCTGCGAACGCGGCGAGCGGCGGCGCACCAACGCGCTGCGTCGGCGAATCGGGCGTCGCCAACGCCGGGTACTGCACCTCGAGCTCGACAAGCTCGCGGAACATGGCGTCGTACTCGGCGTCGGAGATCTCCGGCCGGTCGAGCACGTAGTAAAGGGTGTTGTGCCGGGCAAGCACTTCGCGCAATTCTCGGGCGCGCGCCTGAGCCGAACGCAAAGGCTGCCCAGGGCCCGCGTTCATGAAAACAGACGCAGGGCGCGCACGCCGCCCGGCGGAAATCCCTGCCGCTCGAGATCCTGGCGGACCGCGTCGAGCTGGGTTCCGATCGCACGCAATGCATGCTCGTCGAGCACGCGGCCGTTGTCATCCTGCAAGCTGGCGCCGAGCGTCGCCGCAAGCCCCCGCGTCACCAAGACCATCGTCTCGTAGCTGCGCCGCAGCTCGGGCGTGCGGGGAACGTCTAGTGTGATCGTCAGGCGCGCGCAAGCCCCGTCCGGCGCCTCGTCGCTGACGATGCTGAACTGGGCGCGCCCCTCGGCGTCGTACCGGGTCCACCGCCCTTGGCTCTCGGCGGCCACAGCATGCGCCTCGAGCGCCCGGCGCACATCGTCGGGTGCGAAACCAGCGCCTGGCGCGCCAACCACATGGATCGCGACCTGAATGTCCGCGTCGGCGCAATCGCGATCGAGCGCACGCGCCCGCTCGAGAGCCTCGCGCATTTCGGGCGCCGACGCAGCGACCCCTGTTCGCGCCGCGAGCGTTTCGATCTCGGAGCGGAACTCGACCAGTTCCGCCTCTCCGACCACTCCGGCGCGCGAAACCAGCTGCAGCGCAGCGCGCCAGTGCTTGCGTCCGCCCGCCGCCCCCGGCAGCGGCCGGCGCCAACGCCCGTCGTCCTCCTGCCATGCAAGTAGTGCGCGCCGCCCGAAGCGCCGCTCGAGCGGCTTCCAACCCTCGATCATCACCGCGGTCGGCAGCGGAGACGCTGCCGTCAGCTCGATCACGTAGTCGAGCCGATCGTCCGGCAGGTCTTCTTCTTCGCCGAGGCCGACCGGCGCGTCGCGCGCCGGAGGCGCGCCGCCGAAAGACGGCTCGCGGCGCGGCGCGTCATCGGCGAGCAGGACGTCCGCATGACGCGAGCCAAAGGCCTGCTCAGCCTTGCGCCGCACCCGGCGTTCCTGGTAGCGGTTGTAGACGACCACGCCCACAACGGCGAGCCCGCCGAAGATCAACAGACCAAGCTGGAGCTCGCTCATGACTGACCGGCTGGCCTGGTCGCGGTCGGCCCGCCCTTAGGCGGCAAGTTCCTCGCGCATCCGCAATGCCTCGTCGATGTCCACCGCGACGACGCGTGACACACCGGATTCCGGCATAGTGACTCCGATGAGCTGCTCGGCCAGCTCCATCGTGATCTTGTTGTGGCTGATGAACAGGAACTGGGTTTGTTCCGACATGCGCTTGACCAGCTCGTTGAAGCGCAGCGTATTGCTGTCATCGAGCGGCGCGTCCACCTCGTCCAGCAGGCAAAACGGCGCGGGATTGAGCTGAAACAGTGCAAAGACCAGCGCGATCGCGGTCAGTGCCTTCTCCCCGCCCGAGAGCAGATGAATCGTGCTGTTGCGCTTGCCCGGCGGCTGCGCCATTACCTGGACGCCGGCGTCGAGAATCTCCTCTCCGGTCATGATCAGCTTCGCCTCGCCGCCGCCGAACAGCATCGGGAACAGCGAACCGAAGTGACGATTGACGCTGTCAAACGTCTCGCGCAACAGCTCGCGGGTTTCCCGGTCGATGCGCCGGATCGCATCCTCGAGCGTACGCACCGCCTCCTCGAGATCGATGGTCTGCGCATCGAGAAACCCCTTGCGCTCCTTGCTCGTCGCGAGTTCCTCCAGGGCCGCCAGGTTCACCGCCCCGAGCTCGGCAATCGCCTGCGACAGGCGTGTGATTTCGCCTTGCAGCGTCGAGGGTCGCGGGGCGTCTTCTGACGCCTTGTCGAGAACCGCCTCGTCGGCGTTCGACTCGCTGAGCTGCTGGCCGAACTGTTCGGCGTTGAGCCGCGCAGCTTGCTCCTTCAGCTTGAGCTCGGAGCTGCGTTCGCGCAGCGGCGCGAGGCGACCCTCAATGCCCAGGCGCTCTTCTTCCAGCGCGCGCAGCTCGCCCGCGGCCTTCTCGACGGCGTCGCGCGCCTCGGCGAGCGTCTTCTCGCAGCCGATCCGTACCTCCACCGCCGCCTCCAGCGCCTCGCGCACGGGAGGAACCGGATCCTCGGCCAGCTCGCGCGTGAGCTGCTCGATTTCGGTCATCGCGCGCTCGATCTGCTGATCGATCACCTTGACCGCACTGTCGGTCTCGACGATTTTGGACTCGCACTCGCGCACGCCGAACATCGCATCCTGAACGGCGCGCTCGGAGGTCTGCACCGCCTGCCGCTGCGCGGCAAGAGCGACCTCGGCGTCGACGTGTGCGCCCTTGAGCACCTCGAGCTCGCTGCGCGCCTGAGCGATGCTTTCCTCGACCCGGCCCATCTCCAATCGCAGCTCGCGCTGCCGGTTTTCCTCGTTCGCGACCTCGCGTGCGATCTCCTCGACTTCGGCGCCGATCTGCGCGCTGCGCTCGAGGTAGCGCTGGCGCGCCTGCACGAGCTTGAGCAGTTCGATCTCGGCGTCGTGCTGCGCGGCCCTCGCCGCATCGAGGGCGGATCGCGTGCCGTCCAGATCGCGCTGGCGCACTTCAAGCGCCGTGTCCGCCGCCTCCACCGCTTCGCGCGCGCGCGCCGCGGCCTCCGCCAATGCCGCACAGTGCGGCTCGAGCGCCTCGATCTCGGCCTTCCTGGCGAGCAGTCCGGCATCCACAGGGTCCGGCGCATGGAAACTCGCGGTCTGACGGGTGAACTGGTGCCCCTCGCGATTTACCAGCACGACGCCTTGGGGCAGCGCGGCGCGGTGCTCGGTCGTCGGAACCCCCTCAACCACGTAAACATCCGCCAACCAGTCTTCGAGCGGTCCCGCCAGATCGGCCTCGGTCGGGTCGATCTTGCTCGCCAGCGGCGCGTATCCGTGGATCGGCTCGATCCGCGCCGCACCGCGACCCGGGACAAATACGCTCGCCTTGGACGGCGGCTGATCGGCTGCGAGCGTGTCGACGGTCCCCGCCGGATCCATTTCCAGCGCGTGCAGCCGTTCGCGCAGCACGCTTTCGACCGCCGTTTCCCAGCCCGCCTCGATTCGCAGCTTCTGCCATAGCCGGGGCCGTTCCGCGAGTGCATGCCGCTCGAGCCACGTGCGCAGCGGCGCGTTGTCCTCAGTTGCCGCCTGGATCTGGCGCAAGGTAGCGAGCTGCGCGTCCGCCGCCGCTGATTCGCGCAGCGCCGACTCGAGGCGCTCCTGCGCCTGCGCAAACAGCGTCGCCTGCGCCTCGGCGGCCGCCTGCGCCTGCTCTTCCGCGGCCTGCGCCGACCCGATCTCTCCTTCCAGGCGCGCGCGCTCCGCCTCGAGCGCAGCGATTGCGCCAGCGTCGGGCTGGGCCAATGCGGCCATCTCGGACTCGAGTCGCTCGCGGCGCTGGGCGAGCGCGCTTCGGCTGCGCTCCAGATGCGCGAGGTTGGCCTCCTCCAGCGCGCGCGCGGACTCGCGCTGCATCAGGCGGCCGCGCGCTTCCTGCAGCTGTTCCTGCGCCTGCCGGTAGGCCTGCTCGGACCCCGGCAGCTTTTCGACTTCCGCCTGCTGACGCGCCTGCGCCGCCTGCAACGCATCCTTGGCGTTCCCCACGCGCGCCGCCCACATGTGCAAGGCCTGTGTGAGCTGGGCGCGCTGGTCACGCCAGCCACCGAGCTGCACCTGGCGCTCGGTGTGCTGCCGATCGAGGCGCTGCCGATTTTCCTCCACGTGGCGCAGCTCCGACTCGTGCCGCGCGACCTCGGCATTGGCCGCGTACAGCGCGGCCTGCGCGGCATTCATCGCATCGCCGGCCGCGTAATGGGCCGCCCGGCTGGTCTCGAGGCGCGACTCGACATTGCGCAGCGCGGTGGTTTCCTGCTCGATCTCGCGTCCCGCGCGCTCGAGCTCATGGACATGACGCGTCTGCTCCGCCGATGCGTCGCGCCGACGCAAAAACCACAACAGCTGCTGCTTGAGTTGCAGATCCGCCTGGTGCTGTTTGTAGCGGCTCGCGATCTCGGCCTGGGCCTCGAGCTTGTCGATCTGCGTGCCCAGCTCGAGACGAATGTCGTTTACCCGAGCGAGATTCTCGCGGGTATCGCTCAGGCGGTATTCGGTCTCCTTGCGGCGTTCCTTGTACTTCGAGATCCCGGCGGCCTCCTCGAGAAACACGCGCAGCTCTTCCGGTCGCGCTTCGATCACGCGCGAGATCATCCCCTGCTCGATGATTGCGTACGCGCGCGGCCCGAGCCCGGTCCCGAGGAACATGTCGGTGATGTCGCGCCGACGAACGTGCTGGCCATTGATGTGGTAGCTCGACTCGCCGTCACGCTGCAGAATCCGCTTGACCGAGATCTCGGCGTACTGCGACCACTGACCTGCCGCGCGCCCGAGCGAATTATCGAAGATCAGCTCTACGCTGGCGCGTGCATGCGGCTGCCGGTTGCTGGAGCCGTTGAAGATGACGTCCTGCATCGAATCGCCGCGCAGGGCCGCGGCACGCGATTCGCCGAGCACCCAACGCACGGCGTCGATGACGTTCGACTTGCCACAGCCATTCGGACCGACGATTCCGACGAGTTGACCGGGTAGGTGAATCGACGTCGGATCGACGAAGGACTTGAACCCAGCCAGCTTGATCTGCGTAAGGCGCACGGGCGCTGCTCGACTCTTGGATTGGCCGCGCGACACGATCGGCCGGCGCGGGGAAAAGCGGTCGCTATGATAACATCGCGTCGGTCGGTGTTCCGCGCTTTGCGCGTCCGCGGTGATGGCTCTGCGCCCCAGCAAGCAGCTCGAGGTGTTCCCCAACCCGGCCCCGGGGCGCGATTACCGGATCCACATGCAGATCCCCGAGTTCACCTGCCTTTGTCCGCTCACGGGCCAGCCCGATTTTGCGACGCTCGAGCTTGATTACGTTCCCGACCGGCGCTGCGTCGAGCTCAAGTCGCTCAAGCAGTACATCTGGTCCTATCGCAATGAGGGCGCCTTCCACGAAGCCGTGACGCATCGGATCCTGGAAGATCTCGTGCGCGCGCTGCGACCGCGCTACCTGCGTCTCGTGGCACGCTTCAACGTGCGCGGCGGGATCTTTACGACCGTAGTTGCCGATCACCGCAAGCGCGGCTGGCGTCCGCCGGCGCCGGTCGCGCTCGAGGCGCTACCCGTCGCCGATCCGCGTCGCGGCGCGTGACCGCCGAGATCTCGAGTTAGGGCGCGAGCGGCCTGCCGCCCCCGATGAATCCGCGCCTTACACGCCTGCAGCCCTACCCCTTTGAGCGCCTGCGCGCCCTGCTCGACGGCGTCCGGCCAAGCGACGCGCACACGCCGATTAACCTGTCGATCGGCGAGCCCAAGCACGCCACGCCCGCTCTGATCCGGGACGCGCTCACCCAATCCCTCGACGGTCTCGCGCTTTATCCGCCGACCGCGGGGATGGCCGAACTGCGGGAGACGATCGCGCAATGGATCGCCGGACGCTACGGGACGACACTCGATCCGGCCACCCAGGTGCTGCCGATCAACGGATCGCGCGAGGCCTTGTTCGCCTTTGCCCAGACGGTGGTCGACGACACGCGGCCCGGCGCCAAAGTCGTCATGCCCAATCCCTTCTATCAGATCTACGAAGGTGCGACGCTGCTCGCGGGTGCGCAGCCGCTGTTCCTGAATACCACGGCAGCCAACGGCTTTCGGATGGCGTTTGCTTCGCTCGATGCAGGCAGCTGGCAGGGCGTGCAGCTGGTCTACGTCTGCTCACCGGCCAACCCGAGCGGCACCGTCATGACGATGGAGGACTGGCGGACCCTGTTCGAGCTGGCCGATGCGCACGGTTTCGTCATTGCATCCGACGAGTGCTATTCGGAGCTGTACTACGACGAGAGTCAGCCGCCGCTCGGGGGTCTGCAGGCGGCGCGGATGCTCGGACGCGCGCGTCTCGACCGACTGGTCGTGTTCTCTAGCCTCTCGAAGCGCTCGAATGCACCGGGCCTTCGGTCGGGCTTCGTTGCGGGCGATGCCGACATCCTGCGCAAGTTCCTTCTCTATCGGACCTACCACGGATCGGCCATGAGCCCACCGGTGCAGCGCGCTTCGATCGCGGCCTGGCGCGACGAGGCGCACGTGCGAGAGAACCGACGCCAATATGCGGAAAAGTACCGCGCCGTGCTGCCGCGGCTGCGGCCACCGTTGCAGGGAACCATGCCCGAGGGCGGGTTTTATCTGTGGATTCCGACACCAATTGACGATGCCGAATTCACCCGCGAGCTCTACCGTGAATATAATGTTCTGGTTCTGCCGGGCAGCGTCCTGGCGCGCGATGCGCACGGTGAGAATCCCGGCAAAAACCACGTGCGCGTCGCGCTGGTCGCGCCGCTTGCCGAATGCATCGAGGCGGTCGAGAGGATGGGCCGCTTCGCGAAGAAACTCCAAAGAGGCGCATGACGTCTGCACAACAGATCATCGATCAGGCTTGGGAAGAGCGCGCAGGCCTGAATCCGGCCACCGCGAGCGCCGACCTCAAACGCGCGGTCGAGGAGGTTCTCGCCGGGCTCGATGCGGGACGGCTGCGCGTCTCGGAAAAACGCGACGGCGCGTGGGTCACGCATCAATGGCTCAAGAAGGCGGTGCTGTTGTCGTTTCGTCTCGAGGACAATCGCGTCATCGAAGGTGGAGAGACGCGCTATTTCGACAAGGTCCCTGCCAAGTACGGCGCGTACGACGCCGCGGCGTTCGCGGCTTCCGGCACCCGCGTCGTGCCGCCAGCCATGGCGCGACGGGGGGCGTTTATCGCGCGCAACGTTGTGCTCATGCCATCCTACGTCAACATCGGCGCCTACGTCGACGAAGGGTCGATGGTCGACACCTGGGCCACGGTCGGCTCCTGCGCGCAGATCGGCAAAAACGTGCACCTGTCCGGAGGCGTCGGCATCGGCGGTGTGCTCGAGCCGATCCAGGCCAATCCGGTGATCATCGAGGACAACTGCTTCATCGGCGCGCGCTCGGAGGTCGTCGAGGGGGTCATCGTCGAGGAAAACAGCGTGCTCTCGATGGGCGTATACCTCGGACAGAGCACGAAGATTTTCGACCGCGAATCGGGCGAGGTCCTCTATGGGCGGGTCCCCGCGGGATCCGTCGTCGTGCCCGGCACGATGCCCTCGGGGGATCGCAGCTGCGCGTTGTATTGTGCGGTCATCGTCAAACGCGTCGATGCCAAGACGCGGGCAAAAACCAGTCTTAATGATCTGCTGCGGAGCGACTGACCGGATCCGCGTCGACTTCGAACCGGGGAGAACATGACATGTCAGCGATGAAGCGCCTGTTCCAGCTGATGGCCGACAAGAAGGCGTCCGACATCTTTCTGTCAGTCGGCGCGCCGATCAACATCAAGATCAATGGCGTCGCGATGCCTGTGAACCAAACGGTGCTCAATTCGGACGCCGTACGCCAGCTGGTAAACGAAATCCTGACCGAGCGCCAGATTCGCGCCTTCGAGGAGGAGCTGGAGCTGAACACGGCGTACACGATGGAAGGCGTGGGAACCTATCGGATCAGCGCATTCTGGCAAAAGGGAACACCCGCGGTCGTGGTGCGCTATATCCCCAACGCGGTGCCGCACATCGACTCGCTAGGACTGCCCGACGTGCTAAAGGACATCATCATGCAGAAGCGCGGCTTGCTGCTGATGGTCGGCGCGACCGGCTCGGGCAAGACGACCACAATGGCGGCGATGCTCGATTATCGCAACGCCCAAAAGTCGGGCCACATCCTGACCCTGGAAGACCCTGTGGAGTACGTGTTCCAGAGCCGCAAGTCGATCGTCAATCAGCGCGAGGTGGGAACGGATACCAAGGCGTTTCCGATCGCCTTGCGCAATGCGCTGCGCCAGGCGCCGGACTGCATTCTGATCGGCGAGATTCGTGACCGCGAAACCATGTCGATGGCGCTGCAGTATGCCCAGTCGGGACACCTGTGTCTCGCCACGCTGCACGCCAATAACAGCTACCACGCGCTCAACCGGATCATCACCTTTTATCCGCTCGAGAACCGCCCGACGCTCCTGCTCGACCTGTCCGCGAGTCTGCAGGCGATCATTTCACAGCGTCTGGTCAGGACCAAGACCGGCGCGCGTAAAGCCGCGGTCGAAGTGATGCTCAACACCCGCCACATCGCGGAGCTGGTCGAGCAAGGGGAGATCAACGAAATCAAGGACGCCATGGAGAAAAGTATGGCGCCCGGATCGCAGACCTTCGAGCAGGCGCTCTTTCAGCTGTTCATGAACGGCGACATCTCGCAGGACGAGGCGATGGCGAACGCGGATTCCCCGACCAACATGCTGTGGCTGATCAACCAGGCGACGGCGGGAGAGCTCACGCAGCCGGGTAGCGGCGGCGGGCGGCCTCCGAGCGGCGGCGACGTCACCGCCACCCAGCAAATCCTTTCGAGGACCTCGCCGGGGATGGACTTCACCAACATCAAGATCGACGTCACCGCCAACCGCTGAAGCCACCCTACGGGGGCATCCGCGCCCAGGCTCGCGACTGTGGCCGCTTCCGCAGGTACGGCCGCAGCCGAACGGGCCTCATGATGAACAGCGCACTCGACCTCGCACAGGAACTCATCGCGCGGCGTTCCATCACGCCGGACGATGCGGGCTGCCAGGCGCTGCTCGCGGGAAGACTGGCCGCTGCCGGTTTCGCCTGCGAGCGCCTGCCTTTTGGTTCCGTGGCCAACCTGTGGGCGCGGCGCGGTACCACGGCACCTCTCCTCTGCTTTGCGGGACACACCGACGTGGTTCCACCCGGGCCGCTCGAGCAGTGGCACAGTGACCCCTTTACCCCGAGCATTCGCGACGGGCGACTTTACGGGCGCGGCGCGGCCGACATGAAGTCGGCGATCGCGTCCTTCGTCGTGGCCGTCGAGGCCTTCGTGCGTGAGCACCCTGAACACCGCGGCTCGATCGCGCTGCTCATCACCTCGGACGAAGAAGGACCCTCGGTAGACGGGACGGCGCGCGTGGTCGAGCAGCTTCGAGCGCGCGGCGAGAAGATCGACTTCTGTATCGTCGGCGAGCCCACTTCGACGGAGGCCCTGGGCGATACCATCAAGAACGGCCGGCGCGGATCGCTCTCCGGGCGCCTTACGGTGCGCGGGCGCCAGGGCCACATTGCTTATCCGCAGCTGGCTTCCAATCCGATCCATCTCCTCGCTCCGGCGCTCGCCGAGCTGACCACGATGCAATGGGACGCCGGCACCGAGTACTTCCCGCCGACGAGTTGGCAGGTATCAAACATCCATGCCGGCACCGGAGCAAGCAACGTGATTCCGGATTCGGTTGTGCTCGATTTCAATTTCCGCTTCTCGACCGCGAGCAGTGCGCAATCGCTGCGCGCGCGGTTCGAGTCGGTGCTCGAGCGCCACGGGCTCGAATTTGCGGTGGCGTGGACCGTGCCGAGCGAGCCTTTTCTGACAACCCCGGCCGAGCTCGTGCGCGCCGTCGAAGCGGCGATCGAGGCGCGGGTCCGGCGCAAGCCGCGCCTGTCCACCGACGGCGGAACCTCGGACGGCCGCTTCATTCGGACCATCTGCCCGCAGATCGTGGAGCTCGGCGTCGTCAACCAGAGCATCCACAAGATCGACGAGCATGTCGCGCTCGACGCCCTCGAGCAGCTTCCGTTGATCTACCTCGAAATTCTGCGCCGGCTGTTGGGGTGAGGGAGCGCGGCGCAGTCGCGGGAACGACCGTCGCCGCCGCATTTCGGCAGTCCGTCGCACGCCTGCGCGCGGCTCGATTGCGCTATGGCCACGGCACGCACGACGCGCGCGACGAGGCCGCATTCTTCATTCTGCACCTTCTCGATCTTCCGCCGCAGTCACTGGCACCGCTGGCCGATGTGCGCCTGACCCAGCGCCAAGCCGGGCATTTGCGCGCGCTGATCGACAGGCGCATCCGCACGCGGGCGCCTGCGGCCTACCTGCTGCGCGAGGCCTGGCTCGGGGGCTTGCGCTTCTACGTCGATCGGCGCGTGATCGTGCCGCGCTCGTTCATCGCCGAGCTTCTGCGCGAGGGCATGGAACCATGGGTCCGAGGACCGGTGCGCCAGGTACTCGACCTTTGCACGGGTTGCGGATGCCTCGCGGTCGCCGCGGCGCAGGCGTTTCCCCGAGCGCGCATCGACGCGAGCGACGACTCGCGGCCCGCGCTCGCGGTCGCGCGACGCAATCTCGCGCTTCACCGACTCGGGCACCGCGTGCGTCTGGTTCAGTCCGATTTGTTTGCCGGCCTCGGTCGCCGGCGCTACGACCTGATTATCTGCAATCCGCCCTACGTCGCTGCGGCAAGCATGCGCAGGCTTCCGGCGGAATACCGTTGCGAGCCCCGGCGCGCGCTCGCGGGCGGGCACGATGGACTGGATTTCGTCCGCCGCATTCTGGAACAGGGCGCAGCCCACCTGACCGCGCGGGGCCTGCTGGTCTGCGAGATCGGACACAACCGCGCGGCGCTGGAGCGCGCCTATCCGCGAACGCCGTTCCTTTGGCCGGAGACGTCCGCGGGACCAGGACATGTTTTCATGCTCGGGCGGGCGGACTTTCCGCTCAGCCGGGACGCGTCTGCTTGCCGAGGGCGCGCCACGCGCCGGCGAGCGCAGCAATCAACGCGTCCTCGCGCGCGCTGATCCAGCCCATCACGAACGCGCTCTGTACGCCGCGCCCGGCTAGATCCGGATCGGCCAGCAGGCGCCGCGCCGTTGCCAGATCGTTGAGCTCGCCGAGCAGGTCTTGCAGGCCCTCGAGATGCTCCAGATAGCGCCGTACGCGCTTGCGCTTGAAACAGTCGGCGAAGAACTCGCACACGTAGCGCAAGCGCTTGAGGCGAATCCGCACGCGGTGGCGCGCGGCGGCGTCCGTCCACTCTTTCCCGCTCGCCGCCCGCTCTGCCCGGCGCGCCAGCCGCGCCACTGCACTCCTGGCGAAGGCCGAGAGCGTCGGCACCGGTTCGACAGTCGCAACCGCGGGGACATCACCTCGGCGCGCGGTTTCCGCCCAGATCATTGCATCGATCAGCAGCTGTTGAAACGCGCTCGACGCCGCGACCCCCCGCGCCTCGCGCCTCGCCTTCGCGCGCCGTCGTTTGGCCCAGCGCAGCGTCGGCGCGATATCGACGCTGCCTGCGGCGGCCGGCGCGATGCGTTGTTCCAGTAGCTCGGTCACCACGTCCCAATCGCGCGCCACGCCGAGCGGCGGCAGCACCGCACGCAGGCGATCGACAAGCGCCTGCGTGCTCTCCGCCTGCGACAGCTCGCGAAACACGCGCAGTGCGGAGCGCAACCGGCGCAAGCCCACGCGCAGCTGATGAAGGTACTCGGGATCCCGCGACGCGGCCGCACCCGCCGCGTTCGCCGCGACCTGCATGACGCAGACACCGACCACCGGCGCAATCGCGTCACGCACGGCGCCTTGCTGATCGACGCGCGGGCGGCGTGCCTTTATCGGCTGCGATCGTTCCCCTGCCGCGAGCCGATACCCGCGCTCCGCCTTGCTACGCACCTCGAGCGCCAGGTCGAGGACGGGGATGATCCCTCGAATCCACTTGAGCAGAGCGAGAAAGTCTCCCTCGAGCAGTTCGAACTCGACCTCACGCAGCGGCTCTCGCCGTGTTCCGGCCGAAATCACGCCGCGGTCCAACGCCACTTCGGCTCGCGCGCCGGGCAGGTTCTGCTCGACCACGGCGCGATCGAATTCGGTGGCGAATACGGGCCGTAATCGTTCCTCCAGCGTCGCGAGATCGATCCCGGTGCTCGTGCGGATCTCGTCGAGCGGGAATGCGTCGATCTTGAGCCGCCCGCCGCGCGCCGCAAGCTCCCATTCGCTGCGGCCGAGCAGGACTGCGCCAGTCGACGGCTCGGCCTTGACACACTGCAGCCAGCTGCCGCCGCTGCGGCGCAGACGCAATGCCGCCTGCGCCTTGCGCAGCGCGCCCTTTTCGGTATCGAGGTAGGTCGCGACGAGTCGGCGCCGGCGCGGTTTTGCTTCGAGTAACGCCCAGACCTCGGCCGCGGAATGGTGCGCCGGAAGATGGAATTTAAGCTCGCGCTCGATCGCCATCGACCCCGGTGGACTATGAGTGGGGTGGCGGAGGGGACTCGAACCCCCAACAACCGGAATCACAATCCGGGACTCTACCTTTGAGCTACCGCCACCGCTGGTGAACCTGCGCGCCTCGTCCCGCGGCTTGGCCTGCCCGGCGGGACTCGAACCCACAACCCCCAGCTTAGAAGGCTGGTGCTCTATCCGGTTGAGCTACGGGCAGCCCGGATTCGGCGCACTCGAATTTTGGTCGGGGTGGAGAGATTCGAACTCCCGACATCTTGCTCCCAAAGCAAGCGCGCTACCAGGCTGCGCCACACCCCGAGAAAGGCGGCCAATGATACTCCTGAGGGTGCCCGACAGCAACGCAAGTATGTGAAAAATAGGGACTTCAGGGCACCTTTACAGCTTGCCCAGGAGGGGGGTTTCTGCTACAAAGCGCCTTTTCCAAACGAGGGCGCGACTCGAATGGCAGCACAAGCCCCAAAGAAGGGCGTACCAATGTACGTTGCGAAGAAGGGCGAGGAGTACATGAACGCTCGGCAGCGCACGCACTTCCGCAAGATCCTGGAGCAGCTCAAGGCTGAGCTGTCCGAGGAGATCGACCGCACGGTGCATACCATGCAGGACGAGGCGACGGTTTTCGCCGACCCCAACGACCGGGCGAGCCAGGAATCCGATATCGCCCTCGAGTTGCGCAACCGGGATCGGGAGCGCAAGCTGATCAAGAAGATCGACGAGACCATCGGGCGCATCGATGCCAACGAGTACGGGTACTGCGACAGCTGCGGCGTGGAGATCGGCCTCAAGCGGCTAGAGGCACGCCCCAC
>JAJDNJ010000118.1 GCA_022340705.1 Betaproteobacteria bacterium
ACCACCGGCCGTCCCGGCAGCGCAAGGCTGACGCCCGCGGCGCCCGGCACGCCGAAGCCGAGACCCCCGCTCGCCAGGCCATAGAAGCTGTGGCGATCGCGCAGCGGCAGCACCCCGGGCAGGGTGTTGGCCGAGGTCAGCGCCTCCTCCACCACCACCGCGTCCGGCGGGATCGATTCGGCGATGCGCAGCATGAGGAAGCGCGGGTCGACCGGCGTGGTCTCGGCGGCCATCAACGCCTCGACGCGCAGCTTGTCGCGCTGCGCGCTCCAGTTCCTCGGCGCGAGCGCCGCGGCGCGCGCGGCCGCCTCGCCCGAGTACTGCGGCGTGCGCGCGGCAGACAGCCTGGGCATGAGCGCGGCGAGCGTCTGCTTGACGTCGGCGCGGATCGCGAGCTCGGTCGGATAGTTCTTGCCGAGCTCCCAGTCGCGCTCGCTGATGTGGATCACCGGCAGCGTCTCGGGCAGCGGCGAAAGCGGACTGTGCACCGACATGCGCAGCAGGTCGGCGCCGAGGCAGACGAGCAGGTCGTAGTCCTCGAGCGTCGCGCGCACCTGCTTCTGGCTGCGGGTAAACGCGCCCATGTACAGCGGATGCTCGCTCGGAAAGGTTGCCGCATACGGCACCGACTGCTGGTAGACGGCGGCGCCGAGCATCTCGGCCAGCATCGCCGCCTCGGCGAACGCGTCGCGCGTCGCGAGCTCGTGCCCGGCGACGATCACCGGGCGTTTGGCGGCGCGCAAGCGCGCGGCGAGCCGCTCGAGCGCCTCGTCCGACGGCCGGGTCGCCGCCTCGACGCGCGTCGGATGCCCGAGGTGGAGATCGGCCTCGGCGTCGAGCACGTCGCCCGGCAGGCTGACGAACACGGGACCGGTCGGCGGCGTCAGCGCCACCTTCGCCGCGCGGCGCAGGATGCGCGGCAGGTCCTCGACGCGCGTGGCTTCGATTGCCCACTTCACCATCGGTGCCGCGATCGGCACCAGCGGGTCGTAGAGCAGCGGCTCGAGCAGGCCGTGGCCCTGTTCCTGCTGACCGCAGGTCACGATCAGCGGCGAGCCCGAGAACTTCGCGTTGTAGAGCGCGCCCATCGCGTTGCCGAGACCCGGTGCGACGTGCAGGCTCACCGCCGCGAGGCGCCCCGAGGCGCGCGCAAAGCCGTCGGCCATGCCGACCACCACCGCCTCCTGGGTGCCGAGCACGTAGTTCAGCTCCGGCGTGCCCGGCACCGCCTCCATGATCGCGAGCTCGGTCGTGCCCGGATTGCCGAAGAGGTGCGTGACGCCCTCGTCCACCAGGAGCTTGAGAAAGGCGTCGCGCCCGGTCAGGCGCGCGATGCGCTGCGGCGGGGTCACGGCGTGGTCCCGGTGGACAGAAAATCGATCAGCGCATCGAGCGTGGCGTCCGGCGCCTCGGCCATCAGCGAGTGGCCCGAAGGCGGCAGCAGCACTGTCTGGGCCGACTTGAACGCCTTGACGAACGCGGCCGCGACGCGCGGCGGAGTCATCAGATCCCGGCTGCCGACGAGGAAAAGCACCGGGCAGTCTAGCTTTGCCGCGCTCGCCTCGCCGCCCGCGTAGTCGTTGCAGGCCTTCA
Source organism: Betaproteobacteria bacterium (assembly GCA_022340705.1). Classification (GTDB taxonomy): domain Bacteria; phylum Pseudomonadota; class Gammaproteobacteria; order Burkholderiales; family SG8-39; genus SG8-39. The sequence goes on from JAJDNJ010000118.1 coordinate 1,594, forward strand.
GGCCGGTGTAGAGCACGTTCGGCGCGAGCCGCGCCAGGCGCGCGAGGTTGTCGCCGTACATCCACATGCCCGGATTCGGATTGGCGCCGAGCGGAACCTGCGGGGCGTGGCCCCAGATGGTGTCCATGTCGTAGGCGGCCTGCTCGTTCCTGCGCGCGGCCTCGAGGAAGGCCTCGCTCACCTTCATCGGGTACGCCATGCCGAGCAGCGCAATGCGCGTGACGCGCCCGGGATGGCGCGCCGCGCATTCGAGCACGGTCAGCGCGCCCATCGAATGGCCGACCAGTGCCGCACGGTCGATCTTCGCCGCATCGAGCAGCCGGACGACCCACTCGGCCATCGCCTCGACGCTCTCCAGCGGCGGCCCCTCAGAGCGTCCGTGCCCCGGCAGGTCGACGGCAAGCACATTGAAGCCGTGATAGCCGAAATAGCGGCTCTGCAGCCCGAACCAGCTGTGGTCGAGTCCGGCGCCATGCACGAACGCGATCGTCGGCTTCGCCGCGTCGATGGCGTGCGCCGCCGTATAGGCAAAGGCTTTCCTGCCGTCGACCGCGAAGTCCATCAGCCCGCCTTCAGGCCGCGCTTGGCCGCGGCGAGCGCGCGACCGAGGTCCTCGGTCAGATCGTCGGCGTCCTCGAGCCCCACCGACAGGCGCACGGTGCCCGGTCCGATGCCGGCCTTTTCCAGGTCCGCGTCCGACATGCGGTAATGCGTGGTCGACGCCGGGTGGATGACGAGCGATTTCGCGTCGCCCACGTTCGCGAGGTGCGAGAACACGCGCAGGCTCTCGATGAAGCGCCGCCCGGCCTCGCGTCCCCCCTTCATGTCGAAGGAAAACACCGCGCCCGCGCCGCGCGGCAGGAGCCGCCCGGCGAGCGCGTGATCCGGGTGTGTCGGCAGCTCCGGATAGCCGACCGAATCGACCATCTCGTGCGCCGCGAGAAAGGCGACCACCTTGCGCGTGTTCTCGATATGGCGCGGCATGCGCAGGTGCAGCGTCTCGATGCCCTGCAGGATCTGGAACGCGGTCATCGGCGCCATGCAGGCGCCGAAATCCCTCAGGCCTTCCCGGCGCGCGCGCAAGAGAAACGCCCGCGTGCCCGACTCTTCCTCGAAGTCCATGCCGTGGAATCCGGCGTAGGGTTCGGTCAGCTGGGGAAACTTGCCGCTCGTTTCCCAGTCGAAGCGGCCCGAGTCGACCAGCACGCCGCCGATCGCCACACCGTGCCCGCCGAGAAACTTGGTCGCCGAGTGATAAAGCAGGTCCGCGCCGTGCGCGAAGGGCTTCATCAGCCAGGGCGTGGTGAAGGTCGAGTCGACCAGCAGCGGCAGCCCGGCGTTGTGCGCGATCGCCGCCACCGCGGGGATGTCGAGCACGTCGAGCCCCGGGTTGCCCAGCGTCTCGCCGAACACGAGACGCGTGTTGTCGCGCAGCGCACGGCGAAAGTTTTCCGGCTCGCGCGGATCGACGAAGGTCGTCTCGATGCCGAAGCGCCTGAGCGTATAGCCGAGCAGGTTGTGCGAGCCGCCGTAGAGCGAGTTCGAGGCGACGATGTGACTGCCCGCATCCATCAGTGTGGCCACCGCCAGGTGCAGCGCCGCCTGGCCGGAGGCCGTCGCGATCGCGCCGACGCCGCCTTCCAGCGCCGCAACGCGCTCCTCGAGCACCGCCACCGTCGGGTTGGAGATGCGCGAGTACACATGGCCTGCGCGCTCCATGTTGAAGAGCGACGCCGCGTGCTCGCTGTCGCGGAACACGTAGGATGTGGTCGCGTAGATCGGCACCGCGCGCGCGCCGAAAGTCGCATCCGGCGTGTGCCCGGCGTGCAGTGCGAGGGTGTCGAAGCCGGGGTATTTGGGGCCTGGCATGGCTACTCGTCGGCGTGGTGCGAATGGTGGATCGCCTCGTGGACCCTCACCCCGAACCCGAGCTTCGGGCGACCCGCGAAGGATTCAACATCTCGTGATTTCGACACGCTGCACAGCCTTACCGTGCAGCGTATCGAAATCACGAGACAAAAGAAGCTCTAAATCCGCGACGCGGCAGAATCCTGCAGTGCCACCCGCCTCAGTGCAGATTCTTCCGCGACGGCCGGGTGTAGGCTTCGAACGCCCGCTCCGAGGGCTGCTTGCCTTCGGTGGTGCGTTCTTTCCACTGGCGATCGAACAGCTCGTTCACCAGGGTGAGGACCTCGGCGGTCGACTCCTTGTCGAACTGGCGCTCGAGCAGCGCGGTCACGTCCTCGAGCATGCAGCGGCGCTGCGCCTCGTGGATCGCCTGCGCGGTCGGCCCGACGAATAGCAGACGCGACTCCTGATCGCCACTGTCGTGGTACAGGGTGAGGTCGACCTCGGCCGCCTCGTAGCAGTAGTGACCGAGATTGTCGAGCGACTCCTCGAGCGCGCGGTGAAAGCTGCGCCCGATCTCGCCGGTCCAGCACAGATGGAGCATCAGCTCCTTGTCCTCGTACTGGATCCCCGGCTCGTTCGGCTCGAGGCTCTTGACATCGCTCATGTTCTCGGCATCGAGGTATTCGAGCCAGGGCCCGAGCGCCTGCTCGAGCTGCTTGCGGGAAACCCCTTCGAGAATGGGAATATCGGCGTGTACGTGCACTTCGTGCCGCATGGCGGGAACCTCGGCGGAATGGTCGCGGGCATTTTATCGGAAAATGGCGCGGTCACTCGATTTCGCCCTCACGGGACGATGCTGCCCGACTACCGCGGCGCAAGCCTGCTCAACCTGATGGCCTCGCTGGCCGCGGCCTGCGGCGCAGCGCCACGCCATGCGCCGCTCGCCGCGCTGCCGCCGGCGCGCCTGGCGGAGGCGCGCAACGTCGTGCTGGTGATCGTCGATGGGCTGGGCGATGCGCTGCTCGCGCGCCACGCCGGCGGCGGCGAGCTGCACCGCCGGCGACTGGGCTCGATCACCTCGGTGTTTCCTTCGACCACGGCGAGTGCGATCACCACCAGCTATACCGGCTGGGCGCCGCTCGAGCACGGCCTGACCGGCTGGTTCACGTACTTCGGCGCGGCGGGCTGCGTCGGCGCGCCGCTGCCCTTCGTCTCGCGCGGCGACAAGCGTTCGCTCCGCGCGCGCGGCCTCACGCCCGGGCGCGCGTTCGCATCCGGCTCGCTGTTCGACGTGCTCGCCACGCGCGCGATCGTGGTCACCCCGCAGAGCATCGTCAATTCGGATTACAACCTCTATCACTGCGGGCGCGCGGAGCGCCGGCCCTACACGAGCCTCGAGGGCTTCGTCGCCGAGGCCGAGGCGGCGGTGAAATCGGGCGACGAACGCAAGCTCGTCTACGCCTACTGGCCCGATTACGATTCAACCTCGCACCAGCACGGCCGCGAGAGCCCGGCGGCGCTCGCCCAGCTCGCCGCCTTCGACCGCGCGTTCGGCGAGCTGCTCGAACGGCTCGCCGGCACCGAAAGCGTGGTGATCGCGACCGCCGACCACGGCTTCATCGACTCTGCGCCGGAGGAATCGCTCGAGCTCGCCGACGCGCCGGAGCTTTGCGCGCTGCTGCGCTATCCGCTCTGCGGGGAGCCGCGCGTCGCCTACTGCTACGTGCAGGAAGGGCGCATCGCGGAATTCATGCAGCGCGCCGCGGACTGGCTCGGCGAGCGCGCCAGCGTGCGCCCGAGCCGGACGCTCGTCGACGAGGGCTGGTTCGGCCCCGGCACGCCGCATCCGCGGCTCGCAGAGCGGATTGGCGACGTCACCCTGGTGATGAACGGGCGGTATACGATCAAGGATCGGACGCCGGGCGAGGCCCGCCATCGGCATATCGGCAACCACGGCGGCACGAGCGAGGACGAAATGCGCGTGCCGCTGGTGGTCGAGACCATTTGAATGAATCCTGCGATCGGAGGAGAGCGCTCATGAAGGCCAAGGTCAACGACATCGATGTCTACTACGAGCTCCACGGCAAGGAGGGCGCGCCCTGGCTCACGCTGAGCCACTCGCTCGCCTGCAGCGTGCGCATGTGGGACGAGCAGATCGCCTCGTTCAAGGACCGCTACCGCATCCTCGCCTACGACACGCGCGGCCATGGCAACAGCGGCGCACCGGCGGGCGACTACACACTCGAGCAGCTCGCCGACGACCTGAAGGGCCTGCTCGACCATTTGAAGATTGCCAAGACCCACTACTGCGGCCTGTCGATGGGCGGCATGATCGGCCAGACCTTCGCGCTCAAGTACCCCGGCATCCTGCAGACCCTGGTGCTCGCGGACACCTCGAGCCGCATCCCGCCCGAGGTCGGGCCGCTGTGGGAGGAGCGCATCAAGGTCGCGCAGACGCAGGGCATGCAGCCGCTGGTCAAGCCGACGCTCGAGCGCTGGTTCACCGCGCCGTACCGCAGTGCGCATCCGGAGACGATGGAGCGCATCGGCAAGCTGATCGCCGACACGCCGGTACCCGGCTACGTCGGCTGCTGCCGCGCGATTCCGAAGCTCAACCTCACCGACCGGCTGAAAGAGATCAAGGTGCCGATCCAGATCATCGTCGGCGCCGACGACCAGGGCACGCCGGTCGCGATGTCGCAGGCGATCCACGAAAACGCGCCCGGCTCGCGGCTCGACATCCTGCCTGCGGCCGCGCACCTGTCGAACATCGAGCAGCCGCAGGCCTTCGATCGCGCGCTGGCCGAGTTTCTGCCGACCTAACGCGGGTTCCTGCCGGCGTCGTCCCTGCTCGATGCCGGCGCGATCAGATCCTCGGCCGGGGGCGCCACGGCCGTCGCGATCGGCGAGGCGTCGGGGGAACCCGGCGGCGGATACAAGACCGTGCCGCGAATTCGGCGCGCCTGATCGGCGGAAAAGTTCGGCATGGGCAGCGCGCCCTCTTCGCGCCAGGCGCGCACGCTCGCTTCCGCCGCCCGCACGCTGTCGTCGTCGGCAGCGCGGTCTCGGCCGAGGTACAGCGTGCGAGACGGAAACGCGATCGCCGAACCGCCCTGCTCGATGATGTCCATGACGCGCAGCAGGATGTCCTCGCGGATGCCGAGGAACGCGCTCCAGTCCGAGGTCATGACGTAGGCGAAGATCTCGATGTCGAGCGAGGATGCGCCGAAGCCGATGAACCGCGCGCGCGCCGGATCGGGGTGCACGCGAGGGTGGCCGAGAAGCATTTCGCGCAGCTTGACGAGGATGTAGCGCAGCTGCTCCGGGGTCGTCTCGTAGCGCAGGCCGATGACAG
>JAJDNJ010000123.1 GCA_022340705.1 Betaproteobacteria bacterium
CACGCCCATCGCGCCCTTGCCGAGCTCCTTTTCGACCTGGTAGCGCCCGAGCATCGGCTTCTCGCCCGCGTCGAGCGCCAGCGTGCCGCCCGGATGCCCACCGCTGCCGCCAAGCATGACCGTCTCGGAGAGCTTCTGCGCACGCGACAGGCGCGTTTCGAGATCGCGGAACTTCGGATTGAAGGCGTGCATGTGGCGGAACACCGCCTCGGCCTTGTTGAACTGGCGCTTGCGCTCGAAGTCGAGCGCGAGGTTGTACAGGTTGTCGAGCACCGCGTCGGCGAGCGGCACCTGGCGGAACTTGTCCCAGGCCTCGTCGAGCCGCCCCTGGCCCTGCAGCGCGAGACCGAGCAGCCGGTTGGATTCAGCCGAGCTTTCGTCCGAGCGCAGCTTGGCGCGCTCGGTCACGATGAAGCGCTTCGAGATCAGCGCCAGATGGCCGACGAGCAGAAGCGTCGCTGGCAGCATCAGCTGCAGCCAGGTCGCGCGCATCGTCAGCAGGCCGAACTGCGTGGCGAGCAGGACGAGGAGCAGGCCCGCGGTGAGCGCCGCGGCATGCGATGCCTTGAGCCGCGGCAGCAATACGATCAGATAAATCGCGATCAGCGCCAGTACGCCAATCTCGGCCAGCCGGGCCCAGGCCGGGACGACGAAGAAATGCTCCTGCAGGATCGAGGACACCGTGTGCGCGAGCACCATCACCGGCGGCATCGCGGGCGAGACCGGTGTCACCGAGGTCAAGCCGACGCCGGCCGCGGTCGCGCCGATCAGCACGATCTTGTCGCGGTACTTCGCCGCCGGGATCTTGCCGCTCAGCACGTCGTAGAACGAGTCGACCTGGAATGCCGGGCGCCCGTCCACGTCCTTGTAGAAGTACGTGTACATCTGCAGCGCCGGGTCGGTTGCGATGCGCAGGCGGCCAAGCGAAACGCTGTCGCCGAGGATGAGCTTGATGTCCGCCGGCCCCAGATTGAGGCTCTTGGCCGCGATCATCATCGACAACGACGGGTAGTACTGGTCGAAGTACTGCAGCGCGAGCGGCTCGGTGCGGATCCCGCCGTCGATGTCGGCCACCGTGTTGAGGTGCCCGAGCGCGATCGCGTTGCGCCCGATGTCGCCGACCGGCGCGAGCACCGCCGAGGTCGGTAGCGGCGGCAACTCGCCGCCGACTGCGGCGACCGCGTTCTGCTGCACGTAATCGGGCGGCGGCTTGTCGGGCCGGCCGCGCGGCTCGCCGAGCGTGAACACCATCGGCAGCACCACGTTGCCCGCCTTTTTCTCGCTTTCCGCAAGCTTGCGATCGGTGTTGAGCGCCTGCTCGGCCTCCCTGAGCAGCGCGACCATCGGCGCACTGCCCGCGCCCGAGCCCTGCTCGGCGAGCTCGAGCGCCTTCGCGATGTAGCGGTAGCCGGGGTCGACCTGCGGCTCGGTGAACAGGACGGTGTTGCCGATCACCTTGGCCTTCGCGCCCGCGAGCAGATCGATCATCTTCGCCATCACGTCGCGTGGCCAGGGCCAGCGACCGATGTTCGCGATGCTGGTGTCGTCGATCGCGATCACCGCGATGCGCTCGGAGGGCGTGCGCGTGCTCGCGGCCACGCCGAGGTCGTAGGCCTTGCGCTCGAGACTTTGCAGAAGCTCGCTGTTGCTCGCCGCGAGCATCACGATTACCACGACAAGCCCGAGGAACCAGTCGGTTTTCCAGAAGCCGGATTTCATCGATCAGGCTTGTCCGTTCTTGTCGTTCTCTAGCGTCGGATGGCGAAGAAAAATTCTACGCCAGCACTGCTGGCGCATAGTCCGGCCCCTCACCCGACGCTTCGAGTGCCCGGTAACGTCTCTTAAAACAGGAGACTAAGCCGCATTCTTACAGTCAAATGTAAGAGCGTCAACGACTTGCGTGCGTTACTGCGGCGCAACGCGTACGGCGCGTGACATGCGTCACGCGCCGGGACCTGGACCTCAGCTGCCCAGGATTGCGCCCGGCTTGAGTGACCCTGAGGCGAGCAGCTCGCCGGCGCCGACCTTCTTGCCGTCGCCCAGCTTGGCGCGCAGCACCTCGATACGCCCACCCTGCGCCGTCACCTGGAAGCTGTCCTTGCCCGCCTCGACGATCTCGCCGATCTTGCCGCGCACCGCGCCGAAGGTTCGCACCGGGATCTTGCGCGCATCGAAGATCTGCAGCTCGGTGCCGGCGAGCGTGGTCCAGGCACCGGGCGCGGGATTGCAGCCGCGGATCAGGTTGTAGACGAAATCAACGTGGTTCGCCCAGTTGATGCGCGCCTCGGCCTTGCGGCACCAGCCCTCGTAGCTCGCCTGCGCCTCGTCCTGAGTCAGCTCGCGATGCTTGCCCGCGAACACCAGGTCGGCGGCTTCGAGCATCGCGGCCACGCCCATCGGAAACAGGCGATCGAAGTACACCGTACCGAGCGTATCGTCGGGGCCGATCACGGTCTCCTTCTGCAGCACGACCGGGCCCTCGTCGAGGCCGTCGGTCGGGCGGAAAATGGTCAGCCCGGTCTTCGCGTCGCCGCGAATGATCGGCCAGTTGATCGAAGACGGTCCGCGGTACTTCGGCAGCAGCGAGGGGTGGTACTGGATCGTGCCGAGGCGCGGTATGTTGACGAAGTCCTGCGGCGCGAACTGCAGCACGAACGCCATGATGCCGAGATCGGCATCGAGGCTCTTCATCGCCGCTTTCGCCTCGTCGCTCTTGAGCGAGGCAAACTGGAACAGCTTCACGCCCTTGGCTTCGGCCGCGGTCTTGAGCGCATCGGGTCGTGCGCCCGGCTTCTCGGGCGCGCAGAACACGCCGGCGACCTCGTCGCCACGCTCGAGGAACGCCTCGAGGACTGACTTGCCGAAATCTTGCTGACCGACGATCGCGAGTTTCATCGTTAGGCTGCCTTTTTCGGCGGAACCGAGAACGCGCCCGCCTGCTTCAGCGCGCTGATCTTCGCCCCGTCGTACCCGAGCACCTCCTTGAGGATCTCCTCGGTATGCTCGCCGAGCAGCGGCGAGCGCTTGATCACCGCCGGCGAGTCGGACAGCTTGATCGGCATGCCGACGTTGTACCAGGTGCCGCGCTGGGGATGGTCGAGCTCGACCCACATATCGCGCCCGCGCACATGCTCGTCGTTGGCAAGGTCCTCGGTCGACATGATCGGCCCGCAGGGTACATCGAGCGCGTTCAGGATTCCCATCAGTTCGCGCTTGCCGTGCTGCTCGGCGTACTTGTTGATCAGCGTCCACATCAGCTGCTGGTTCTTGCGCCGCTCGCCGATGGTTGCGAAGTGCGGGTCGCTGGCCAGATCCGGCATCCCCAGCTCGGGCCCGATGCGCTCGGCAAGCGGCTTCCATACCGCCTCCTGCACGACGATGTAGAGCCAGTCGTTCGCCCCGTGCGGCTTGCAATGAATCGCATTGCCGAGCTGGCCGCCGCCGGAATCGTTGCCCGCACGCGGCACTTCGCCCATGCCCTTGTAGGTCGGCACCGAGTACTCCGACAGCTCGCCGCGCGTCAGGCGCTGGTGATCGCGGAATTTGACGCGGCACAGGTTCATCACGCCGTCCATCATCGCCACCTCGACGTACTGGCCCTTGCCGGTATGCTCGGCCTGGCGCAGCGCGGCGAGCAGCCCGATCGCCAAGTGCAGGCCGGTGCCCGAGTCGCCGATCTGCGCGCCCGTGACGAAGGGCGGGCCGTCGGGCACGCCGGTGGTGCTCATCGCGCCGCCCATCGCCTGGGCGACGTTCTCGTAGGCCTTGAAGTCGGCATAGGGTCCGCTCGAGCCGAAGCCCTTGATCGAGCCCATCACGATCTTCGGATTGATCTCGCGGATCTTTTCCCAGGGAAAGCCGAAGCGATCGAGCACGCCCGGGCCGAAGTTCTCCATGATCATGTGGCAGGTCTTGAGCAGGTCGACGAACACCTGCTTGCCCTCGGCAGTCTTCATGTTGACCGTGATCGAGCGCTTGTTGCAGTTCAGCATCGTGAAGTACAGGCTGTCGGCGTTCGGCACGTCGCGCAGCTGGCCGCGCGTCGCGTCGCCCGACGGGTTCTCGAACTTGATCACGTCGGCGCCCATCCAGGCGAGCAGCTGCGAGCAGGTCGGCCCGGCCTGAACGTGGGTCATGTCGAGGATGCGTACGCCTTTGAGTGCTTCCATTTCAATCTCCAGTCTTGCGCGGTTACTTCTTCTTCGCCGTCGGATTGAGCGCGGTGATGCGCCCGCTCTCGGTGCCCGCGGTCTCGTCGATCACCGCGTTGATCAGCGTCGGCTCGCCCGAGCGCAGCGCGTCTTCCATCGCGCTGCGCAGCTCGGCCGGAGTCGTCGCCCGCACGCCGACGCCGCCGAAGGCCTGCATCAGCATCTCGTAGCGCGCGCCCTTGACGAAGACGGTCGGCGCGGGATCGCGGCCCGTGGGATCCAGGTCGGTGCCCTTATACACGCCGTTGTTGTTGAGAATCACGATGCACACCGGCAGCTTGTAGCGGCAGATCGTTTCGACCTCCATGCCCGAGAAGCCGAACGCACTGTCGCCTTCGACCGCGATCACGGGCTGCTTCGTGGTCACCGCGGCCGCGACGCAGTAGCCCATGCCAATGCCCATGATGCCCCAGGTACCGACGTCGATGCGCTTGCGCGGCTTGTACATGTCGACGATGCTGCGTGTGAAATCGAGCGCGTTGGCGCCCTCGTTGACCAACATCGCATCCGGGTTCGCCTTGACGATGTCGCGCACCACGTTGAGCGCGCTGTGGAAGTTCATCGGCGAGGGATTCTTCGCCAGGGTGTCGGTCATCTTGGCGACGTTGGCGGTCTTCTTGTCGTGGATCGCCTTGAGCCATTCGGCCGGCGGCTTCGGCCAGCCCTTGTCGATGCCGGCGAGCAGCGCCGCCACACAGGAACCGATATCGCCGACCACCGGCGCATCGATGCGCACGTTGCTGTCGGCCTCCTGCGGGGAGATGTCGACCTGGACGAATTGTTGCCCGCCCCAGGCCTTCGCGCTCTTGCCACCCCAGGTCTTGCCCTTGCCGTGCGACAGCAGCCAGTTGAGGCGCGCGCCGATCAGCATCACCACGTCGGCGCCCGGCAGCACGAAGGAGCGCGCGGCCGACGCGCACTGCTCGTGCGTATCGGGCAGCAGCCCTTTGGCCATCGACATCGGCAGGTAGGGAATGCCGGTCTTCTCGATCAGCGCGCGGATCTCGGCGTCGGCCTGCGCATAGGCCGCGCCTTTGCCGAGAATGATGAGCGGCTTGTTCGCGCCCTTGAGCAGCGCGAGTGCACGCTGCACCGAATCCGGGGCGGGAATCTGACGCGGCGCCGGGTCGACCACCTGGATAAGCGAGTTCCGGCCTGCCGCCGCCTCCAGGCCCTGCGCGAACAGCTTGCCGGGCAGATCGAGGTAGACGCCGCCGGGGCGGCCGGAGACCGCGGCGCGAATCGCGCGCGCGATGCCCACGCCGATGTCCTCGGCATGCAGCACGCGGTAAGCGGCCTTGGCGAGCGGCTTGGCGATCGCGAGCTGGTCCATCTCCTCGTAGTCGCCCTGCTGCAGGTCGACGATCTCGCGCTCGCTCGAGCCGCTGATCAGGATCATCGGGAAGCAGTTGGTCGTCGCGTGCGCGAGCGCATTAAGGCCATTGAGGAAGCCGGGCGCGGACACCGTGAGGCAGATCCCCGGCTTCTGCGTGAGGAATCCGGCGATCGACGCCGCGTAGCCCGCGCTCTGCTCGTGACGGAACGACAGCACGCGCATGCCGTCGGCCTGCGCGCGGCGCGTGAGATCGGTGATCGGAATGCCCGGCAGGCCATAAATCGTGTCGATGCCGTTCAGCTTGAGCGCATCGATCACGAGCTGAAAGCCGTCCATCGTTGCGGACGCGGGCTGCTGGACGTCGCCGGTCGCGGCGACTTGGGTTTCGACGTTGCCCATGGGCTGCCTCCTCGCTGTGCGGCTGCGCCGTTTCTGGGGACCATTATGGTAAGAATCGCCGACGCGGCCCGGCCTTGACGGTGGTCAAGGGACTAGAATTCGGGCCCTCGGTCACGCTCCATGAATTCGCTCAGTTCACACCCGCAGCGCAACAGCGTGCGCCTCCAGCTGCGCCGCAATCTCGTGCTGCGCGACATGAGCGCGGCGCAATGGGACGCGCTCGAGCCGCTGCTCGCGATCGCCGAATACCGCAAGGGCGACCACGTCGTGCGCCAGGGCGCAGAGGATATGTCGCAGGTCTTCGTGCTCGAGGGCATGTTGAAGCGCGTGGTCTCCAACCCTCAAGGGCGCGAGATGATCCTGCGCTTCGCCGCCGAGCAGGAAATGGATACCTCGTACGCGGCCTGGCGCCTGCGCACCCCGGTGCCCTACTCGATCGTCGCGGTGACCAAGGTGCGCACCGCCGAGCTGCCGATGCCCAAGTGGGTCAATTTCCTCGAGCGCTACGCCGACGTCAAGGTGCGCTTCGAGTACGAGGTGATGAAGCTGATGTCCGAGGTGATGGCGCACACGATCACGCTGCACCTGCTCGATGCGCCCGGGCGCATGCTGCGCTTCGAGCGCAAGCATCCGGAGCTCGCCGGGCGCATCCCGAAAAAGGAGCTCGCGGCCTACCTCAACCTCTCGCCCGAGACGCTGTCGCGCCTCAAGCAGAAGCTCGGCGATCACTAGCGGTTTCGTCTGAAGTCGGGGAATCACAAGGGAGCAGCGCCCCCTTGTTCGCTCTCTAGCGCAACCGCTGGTACAGCCAGTGGATCAGCGGCCAGAACAGCATGACCATGCTGAGCGCCGTGATCGTGCCGACCAGCCCGTTCGACCAGAACACCGAGAGGTCGCCCTGCGCGCCGATCATCGATTGGCGAAACGCGTTCTCCGCGCGCCCGCCCAGAACGATCGCGAGCACCATCGGCGCAAGCGGATAGTTGAGCTTCTTGAACAGGTATCCGATGACCCCAAACATGACCATGAAGATCAGGTCGGCCGGCGCGTTCGAGAGCGTGTAGGAGCCGATGGCGCAGACGACGATGACGATCGGCGCAATGATCGAGAACGGCACCCGCATGATCGAGGCCCAGAGCGGCACCGTCGAGAGCACGATCACCAGACCGACCAGGTTGCCGAGATAGATCGAGGCGATCAGGCCCCAGACGAAGTCCTTCTGCTCGACGAACAGCAATGGCCCCGGTTGCAGCCCCCAGATCAGCAGGCCGCCGAGCAGCACCGCGGCGGTCGGCGAGCCTGGAATGCCGAGCGTCAGCATCGGCAGCAGCGCGCTCGTGCCGGCCGAGTGCGCCGCGGTCTCCGGCGCCACCACGCCTTCGAGTTCCCCGGTGCCGAACTTGTCGCCGTTTTTCGAGAAGCGCTTGGCGAGGCCATAGCTCATGAACGAGGCGGGCGTCGCCCCGCCCGGGGTGACGCCGAGCCAGACCCCGACCGCGGTGCCGCGGATGATGGTCACCCAGTACTGGGGCAGCTTCTTCCAGGTCTCCCACACCACCAGGGGATTGATCTTCGCCTTCTGACCCTCGAAATTCAGCCCGTGCTCGATCGTCACCAGGATCTCGCCGATGCCGAACAGGCCGATGACCGCGATCAGAAAGTGGAACCCCGTGAGCAGCGTCTCGGTGCCGAAGGTGAGCCGCACGCCGCCGGTCACTTCGTCGGTGCCGACGGCGGCAAAGGCGAAGCCGAGCATCATCGCCGAGAGGACCTTGAACGGCGATTGCCGGCCCATGCCAACGAAGCTGCAAAACGTGAGTAGATAAACCGCGAAATATTCCGGCGGGCCGAAATCGAGCGCGAAATTGGCGACGATCGGCGCCAGAAACGTCAGCACCAGGGTCGCGATCAGCGCGCCGATAAAGGACGAGGTGAGCGAGGCGGTCAGCGCCTCGCCGGCGCGGCCCTGCTTGGCGAGCGGATGGCCGTCGAAGGTCGTGGCCACCGACCACGGCTCGCCGGGAATATTGAACAGGATCGCGCTGATGCAGCCGCCGAACAGCGCGCCCCAGTAGATCGCCGCCAGCATGATGATGGCGGTGGTCTTGTCCATCGAGAAGGTGAGCGGGAGCAGGATGGCGATGCCGTTCGCGCCGCCGACGCCGGGCAGGAACCCGAGCAGGACGCCGAACAGGATGCCGAGCACCATGTAAAACAGGTTGTTGAACGTCAGCAGCACGTCAAAGCCGTGCAGCAAGGAAAGGAACGCGTCCAACGAGGCCTCCCGTCAGGCGACGCAGCGTGCCGGCGCGGCGCTGCTCATGGTTGTCACGACCATCGGCTCGGGGCGACGGGCGAGGGCCGGCTTCAATAGCCGAGCCAGGCCTCGAACGGCCCCTTCGGCAGCGGGACCAGGAACCAGACCTCGAACACGATGAACAGCACGATCGGCACCGCGATCGCAATCGGCAGGGTCTTGTAGAGCGGATAGCGCCCGTGCCAGATCATGAAAAAGCTCATGAACAGAAACGTCGAGATGTAGATGCCGATGGTGATCGACAGAACGACGAAGATCGTCATCGGAACGAGGACCTGCAGCACCCTGAACAGCTGGTCGCGCGCGATGAAGCTGACGCGCGCGTCGCGCCGCCCGCCGATGATGCTCTGGACGAGCGTCAGGCCGCTGGAGATGAACATGATCAGCCCGATGTAGAACGGGAAGTAACCCGAATCCGGGCCGACGTCCTTGGCCCAGCCGGAGCCCAGGCGATAGCTCGCAATCATCACGATGGACGCGACGACCATCAACGCGATGGCCACCGCAATGTTCATGGCGCGGCCGGAAGCAACCGAGCGCTGGGAATGACGCTGATCGGAGTCTTGCATCTGCGCGCGACGTTTATGCGTGTTCTGACAAAAAACCGGAAAACGACGCGGGAGCGCCGTGCAGCACGACGCTCCCGCAACCGCGACGCTATTTTTTCAGGAAGCCGGCTTTTTCCATCAACGCGTGGTGGCGCTCGGCCGTCTTGGCCAGCCACTGCTTGAACTCGGCGCCGGTCATGAAGCTCTGGTTGAAGGCGCCTTTCTTCATGTATTCCTTCCACTCCGGCGTCTCGCGCACCTTCTTCAGCACGCCGATGTAGTAGTCGACCGCATCCTGGCTGACGCCGGGCGCAGTCATGATGCCGCGCAGCATCAGGTATTCGATGTCGAGCCCCTGGGATTTGCAGGTCGGAACGTCTTCCCAGGACTTGTCGCCGGCGATCTTGTCGGGGTAGGGCATCTTGTTTTCATCGAATACGCACAGCGGCCGCACGCTACCCGCGCGCCAGTGCCCGACGCATTCCACCGGGTTGTTGACGCTCGAATCGATGTGCCCGCCGACCAGCTGCGTGCAAACCGTCCCGCCGCCGCTGTAGGGCACGTAGGTGAACTTCGCGCCGGTAATCTGCTCGACCGCGGCGGTGATGATCTGGTCTTCCTGCTTCGAGCCGGTGCCGCCCATTTTCATCTTGCCGCCGGCCGCCTTGACCGCCTTGATGTACTCGTTCGGCGTCATGTACGGCGTCTTGGCATTCACCCAGAACACAAACTCGTCGAGCGCCATCATGGCGATCGGGGTGTAGTCCTGCCAGCTGAACGGCGAGCCCGTAGCCATCGGCGTGGTGAACAGGTTCGAGAGGGTGATGATGATCTTGTGCGGGTCGCCCTTGGCGTGCTTCACGTAAAGAAAGCCCTCGGCGCCGGAGCCGCCCTTCTTGCTGATGACCACCATCGAAGTCGGCATCAGCTTGTGCTTCTGAATGACGCCCTGGATGAGCTGCGCCATCTGGCCGGCGCCGCCGCCGATGCCGGCCGGAACGATAAATTCGACCGTCTTGGTCGGTTCCCAGGCCTGCACGCTCGCCGACCAGCCCGCGAAAGCGGTCGACAGGACCGCCGCGAACGCAATACCCAGCTTCTTCGTCCTCATGATCTCCTCCTCCGGTTGGGCCAAATCGCCATCGCCGGTGCCACGTTGCACCCTTCTGCGCTCCGGCCGCAGTTGGAATCCTAATCCAAACTGCGACCTGGAACGCGGGCGTCTTTGCCAATCGGCGGTGTCGTCTGGATTCTGAGTTCGTCGCGCGCGAACCGCTCTTGACGGCGGTCAAGAATCGGCCGCGCGGTTGTCCTGTCGCCCCGGGTCGACGCTAGCGCTGACCGAGCGTGAACACGAGGTAGAGCGCGCCGAAGTAGAGCAGCGGAATCGCCAGGACGAGCTTTCTCGTCCAGGCGAACTTGCGTTCGGCGCAGCCGAGCAGCACGAGGTAGCCCAGACCCATGAGCAGCAGCGCGGACGCGGCAGCCGCGAAATGCTCGGGCCGCATCGCGCCGAGCAGTGGCCCGCGCGGGTAGAACAGATCGGAAAAGAACAGGATCGCGACGTTGAACGCGCAGCTGCCGTACACGTTGCCGATAACGATGCCGTACGACTTGCGCAGTGCAGCAGCGACCGTGACAGATCCTTCGGGCAGCGTGGTGACGATCGCCACGAGCAGCACGCCGATGAAGCTCGCGCTGATTCCGGTCAGCCGGGCGAGATCCTCCGCGCTCGAGGCGACGAAGCGCGCACCGATGATCACGACCGCCGAGCTCAATCCGAACAGGACCCAGGCCTTCAGCGCCTTGCCCTTCGGCGCCGGAATGTCGCCCAGCTCGGCCGGCTCGCGCCCGAGCTGGTAGACGCGGCGCATGCCCCAGACGTATAGCGCGAGTATCGCCAACCCGCCGAGACTGGTCGGGCCGAGTCGCGCATCGCCCGAGGCGCCTGCGACCGTGCATACCGCGACCAGGCCGATGCCGAGCAGCGCGAGCGCGCGCGTGTCGCGGCCCTGACCGCCGAACAGGTTCTGCACGCCGAAGATCAGGCCCGCGATCCCGAGCACCAACACGTTGATCATGTTCGCGCCGAACACGTTGCCGAGCGCGAGGTCGGGTGCGTCCTCGAGCCATACCGCGGAGATGTTGACCGTGAGCTCGGGCAGCGAGGTCGCCACGCTGACCAGCACCGAGCCCACCCAAAGCTTGCCCCAGCCGGTCTTCTCGGCGAGCTCGTCACCGTAGCGCGCGAGCCCGACGCCGGCGTAGATCACCGCCATCGAGCTGACCAGGAACACGAGACCAGCCGAGGCAAGCGGTTCCATGCGGAGCGTTCTTTTCCGTCCTTTCCGTCGGCAGGCGCGCGGCGCCGCGCGCCGCGGTCTAGAACAGGCCGACTACGCGCCCGTCGACCAGGTCGATCTTGTTGGCCGCAGGCACCTTGGGCAGCCCGGGCATGGTCATGATGTCGCCGCAGATCATGACGATGAACTCGGCGCCCGCGGCGAGGCGCACCTCGCGCACGTTGATCACATGGCCCTCCGGCGCGCCGCGCTTCTGCGCGTCGGTCGAGAACGAGTATTGGGTCTTGGCGACGCACACCGGGTAATGCCCGTAGCCGTCGTCCTGCAGCTTCTTGATCTGGTTGCGTACCTTGGTGTCGGCGGTCACCTCGGAGGCCCGGTAGACCTTGCGCGCGATCTTGCCGATCTTGTCCCACAGCGGATCGGCGTCCTCGTAGACCAGCGTCGGCTTGGATTGCTGGTCGCAGAGGCCGACCACGATCTTGGCGAGCTCGGCCGCACCCTTGCCGCCCTCGGCCCAGTGGCTGGCGAGCACCACCGGCACGCCGAGCGCCTTCATGCGCGCCTCGACCGCGGCGATCTCGGCCTCGGTGTCGAAGGTGAAGCGGTTGATCGACACCACGCAGGGGATGCCAAAGACGTTTTTCACGTTGTCGACGTGGCGCTCGAGGTTGGCGAGACCCTTCTCGACCGCGGTGACGTTCTCCTCGTTGACGCTCTTCACGTCGATCCCGCCGTGGTACTTGAGCGCGCGCAGGGTCGCCACCACCACCGCGGCGCTCGGCCGCAAGCCGCTCTTGCGGCACTTGATGTCGACGAATTTCTCGGCGCCCAGATCGGCGCCGAAGCCCGCCTCGGTGACCACGTAATCGGCCAGCTTGAGCGCGGCCTGCGTCGCCATCACCGAGTTGCAGCCGTGCGCGATGTTGGCGAACGGACCGCCGTGGATGAACGCCGGATTGTTCTCCAGCGTCTGCACCAGGTTCGGCTTGAGCGCGTCCTTGAGCAGCACGGTCATCGCGCCGTCGGCGCGCAGGTCGCGCGCGCGCACCGGTTGCTGCTCGCGGGTATAGCCGACGACGATGTTGCCGAGGCGCTTTTTCAGGTCCTCGAGCGAGGTCGAGAGGCAGAAGATCGCCATCACCTCGGAGGCAACGACGATGTCGAATCCGTCCTCGCGCGGATAGCCGTTGCCCGGCCCGCCGAGCGAGACGACGACGTCGCGCAGCGCGCGGTCGTTCATGTCGACCACGCGCCGCCACTGGACGCGGCGCACGTCGATGCCGAGCTCGTTGCCGTGGTGGATATGGTTGTCGAGCATCGCGGCGAGCAGATTGTTCGCCAGGCCGACCGCATTGAAGTCGCCGGTGAAGTGCAGGTTGATGTCCTCCATCGGCACGACCTGGGCATGGCCGCCGCCAGCGGCGCCGCCCTTCACGCCGAACACCGGCCCGAGCGAGGGCTCGCGCAGGCAGATCAGCGCCTTCTTGCCGATGTGGTTGAGGGCGTCGCCGAGGCCGACGGTGGTCGTCGTCTTGCCCTCGCCCGCCGGCGTCGGCGTCATCGCCGTCACCAGGATCAGCTTGCCGTCCTTGCGCTCGCGCAGCGAATCGATGTACTCGAACGAGATCTTGGCCTTGGTGTGGCCGTAGGGCTCGAGGTGCTCTTCGGCGATGCCGAGCTTGTCGAGCGCCACCTTGGAGATGCGCTGCAGTTTCGCAGCCTGTGCGATCTCAATGTCGGATGCCATGGGTTCCTCGCTGCCTAGTCCGATGTCCTTGCGCGTCGCGCGACTATAGGCGCGCCGCGCCCCGCACGCCCTTGACGGTGGTCAAGCAACGCCGGGCGCGTCAGCCTTCGATCGCCGCGAGCGCGCTGCCCTTGCCGTAGCCGGGGTCCGCCGGGCGCGGACCGCCGCGCTCGAGTTTTACCGCGCAGTACTTGAACTCGGGAATTTTGCCGAAGGGATCGAGCACCGGGTTGGTGAGCAGGTTCGCCGCCGCCTCGTAGTAAGCGAAGGGCACGAATACGCAGCCGCGCGGCGTGCCCTCGTCGGCGCGCGCGTAAAGCGAAATTTTGCCGCGGCGCGAGGCCACGCTGATCACTTCGCCCGGCCTGGCGCCCGCCGCGGCGAGATCGAGCGGATGCACGAGCGCGGTGGGCTCGGGCTCGATCGCGTCGAGCACCCCGGAGCGGCGCGTGATCGCGCCGGTGTGCCAGTGCTCGAGCTGGCGCCCGGTGATCAGCACCATCGGGTACTCGGTATCGGGGTGCTCGGCCGCGGGGATGAGGTCCGCAGGCACGAACTTCGCACGTCCGGTGGCGGTTGGGAAGACCTCGCGAAACACCACCGGCTCGCCCGGGTCACCCTCGTTCGGGCAGGGATAGGTCACCGACGCATCGCGCTCGAGTCGCTCCCAGGTGATGCCGGCGATCGAGTCCATGCAGCGGCGCATCTCGTCGAACACCTGGCGCGGATGATTGTATTTCCAGTCGAGCCCGAGGCCACGCGCGAGTGCGTTGACGATCCACAGGTCCTCGCGCGCCTCGCCCGGCGGCTCGAGCGCCTTGCGGCCGAGCTGCACCATGCGATCGGTGTTGGTGACGGTTCCAACTTTCTCCGGCCAGGCGGTCGCCGGCAGCACCACGTCGGCGAGCGCCGCGGTCTCGGTGAGAAAGATGTCCTGCACCACGAGGTGATCGAGCCGAGCAAGCGCAGCACGCGCGTGCGCGACGTCCGGGTCGGACATCGCCGGGTTCTCGCCCATGATGTACATCCCCTTGATCGCGCGGTCGTATGCGGCGTTGATGATCTCGACCACGGTGAGCCCCGGCTTGCGGTCGAGCGCGACGCCCCACAGCTTCTCGAAGCGCGCGTTCGCCTCGGGGTTGTCGACGCGCTGGTAATCGGGAAACACCATCGGGATGAGCCCCGAGTCGGAGGCGCCCTGCACGTTGTTCTGTCCGCGCAGTGGATGCAGTCCGGTGCCCGGCCGGCCGATCTGTCCGGTCATCAGCGCGAGCGCGATCAGGCAGCGCGCATTGTCGGTGCCGTGCACATGCTGGCTGATGCCCATGCCCCAGAAGATCATCGAGCCCTTGGAGGTCGCGTACAGGCGCGCGACTTCACGGATGGTCTGCGCCGGAATCCCGCAGATCGGCGCCATCTTCTCGGGCGCGAAGGCCTTCGCGTTCGCCTTCAGCGCCTCGTAGCCGCTGGTGCGATCGCGCACGAAAGCCTCATTCACCAGTCCTTCGTCGACGATCGTGTGGATCATCGCGTTGAGGAGCGCAACGTCGGTGTCCGGCGTGAACTGGAGGAAGTGCGTCGCGTGGCGCGCGAGATCGGTGCGCCGCGGGTCGGCGACGATCAGCTTCGCGCCGCGCTGCGCGGCATTCTTCATCCAGGTCGCGGCGACCGGGTGGTTGGAGGTCGGGTTGGCGCCGATCACGAAGATGAGCTCGGCGTTCGCCACGTCGTTCACCTGGTTCGACACCGCGCCCGAGCCGATGCCCTCGAGCAGCGCGGCGACCGACGAGGCGTGGCACAGGCGCGTGCAGTGATCGACGTTGTTCGAGCCGAAGCCCGTGCGCACCAGCTTCTGGAAGAGATAGGCCTCCTCGTTCGAGCCCTTGGCCGAGCCGAAGCCGGCGAGCGCGCCGGCGCCATGGCGCTCGCGGATCTCGCGCAGCCCGCGCGCCGCGACCGCGAGCGCCTCGTCCCAGCTCGCCTCCATGAACACCGCATCCCAGTCCTGCGGCGCGACCGCACGCTCCGGGTCCTTCGCCACGCCCGGCTTGCGGATCAGCGGCTTGGTCAGGCGGTGCGGGTGGTGCGCGTAATCGAAGCCGTAGCGTCCCTTGACGCAAAGCCGGCCGTGGTTCGAGGGCCCGTCCTGACCGGTGACGAAGGCGATGCGATTGCCCTTCACATGGTAGGTGAGCAGGCAGCCGACGCCGCAGAACGGGCAGACCGAGTCCACCGTCCTGTCGATCGCCGCAAGGCCCCACTCGCGCGCCGGCATCAGCGCGCCGGTCGGGCAGGCCTGCACGCACTCGCCGCAGGCCACGCAGCTCGAGGCGCCCATCGGATCGTCGAAGTCGAACACGATCTTCGAATGCTCGCCGCGCTGCGCGTAGCCGATGACGTCGTTGACCTGCGCCTCGCGGCAGGCGCGCAGGCAGCGGGTGCACTGGATGCAGGCATCGAGCCGCACCGCGATTGCCGGGTGCGACAGGTCGGCGCCAGGCTGCGCGCGCGCCGCGAAGCGCGGCGCACCGACGCCGAGCTTCTCGACCCAGCGCGCGAGCTCGGAGTCACGCCGGTAGGCCTGCGCCGGCATGTCGGCGAGCAGCAGCTCGAGCACCATCTTCTGCGAGGCGCGCGCGCGCGGCGAGTCGCTCGTCACTTCCATGCCCTCGCTCGGCCCGCGGCAGCAGGACGGCGCGAGCACCCGCTCGCCTTTCACCTCGACCATGCAGGCGCGGCAGTTGCCGTCCGGACGCAGGCCCGGCGTGTAGCACAGATGCGGGATCTCGACGCCGTGGCGCCTGGCGCACTCGATGATCGTCTCGTCCGGGCGCCCGACGACGGTGTTGCCGTTGAGCTTGAACTCGATCGGCATCGCTGCTTGCTGCTTCGTGCTTACGCGATCCATCGCAGTTTCCTAGGCCCTTTTTTCTCCTCTTCTTGTGACGTTTCGCGGAAAAGCACGCGAAACGTCACAAGAAGAGGAGATCGATTGAACCCAAATACACGCGGCGTTCAACCAACCCGCCCGCGCTCGAATGCGAATTCCGATCTCCGTTTTTGCATCGTCTCGCGTGCTTTTTGCGAGGCGATGCAAAAACGGAGACAAAGCTGCCTGCGCATGACTGACGCCCTCCAGAAAATCGCGGCCCCTCACCCCCCGACCTCCTTCGCAAAATACTTCATCACGCTCAGCGCCGGGTTGGGCGCGGCCTGTCCCAATCCGCAGATCGACGCGTCCATCATCGCGCCCGAGAGCTCTTCGAGCAAGGCGCGATTCCAGCGCTTTTCCTTCATCAGATCGAGGGCTTTGGCCGTGCCGACCCGGCAGGGCGTGCACTGGCCGCAGGATTCATCCCTGAAAAAGCGCATCAGGTTGCGCGCCGCAGCCGCGGCACTGTCCTTCTCCGACAACACGACGATCGCCGCCGAGCCGATGAAGCAGCCGTGCGCCTGCAGGGTGTCGAAATCGAGCGGCAGGTCGGCGAGTGCGGCGGGCAGGATGCCGCCCGAGGCGCCGCCGGGCAGATAGCCGTAGAGCCGGTGGCCCGGGAGCATGCCGCCGCAGTATTCGTCGACCAGCGCGCGCAGCGTGATGCCCGCGGGCGCAAGGTGCACGCCGGGGCGCGCGACGCGGCCCGAGACCGAGAACGAGCGCAGCCCTTTGCGCCCGTTGCGGCCGTGCGCCGCGAACCAGGCCGCACCCTGCTCGACGATCTGGCGCACCCAGAACACCGTCTCCATGTTGTGCTCGAGCGTCGGGTAGCCGAACAATCCGACTTCGGCAACGTACGGCGGGCGCAGGCGCGGCATGCCGCGCTTGCCTTCGATCGACTCGATCATGGCCGACTCCTCGCCGCAGATGTAGGCCCCCGCCCCGCGCCGCAGATGGATCGGCGGCAGCGCGCAGGGCGGCTTCGCCTTCAGCTTCGCGAGCTCGCGCTCGAGCAGCGCCCGGCAGCCGGCGTACTCGTCGCGCAGGTAGATGTAGATCTCGCCCACGCCGGCGCACCAGGCCGCGACCAGCATGCCTTCCAGAAAGCGGTGCGGGTCGCGCTCAAGGTACCAGCGGTCCTTGAACGTGCCGGGCTCGCCCTCGTCGATGTTGACCGCCATCAGGCGCGGCGCGGGCATGCCGGCGAGGATGCGCCACTTGCGTCCGGCGGGGAATCCCGCCCCGCCGAGGCCGCGCAGCCCCGCGTCCTCCATGATCTTGGTGATCGCATCACGCTTGTGCTTGCCCGCGAGGCAATCGGCGATCAATCGGTAGCCGCCAAACTTGCGGTATTTCGCGTAGTCGGTGTACGGCGGCACCGGGCACGCGAGGTTCTTGCCTTGCACCGCGGCGCGCACCGCCTCCGGCGTCGCTTGGCCAATCGGGTTCTGGTGCACGACCGCGACCGGCGCCACCTCGCAACGCCCGACGCAGGGCGCGGGCAGCACGCGCACCGCGCGCCCGAGAATCTGCGGCAAGCGCTCGAGCAGCTTGCCTGCGCCGGCAAGCTCGCAGGCGATCGAATCGCAGACCCGCACCGTAAGCGGCGCAGGAGACGCTTCGCCCTCCTTCACCACGTCGAAGTGGTGGTAGAAGGTCGCGACCTCGTAGACCTCGGCCTGGGAAAGACGCATCGCCTCGGCGAGCGCCGCGAGGTGCGCAGCCGAGAGCTGGCGGTAGCGGTCCTGGATGCGATGCAGGTTCTCGATCAGCAGGTCGCGCCGGCGCGGATCGCTGCCGGTTTTCTTCTGTGCCGCGGCGAGCAGCGCGTCGATTTCCTTGCGCGCCTGCGGATCGACGCTGCGCCCCTTGGGCGTCGCGCGGACGGCCTGCTTGTTCACCCTGCGGGTCTCCGGGTCAAGCGATGCTTCAGTTTATCCGCAAGCGCCCGCGCAAGACCCTTGACTGCGGTCAAGCGCGGCGATTTATCCTGTTCGTGTTCGAGTCGCGGGAAACGATGAATACCCGAGTTCGCCTCGCTTGCGTCGCCGTCGCGCTGCTCGCCGGCTGCGCTGCGCAGCCGCCGGCGCCGCGCGCCGAGCATGCGGCGCCGGATGGCGCGCTGCACTCCTGCGCCGAGTGGTACCGCGCGCTCGATGCGAAGGTGGCGCGCGCCGGCGTGCGCGACGCCGAGGACGCGCGCCTGCCCGGATATCCCTATCTGCGCCTCGATCGCTTCACCGCGTCGTTCGCGCCGCAAGCGAAGCAGGATCCGGCCGCGTTCGATGCCTGGTTCGCGCGCGCGCGGGCGCTCGACCGCGCCGCGCGTGAAGTCGAACTCCGCAACCTGCCGCGCGCGGCGCTCCCCGAGGGGGTCGATGCCGCGCTCGCGCGCGACGCCGGATGCGCGCCCATCCTCGCCGCAGGAAACCTCGCCGACGCGCCCGCGCGCGAGCGGCTGCTCGCGCAGGCCGTGGTGCCCGACGACTACGACCCGACCGCGCGCGTCATCGGCCTGTATCCGCTCGCCGCGCTGCCGTTTTCCAACGGCGTCGCGCGCTGGCAGGCCGAGACGGTCGCCGCGTTTCGCGCCACGTCCCGGGGCGCCCCGCCCGCCGCGCCGCTCGTACGCTACGCGCCGACCGCGGGCGATCCCTTGAGCCAGGCGCAGCTCGGCGCGCTCCTCGCGCGCGCGCCGCGCGACGCGCTCGGCGTGCCGCGCTTCACGGCGCAGGAGATCGACCGCCTGTTCGCGCGCTTCGCGCCGGTGTACGAGATCGAGACCGGCGGCGAGTTCGATCACCCGGGCGCCCCGACCTGGACTCGGGCCCCCGTCGCGCAGATCGACAGCGCGCGCCCGAGCGTCTACCGCCGGCTCGCGTACACACGCGACGGGAAGGACGTGCGCGTGCAGCTCGTCTACACGATCTGGTTCAGCGAGCGCCCGGGCGAGGACATCCTCGCCGGCAAGATCGACGGGCTCGTCTGGCGCGTGACGCTCGCCGCCGACGGCGCGCCGCTGGTCTACGACAGCATCCATCCCTGCGGCTGCTTCCATCAGTTCTTCCCGACCGCGCGTGTCGCGGCGAAGCCCGCGCCCGAGCCGCTCATCGAATGGGCCTTCGTGCCGCGCCCCGCGCCGCCGCTCGCGCCGGGCGAGCGCATCGTGCTGCGCGTCGCCACGCGCACGCACTATCTGAAGGGGCTTGCGGCCGAGCCGCGCGAGCGCGCCGCCGCGGCCACGCCGCTCGCGCTCGCCGACGAGGACGCGCTGCGCAGCCTGGCGCTGCCCGGCGGCGGGCGGCGCAGCCTCTACGGTCCCGACGGGCTCGTCGCCGGCAGCGAGCGCGCCGAGCGCGAGTACTTCTGGCCGATGGGCATCGCGAGCGCCGGGCAGATGCGCCAGTGGGGCCGGCAGGCGACCGCATTCGTCGGCAAGCGCCATTTCGACGACGCCGATCTCATCGCGCTTCGCTTCCGTTTGCTCGCGCCCTGAAGCGCAGGCGACGCTATAGTCGCGTCCTTCATAACGGCACCGGGAGGACGGCATGTCGGAATCCGATCTGGACAAGGGACGCGCGATGCGCCGCAGGCTGCTTGGCGATGCCTACGTCGACGGCGTCGCGGCAAAGACCTACAGCGACCCGCTGATGAAGAAGTTCATCGACCTCGCAGCCGAGACCGTGTTTGGCGTGCTGTGGACGCGTCCCGGGCTCGACCTCAAGACGCGCACGCTGGTCACCGTGATCTCGGACGCCTCGACCGGGCGCGAGGCCGAGCTCGCGATCCATCTGCGCATGGCGCGCCGCCAGGGCTGGCGCGAGGAGGAGCTCGCCGAGGCGATCCTGCATCTGCTCGGCTACGTCGGCGCGCCGCTGGTGCGCGACGCGATGCTGGTTGCGACCCGGGTGTTCAGCGAGCTGCGCGCGGAGGGGATGACGGACTGAGTTGGGTGCGCGCCTGCCGCGAGGGCGTGCGCGTGATGTCGGGCACGAGCTCCGCCGCCGTCAGCATCAGCGTGTTCGCGATGCTCATCACCGCATCCGCGTTACGTGCCCCGATATCGATCTCGGCACCCGAGAGCGAGTCGTCGAGCCGAACGAGGACCGCGGAAAGCAGTACCGCGCGGCCGCCGCTTTGCGCGTAGTCGGCCGCAAAGCGATCGCCGCGCAGCGCGTCGATGCTGCGCCGGATTTCGCCGAGGGCGCCCTGCGCTGCGTTCCATTCGCCCGCCAGCGCGGCACGCCACAGCGTATCGGCGTCATGCTCGACACGCTGGATCGTCGCGAGCGGCGCGGATTGCGCCGGACGCGCGTCGCGCATCGCCGCAACCGATTCGGGGTCTGCGGGCGCGCGCGGGAGCGGCGCGGTCCCGATCGTCGGGCTCACGACCGGTGCCGGCGCGGACGGCGTGGCCTTCGGGGCGGTCGTCGATTCGAATCTGAAGCGCGAGAGCTGATCCTCGCGCGCCTGCTCCGCGCGCATCGTCTCGGCGTGGCGAAACGGCGGGCTCACCGGCGTGTAGGTCTGCATCTGCTGCTGATAGAAAAGCGAGTCCTGCTGCTGGCGCTGGTCGCGCTGGCGCGCGTCGAGCGCGCCCTGCCCGTGCGCGCCGAGCGCGGCCGCGCGGCCGCGCTCCATCGACTGTTGCACGCCGAGCGTGAACGCGTCCTCGCGCTGCCTGCGCTCGAGCTGCGCGCGCGAGAGCGGATCGTCGCCGAGCGCGGCGCCCGCAGCGCACAGCGCGCCGACGGCCAGCGCGCAAAAAACCGCTCTTGGCGTCACGCCGGCTCGGCCGCCGCGCGCCGCATCCGGGGTCCGATACGAATCCATCTCAGGCGAGCAGTTTCCCACCGAGCCGGCCCCGAGTCACCACCTCGGGCACGATACCCCGGCGGCGGCAACCGCTACGACATCACGGCTTCTTGACGTAGGCGATGCACCAGCCCTTCGGACTGATCTCGCCCTCGACGACCTTGCATGTCCCCATCGCGGTGGGCGTCTTACCCGGGATCCACTGCAGGCACTTGCTGCACTCGGCATCGCCCTTGGGGTGATCCTGGTACTTCATCGCGGCCTTGGACGCCTTTCCCTGTGCCCGCGCGCCGGGCAGGGCGGCGGCAGCGGCGAGAAGCGCGACGCCTTTCAGCAGGTTGCGGCGGGAGAGTTTCTTGCGGATCGCATCGTCCATGGCGTTGTTCTCCTGACGTTGTTGGGTTCGGCTCGAGCGTGGCCATGCTAGTGAGAGAACCTTAAGCGCAGCTTAAGAATCATTGCGAACGCGCGTCGCGCGGACGCCTGCCCGACCCACGGCATTTCGATACACTCGGCGCGGAGGGAGCTCGGAAGGCGCGGAGCCGCAAGGGCTCCGTGAGCGACATTCAAAAATTCAACCGGGAGGATTCCATGACGCGTAATCCATTCGACCTCAGCGGACATGCGGCGCTCGTCACCGGCGGCAGCAAGGGGATCGGCAAGGCGATCGCTGCCGGCCTGGCGCGTGCCGGTGCGGACATATTGATTACCAGCCGTCACGCCGACGAGCTGCAGGCCGCGGCAAGCGAGATCCGCGCAGAGGCGGCCGGGCGGGTCGAGACGCGTGTCGCGGACATGACCGATCGCGCCGCGGTGGGCGCGCTCGCGGAGTTCGCAACCAGCACGCTCGGCAAGGTGGATATTCTGTTCAACAACGCGGGCTCGAACGCCCCGCAACCGGTGGAGGCAATCACCGACGAGGCCTGGGACCGGATCGTCGAGCTCAATCTGACGAGCTGCGTCATGCTCACCCGGGCGCTGGTGCCCGGCATGAAGGCCCGCAGCTACGGGCGCATCGTCTACATCGCCTCGATACTCGGCATCGTCGGCGCCCCGGATCGCACGCTGTACTGCGCCACCAAGGGCGGTCTGATCAGCCTGGCGCATGCGCAGGCCCTCGAGCTCGGTCGCCACGGCATCACCGTCAACTGCATCTCGCCGGGCCCCATCCTCACCGACCTGCCGCGCACGATGTTCAAGAAGGAACAGCTCGCGGTCATGGCCGACGCCACGGCGCTCGGTCGCTGGGGCGAGCCCGACGAGATTGCGGGCCCCGCCGTGATGCTCGCCTCCGCCGCCGGCAGCTACGTCACCGGCGCCAACATCGTCATCGACGGAGGCGCCACCATCAAGGCCTTCTGAGCGCGCCGCTCAGCCGGCCTCTTTCGCGGCCACCGTGTAGAGGTGGACGTCGCGCTGCGGGAACGGGATCGTGATGCCTTCGGCGTCGAAGCGCTCCTTGACCTTCTGCGTGACGTCCCAGTAGACGGTCCAGTAGTCGGAGGTCTTGGTCCACGGCCGGCACACGAAATTCACCGAGGACTCGCCGAGCTCGTGCAGCCGGATCGTCGGCGCCGGCTCCTTCAGAACCAGCGGATGCTCGGTCACGACCTCCTCCATGATGCGCGTGGC
>JAJDNJ010000124.1 GCA_022340705.1 Betaproteobacteria bacterium
TTGGCGTCGCGGATCACCATCACGCGCGGCTGCAGGCGCTTCTCGTAGTTCTGCGCGAACACGATGCCGACTTCGCCGCTGTTCAGCTCGACGACGCTGCCCACGGGGAACACGCCGATGCAGCGAATGAACTGCTCGACGAGCGTGCTGTCAAAAAATGCGCCGCGCCACTTATAGAGCATGCTCAGCGCAGCCGAGGGGGCGACGGGCTCCGCGTACGGACGCTTCATGGTCAATGCGTCGAAGGTGTCCACGATCGCGGCAATCGCGCCGATCTTGCCGATCTGGTCGCCCTTCAGTCCATTGGGATAGCCGCTCCCGTCGTAGCGCTCGTGATGGAGTGCGGCCAACCGAGGCAGCTCGGGGGGAAGGTTCGGCGTGCTCTCGAGCAGCTCGATCGAGTATTGCACGTGCTTTTTCGCTTCCTCGAACTCCTCGGTATTCAGCCGGTCGCGCTTTTCGATCAGGTTGTTCGGAACCTTGAGCTTGCCGATGTCCTGCAGCAGACCGAGGTAGCCGAGCGTCACGATCTCGTCGTGATCCATCTCGAGAAAACGCCCGAAAGTGCTCATGTACACCGAGACGTCGAGCGCATGACCGAGGGTGTACTCGCCCTTTTCTTCCAGCCGCGAGAAAAGCTGCAGCGCATCCGGGTTGCGCATGACGCTGTCGGTGATCTCGGCGACCGCTTCCTTCATCTTTCCGGGCTCCAGCAATTTACCCGCGCGTACTGCGGCGAACGCGTCCTCAAGAACCACCTTCGAACTGGAGTAGGCCTTGCCGGCCGAAACCAGCTCGTGCTCGACCGATACCTTCGGCTCTGGCGGCAGGCGGTTCGCCGACTGGGCCGGTTGCGCGAGCGACGCCTTTTCCGCGTCCTTCGACAGCTCGCTGCGATCAAAGTCGACGTAGACGAATTTGCAATATTTCTTCAGAGCGTCGAGTTGCTCCATGTTGCGAAGCACAAAGCCCTGGAACATGAACGGCGTGTCGGTCCACGGGCGATCGAGTTCATGCACGTACATGCCGAACTTGAGCAGGCCGACGGGGACGGTCTTTTTCCGCACGAAAGAACTGTAAGTTGCCGAATGCAAGGAATTATACGAATCAGGCGATTGTCCCAGATCTGGCTTAAGATCGGCAGGGTGAATCTCACACTGGCCGCTTGAAAATCGATGGTGCAGGAGGCACATCGTGAAGCCGTGGACGTGCTGATTGCTCCGTCGGGGAACACCGATCAGAGCAGCGTCGACAAGGCATCGTCGACCGACAATCCGGAAGTCCTCGCCGAACGCTGCGATTTTCTCTACCGGCGGATCACGCCGGCGATCGTTGCGACCATCGCGCTGAGCCTGCTGCTCGATGCGTTTCTTTGGCGCACGCGCCCGATTCCGCTCCTCGTCTTCTGGCAGTCGACCGTGCTGGTGCTGTGCGCCGGGTTCTGGATGCTCGGCTGGTTCTACCGGCGCGAGAAGGCGAAGGGGGCGATCGATCCCGAGCCCTGGGTGCGGCGCGCCGCAATCGGCGCGCTCGCACTCGGCACGGGTTGGGGCTACGCGGCGGCGGTGTTCTTCCCGGGCGGCGAGCAGGAGCAGATTTTCATCGCGTTCGTCGTCGCGCTCGTGGCGACCGGCGGGCTGCCGATGTTCTCGACCGTGTGGTGGGTGTACGCACTGTACGCGGCGGGCGCGATGATCCCGTTCAACGTCGTGCTGTTCGCGTATGGCACCGACAATTTCCGCGTGCTGGGCGGCGCGGTGCCGATTCTGTATATCGCGAACGTCTTCACTGCGTACCAGCTCGGGCGGGTATTCGCGGCGGCCTACGGTCTGCGCGGGGCGTATCGCAAGCTGTGGGACGACAACGCCGAAATCAACGCGCAGCTCGCCAGCCAGCTCGACGACCTGCTCGAGGCGCACCGGGCGGTGCAAGCCTACGACCGCAAGCTGAGCCTGTTCTCCGAGCGCGCACCGATCGCCGTGTTCGAGGTCGATCCGAACGCGACCATCCACGACATGAATCCCGCCGCCGAGAACCTGTTCGGCTACGCGGCGCACGAGCTGGTCGGACGCAACGGGATCACGATGCTGTTCGCGCCCGAGGACCGCGAGCGCACCGAGAAGTGGTGGAAGTCGTTCATCGCCTCGGGCAAGCCCACGACGATCATCGCCGAACGATGCCTGCGCCGAGACGAGCTCGAATTGACCTGCGAGTGGACCCTCACGCCCCTCGTCGACGAGGAGGAGAACGTCACCTCGGTCGTGTTGCAGGGTCGGGACATCACGCACCAGCGGGAATCGGAGCGCATGCGCAGCGAGTTCACCTCGACGCTGAGCCACGAGCTGCGCACGCCGCTGACCTCGATCCTCGGCTCTTTGCAGCTCCTGCGCAGCGGAGTGCTCGGCGAACTCGACAAGGACCAGGACGAAGTGACCGAGATTGCCGAGCGCAACGGCCAGCGCCTGCTCGATCTGATTAACGAGGTGCTCGACATCGAGAAGATCGAGTCGGGCCGGGTCGTGCTGGTGCCGGAAACCGTGGAGGTCGACGAATTCGTGCCCGATTCGGTGCGCCTGAATCAGGGGTTCGCCGACCGGTTCACGGTGACGCTGAAGATGGTCGGCGAGGCACCCAAGGTGAAGGTGCGCGGCGACCGCAAGCGGCTGATGCAGATCATGACCAACCTGCTTTCGAACGCGGCCAAGTTTTCACCGCCGAACGAGACCGTGGAAGTACATTGCGCGCTTGCCGACGGGCGCGTGCGCGTGGTGGTCGCCGACCGTGGCCCGGGAATCCCGGAAGCATTCCGCTCTAAGATCTTCGGCCGATTCGCCCAGGCCGATTCCACCGACTCGCGCATTCGCGGCGGGACCGGCTTGGGACTGGCGATCTGCAAGCGCCTGATCGAGATGATGCAGGGAAGAATCGGCTTCAATCCGCGTAAGGGCGGTGGCACCGAATTCTGGTTCGAGATGCCGGTGATGAAGACCGAGGAAGAGGACACCGGCGGCGCGCAGCGGATACTGGTCACCGAGCCTGACACGGTGGCGGCCGAGTATCTGGCCATCGTGCTCGGCAAGGCGGGCTACGCAGTCGACATGGCGCCCGATGCGAGCACTTCGCGCGCGCTACTCGGGCGCTGGCCATACGCAATGTGGATGCTCGACCGCAACCTGCGTGACGCGTCCGACACGGTGGGCCTGATTACTGAAATGCGGCATCGGTTGGCCGAGACAAAAATCGTGATGCTGATGAGCTTGCGCAGCGAGCAGACCACGGTGGAAGACGCCGCCAAGCACGGCATCGTCGGCTGGCTGATGAAGAACGAGCCGCGGCAGCGCGTGCTCGAAGTGGTCGAAGAGGCCATCGGGCCGGCGCCGGCCGCAGAGGCCGAGGTCTAGCGCGTCGTCTGCTGGACGGCGCGGGTCGGACGGTGCTTGCCGCGATCCTCAAGATCGCGCTCGGCATTGCAATCGCACTGCCGCTCGTCATCTATCTGCTGCAGGACCGCCTGATGTTTTTTCCGCAGCCGCTGTCGCCGGCTCGCCGGGCGGCGGTGGCCGCGCGGTTTCCGGCAGTTACCAGCGTTACGTTGCGCACAGCCGACGGCAAGCAGGTGCATGCCTGGCAGGTGCAAGCGACCCCCGGCGCGCCGCTGGTGCTCTATTTCGGTGGCAATGCAGAGGAGGTGTCGGGAATGCTCGAGGCCATCGGCGATCCGCACGGCGGTGCGACGCCGGGGGTCGGATGGCTGCTGCTCGATTACCGCGGCTATGGCGCAAGCGAAGGCACCCCATCGGAGGCGGCGCTCACCGCCGACGCGCGCATGCTCTACGACCATGCGCGTACCTTGGCGGGTCCATCGGCGCGCATCTTCGCGTTCGGTCGCAGTCTGGGCAGCGGGGTCGCGGTGGCGCTCGCCGCGAGCCGAGCGCTCGATGGAGTGGTTCTGTTGACGCCGTTCGACAGCGCGCTCGCGGTTGCCGAGCGCTACTACCCCTTTCTGCCCGTGCGCTGGATGATGAAGCATCGCTTCGAGTCCCTGCGTCTTGCGCCGCAGCTGCGCATCCCCCTGCTGTGCGTGATCGCCGAACGCGACGAGGTGATCCCGCCCATTCACGGCGAGCGCCTGTTCGACGCCTGGGCCGGTCCGAAGCAAAAGCTGATCTTGCCTGGCGCCGGGCATAACGATGGGGATGGCCCCGCCTTGTGGACTGCCGTGCTTAGTTTCTTGCGACAATGGGGTCAGACCCCTGTGGATAACGCGCCGGAAGTTTCCCCCAAGTGAAAGTCGTCACGCTGAGTCATCCACAGGGGTCTGACCCCGTCGTCTCGGCGATCTGACGCCTCGACAGATCGTGGACGCTTCCCTCCTGCACGCGCTGATCCTCGGCATCGTCGAGGGACTGACCGAGTTTCTGCCGATCTCGAGCACAGGCCACCTGATCCTGACGGCCGATCTGCTCGGCTTCAACGACGAGCGCGGCAAGGTGTTCAACATCGTGATTCAGACCGGCGCCATGCTGGCCATCATCTGGGAGTACCGCCATCGATTTGCGCATGCGCTGATTCGCGTCGCGAGCGAGCGCGCAGCGCAGCGCTTCTGGCTGCATCTCGCGGTGGCGTTCATGCCGGCGGCGATCATCGGTCTCGCCTTTGGCGGCGCGATCAAGCGCGTACTGTTCAAACCCGTGCCGGTCGCCATCGCGTTCATCGCCGGAGGGCTCGTCATCCTTTGGGTGGAGCGCCGCGCGCATCGCAGGCAACCGCCGCGCGTGGACGCGGTCGATCACATGTCCTGGCGGGATGCGCTGCTGGTCGGCATCGCGCAATCGTTCGCGCTGATCCCCGGCACCTCGCGCTCGGGTTCGACGATCATCGGCGGGATGATCTTCGGCTTGTCGCGACCCGCAGCGACTGAGTTTTCGTTCTTTCTTGCAGTACCGACGCTGATCGCCGCCGGGGCATACGACTTCTACAAGCACCGCGCGCTATTCGCCGCACACGATCTAGGCCTTTTCGCCGTCGGCAGCGCCGCCGCCTTCCTGTCCGCGTTCGCGGTGGTCCGCTGGCTGATCCGCTACGTGGCGAACCACGACTTCCGGCCGTTCGCCTGGTACCGCATCGCGTTCGGCATCATCGTGCTCGCCACGGCGTACGGTGGCTGGGTCGACTGGAGCGTCGGCTAGGCAGGATGTGCGCGGATCAGGTTGGCGCGGTCTTCGTGAAAACGGGTCCG
This sequence comes from Betaproteobacteria bacterium, assembly GCA_022340705.1. Taxonomy (GTDB): domain Bacteria; phylum Pseudomonadota; class Gammaproteobacteria; order Burkholderiales; family SG8-39; genus SG8-39. The sequence continues at coordinate 5,240 of JAJDNJ010000124.1, forward strand.
CGTTCCAGTGCCGTTCAGGACTGAACCCAGGGCAATCCCGCGACGCGCCAGCCGCCGCGTGTGTTGCGATGATGCTGCGGATCCTTGTCGCCCTCGAAACCCTCTAGCACGTTGTAACTCTGATGGAATCCGGCCTGGGTTGCCGCGATCGCGGCGTGGTGCGAACGCCCGCCCGAACGGCAGATGAACATCGTGGTTTCTTCGGGGTCCACGAAGTCGCGCAACTGGTCGATGAACTCGAGGTTGAGCGCGCCACCCGGATAGCTGTTCCACTCGACGAGCACAGCCCCGGGAATCCGCCCGACCCAGTACAGCTCCGCCTGCGTCCGGATGTCCACCAGACGCGCGCCGGCCTGCATGAGCACATAGGCCTCCGCCGGGCGCAGGGCACCCTCGTAGGGCAGACCCAGGTCACGGGCGCGCTGCCTGGCCGTTTGCAGAATCTCGGTGACTTTCGGGTCGTCGGGGGTCATCGCGCGCTCGGCCGCGTATTATCGCGGAAACCCCGCGCCAGACCCCGTGGTCGGGCTTGGTGCGAGCCTCCGCACCGGCGCGGTGCGGGTAGGCCCAGGGCGCACTAAAAGTGTGCGGCCAGATTCGTTAGAATCCCGATTCGCCACTGCGGTCTAGGGGTCCAAAGCGGCGGTTCCGATTGGCATGAAAACTGCTCGAATGCGCGAGTCCGGCCGGCGCATCAGAACTGCGTCTCGGCACGATGACAGCTTACCCACTCAGGAGAATTGAAGATGGCGACGACGCCCGATGACGTCTTGAAGATGCTCAAGGACAAGGAGGTCAAATTCGTCGACCTCCGGTTCACCGATACGCGAGGCAAGGAACAGCACGTGAGCGTGCCGGTGAAACATTTCACGATGGATAAATTCGAGCATGGTCATGCGTTCGACGGTTCGTCGATCGCTGGCTGGAAAGGCATTCAGGCGTCAGACATGCTGCTGATGCCGGATCCGGGGACCGCGCGCATGGACCCGTTCACCGACGAGCCGGTTTTGAATGTCAACTGCGACGTCATCGAGCCTTCCGATGGCAAGCCGTACAGCCGCTGCCCGCGCGGCGTCGCCAAGCGGGCCGAGGCCTACCTAAAGTCGACGGGACTTGGCGATGTGGCGTTCTTCGGACCGGAGCCCGAGTTCTTCATCTTCGACGGCGTGACCTGGGGCGTCGACATGTCAGGGTCCTTCGTCAAGATCAAGTCCGAGGAAGCGCCCTGGTCGACGGGAATCGACTACGAGTCGGGCAACATGGGTCACCGCGCACCCGCGAAGGGCGGATATTTTCCCGTGCCGCCTGTCGATTCGCTGCAGGACGTGCGCAACGCGATGTGCCTGGCACTCGAGCAGCAGGGCGTCGAGGTCGAGGTGCATCACCACGAGGTGGCTGCGGCGGGGCAGAACGAGATCGGCACGCGCTTCGCTCCGCTGGTCCAGCGCGCGGACTGGATGCAGATCCTGAAATACACCGTCTGGAACGTCGCGCATTCGTACGGGAAGACGGCGACCTTCATGCCGAAGCCGGTGGTTGGCGACAACGGTTCGGGCATGCACGTGCACCAGTCGGTGTGGAAGGGCGACAACAACCTGTTCGCGGGCAACGGCTATGCCGGGCTTTCCGAATTCGCGCTTTACTACATCGGCGGCATCATCAAGCACGCGCGCGCGCTCAACGCGATCACCAACCCGGGCACCAATTCCTACAAGCGGCTGGTGCCGGGGTTCGAAGCGCCGATCAACCTGGCCTACTCCTCGCGCAACCGCTCCGCTTCTTGCCGTATCCCGCACGTCGCCAGCCCGAAAGCGCGCCGGGTCGAGGTGCGCTTCCCGGATCCGACCGCAAACGCGTATCTGGCATTCGCGGCGATGCTCATGGCGGGCCTCGACGGCGTGCAGAACAAGATCCACCCCGGCGACCCGGTCGACAAGAACATGTACGACCTGCCGCCCGAGGAGGCGAAGGCGATTCCGCACGTTTGCCATTCGCTCGAGCAGGCGCTCGACGAGCTCGACCGGGATCGCGCCTTCCTGACCAAAGGCGGCGTGTTTGATGACGACCTGATCGACGCCTACATGGAGCTCAAGCAGGAGGAGCTGACCCGCTTCCGGATGACCACGCATCCCGTGGAATTCGACATGTACTACAGCTCCTGAGGGTGTGTCCCGGCCAGAACCTCGGCTGGGACTGTTGTCAAAAAGGGACGGGAAATCCGTCCCTTTTACTTTGTTTTTGAAATAGTTGCTTCCCGGGCATAGACTTAGCCCTTAGGGTTGAGGGCGAGTCTCACCATGAAACGGTTTCTGGCCATCGTATTGACGGGCTCCAGCGTCGCCCTGGCGACGGCGCCTGCGCTCGCCCAGGGCACCAGCAGCATCTGGAGTTGCCGGGACAACGAAGGCAAGACGCATGTGACCAACGTGCGCGAGGACACCCGGGGTATGGACTGCCGGATCGTCGAGGAACGCGTCACAGTTGTGCCGGCGGGCCCCAGGTCGAGCACTACCACCACCGCGCGCGCGCGCACGGCCGTGCCGACCGGCTACCCCAGAGAATCGGCGTCCAACCGAGCCTCGGCCAAGGACAAGCAACGCCAGATCCTCGAGCGCGAGCTCGAAGAGGAAAGGGGCATGCTCGAGAAATCCAAGCAGGCGCTCGCCGAGCAGGAAGCGGTGCGCTACGGCGACGAGCGCAATTACGCACGCGTGCTGGCACGTCTAAAGCCGTACCAGGACACGGTCGAGGTGCATCAGAAGAACGTCGAGGCACTTGAGCGCGAGCTGGCGCTTCTCGACAAGTAAGCGGGTACCAACCGGAATCTTTCGATGGTGAGCGATGCGGCTGCTCAAGGGCCGCGCATATCGCTCGGTGGGCTGGACTTGCTCTCCACCGCAGTGGTGGTCCTGGATGGCGATTTCCGCGTCCGGTACGTGAATCCCGCCGCCGAAGCGCTTCTCGAGACCGCCTCTCGCACACTTATCGGGCAGCCCTTCCTGCGCCTGTTCCCCGAGCTCGAAGATCTCGAGCCGGACGTGCGCGAGGCGCTCGAAGTCCACTGGAGCTATTCCGCGCCCAGCGTCGGTTTCCCGCGCTCGGGCCGCGAGTCGCTGCAGCTCGCCTGCCTCGTCACGCGCACCGAAGCCCCGGACGCACCCTTCATCGTCGAGCTGCGTCCGATCGAGATGATGCTGCGCCTTGCGCGCGAGGAGCGCCTGCTCTCGGAGCAACAGGTGCATCGCGAACTGATCCGCAATCTCGCACATGAAATTCGCAATCCGCTCGGCGGGCTGCGTGGCTCTGCGCAGCTGCTCGAGGCGGAGCTGGCCGAGCCCGGTCTGCGCGAATACACCCAGGTGATCATCAAGGAGGCCGATCGCCTCCAGGTCCTGCTTGACCGTCTTTTGACGCCGCACCGCGCGCCAAAGACGGGGCTACTGAACATTCACGAAGTGCTGGAGCGCGTCGGGCGCGTGGTCGAGGCCGAGTTCGGTCCCCGCATCGAGATCCAGCGTGACTACGATCCCAGCGTGCCCGAACTGCATGGCGACATGGAGCAGCTGATCCAGGCGCTGCTCAACGTGGCCCGCAATGCGGCTCAGGCGATCCTTGGCGGCCCGGAGGGCAAGGGCACGATCCTGTTCCGGACCCGTGTGCTGCGCCAGGTCATGATCGCCCGTCAGCGCTACCGGCTGGCACTAGAATTGCAAATCGTCGATAGCGGCCCCGGCGTGCCCGAAGACCTCCAGGAGCGGATCTTCCATCCGCTCGTGTCGGGACGCGACGGCGGAAGCGGGATCGGGCTCGCGCTTGCCCAGACCTTCGTGCAGTACCACGGGGGGGTGATCGAGTGCGAGAGCCGGCCGGGTCACACCGTGTTCGGCATCACGCTGCCGCTGGCCTGAAGCTTGCTCCAGTCTTGCGGGAGTGCCCGGGCGGGTCCGGGCAGGGGTAACTGAGACAGAAATGATGCCAGTCTGGATAGTCGACGACGACCGCTCGATCCGTTGGGTTTTCGAAAAGGCGCTCGAGCGCGAGGGTATCGCCTGCAGCGCGTTTTCGTCGGCTCAGGATGCGCTGGACGCGCTCCACGATCAGGCGCCCGAGGTGCTGGTGTCCGACATTCGCATGCCTGGGCCGTCCGGACTCGAGCTGCTCCAGACGGTCAAAGCACAGCACCCGTCGGTCCCGGTGATCGTCATGACGGCCTATTCGGATCTGGAGTCGGCGGTGGCGGCTTTTCACGGCGGGGCCTACGAGTACCTCCCCAAGCCGTTCGACGTCGATCAGGCAGTCGATCTGATCCGGCGCGCGCTCGACGAGAGCCGGCGCGATCAGGGCGCGGTGGAGCCGATCGAGCAGGCACCGGAGATCCTCGGCCAGGCGCAGGCCATGCAGGAGGTGTTTCGCGCGATTGGACGTCTGTCGCAATCGAGCGCGACCGTGCTCATCACGGGCGAGTCCGGTACCGGCAAGGAGCTCGTTGCGCGGGCGCTGCACCGTCATAGTGCACGTGCCGCGCAGCCGTTCGTCGCGATCAATACGGCGGCGATGCCGAAGGACCTGCTCGAATCCGAGCTCTTCGGTCACGAGCGGGGCGCCTTCACCGGCGCACAGGCGCAGCGTCGCGGTCGATTCGAGCAGGCGGAGGGCGGGACGCTGTTTCTCGATGAGATCGGCGACATGCCTCCCGAGCTGCAGACCCGCCTTTTGCGTGTCCTGTCTGACGGGACTTTCTACCGGGTGGGTGGCCACCAGCAACTGCGCGCGAACGTACGCGTGATTGCGGCTACGCACCAGAATCTGGAGGCGCGGGTCAGGGAGGGATCGTTTCGCGAAGATCTGTTCCATCGCCTGAACGTGATTCGCATTCGGTTGCCGTCGCTAAACGAACGGCGCGAGGACATCCCGCTTCTCGCGCGGCACTTTCTCGCGCGCAGCGCGAAGCAGCTCGGTGTCGAGGCCAAGCGTCTGTCGGAAGAAACGCTCGCGCATCTCGCGCGGCTCGATTTTCCGGGCAACGTCAGGCAGCTCGAAAGCCTTTGTCACTGGCTGACTGTGATGGCGCCCGGGCAGGTCATCGAGCTCGGCGACCTGCCGGTGGAGTTTCGAGAGGCGGCGCCACCACTTCCTGCCGACTGGGTCGCGGCCCTCGAGCTCGAAGTCGAGCGACGCTTCGCACGCGGCGAAACCGGATTGTTGGATGCGCTCGAGCGTCAGTTCGAGCGCGCGCTGATTAGCAAGGCGCTCGAACGCACGGGAGGAAGGCGCATCGAAGCCGCGAACCTCCTCGGCATGGGGCGCAATACCATCACCCGCAAGATCCAGGACCTCGGTATCAACGACGGCGAAAGCGGCGAGTAGGCCGCTCGCGGCTCAACCCGGTGCGGCCTTCCGGTTGATTTCCAGCTGGGCGTCGACCAGCGCGACGATCGCGTCGAGCGCGGTCGAGTGCGAGCCCTTCTGTGCGGCGATCGACTGCACGAGGCGATCCACGCGCTCGATGTTGCGTGCGCCGCCGTACAGTGCGCGCGCGGCCGACGAAGCGCCGGTCAGTCCTTTCGCGGCAGCCGCGTACTTTTCGAAGGGGACGAGATCGTTCCTGCTCGCGCCGAGCGATTCGCAAAGTGCGACGACCCAGGCATACATTGCGCGCGACGCATCGAGGTCCGAATGGACGGCCTGTTCGATGCTGCGCATGCCTTGCTTGGTGACGCAGCGATAGTTGCCCGTCATCAGCATGGCCCACTTGGCGAGCGGCACGAAGACCGATTCGTGCACCTTCAGCTTGACCGGCAGTTCGACGCGCTCCGTTCCGGTGTCGAAGCGCGCGGCCTCGATATCGGTCTCGAGCCGGTGCAGGAGCGCCGTGTGCGCATCCGACTCGAAGCGCGCCGCCTTGAAATTGGTCGGCAGTCTGACCTGGAGCACGTTGACCTTCTCGTCGGGCGGGCGTGATGCCTGGGGGTCGGGACTGCACAGCGTCATCAGCGCGGGATCGAACCGGTCCCAGACCGCGGGGTCGGCGTAGCAGTCACGGCAGGCGTCGACGGAGATGCCGGGAATGCGCGCCAGATAGGGCGGTGGCGGCATATTCATGATCGACATGCAGGGCACGCGCGCGCGCGCAATTGCATCGAGCAGCTCGCGTACCCCGGCCGCGCCGTACTGCGGTTCCTGCATGGCGAGCGCGACGAGGTCGTAGGCACCTGGATCGACCGAGTCCGTGCCGCCGGCAGAAAGGGAGCCCGGGAGTTTGCGCGAGTCGACCTCGACCAGGCCCGAGCGCCCTTTGACTGGCATGCGCACGCGCGTGCCTTCGCTGTTGATCAGGTCTGCTTCGGCGGGAAGGCAGACGAGCCTTACGGTATGTCCCGCGAGAAGCAGCTTGGTCGCGAGCAGGGAACCGTATGAGGCACCCAGCACGAGAATCTTGAGCGGATCTGGCATGACGGTCCTCCGGCGAGATGTTGAGCACTCCGGATCAGCGGCAGCCTCATTTCACATTGTGATATTAACCACCGACCAGTAAAAAAGAGGCTACTCCTCGGGCTCTCCATCCGCAAATCCTTCTCGTGAAGCGCGGAGCCTCTGCTTCGGGTCAAAAATTCCTTATGGGGCCAGAGGATTTTATGTTGCGGCGCCACATGAGGCTTCTTAGAATCGTCAGGTTTCTGTTCGTCTGGATTTCCCGCCATGAACGCACCCATTAGCCTGCCCAAGGGCCTGCAGATCCTTGGCCAACAACACCCCGGTTTTGGGCAGATCCTGACGCCCGAAGCGCTGGATCTGGTGGCTCGCCTGCACCGGGCGTTCGAGCCGCGCCGCCAGGAGCTGCTTGCGGCGCGCGCCGCGCGTCAGAAGAAATTCGACGGCGGCGCGCTTCCCGACTTTCTGCCGGACACCCGGTCGGTGCGCGATTCCGATTGGACGATCGCCCCGCAGCCCAAGGACATGCTCGATCGTCGGGTGGAAATCACCGGGCCGACCGACCGCAAGATGGTGATCAACGCGCTCAACTCAGGCGCCTCCACCTTCATGGCGGATTTCGAAGACGCCAACTGTCCCACTTGGTTCAACATGATCGACGGGCAGATCAACCTGCGCGACGCGGTCCGCCGCACGATCACCTTTCAGCAGGGCGGGAAGAGTTACAAGCTGGACGACAAGACGGCGGTCCTAATCCCCCGCCCGCGTGGCTGGCACCTGGACGAGAAGCACGTCCTGGTCGACGGCAAGCCGGTGTCGGGCGGCATCTTCGATTTCGCGCTGTACTTCTTTCACAACGCCAAGGAGCTGCTCGCGCGCGGCTCGGGGCCGTACTTCTACCTGCCGAAGATGGAGAGCCACCTCGAGGCGCGTTTGTGGAACGACATCTTCAAGGCCGCCCAGGATGCGATCGGTGTCAAGCAAGGCGCGATCAAGGCCACGGTGCTGATCGAAACCGTTCTCGCGGCATTCGAGATGGACGAGATCCTGTGGGAGCTCAAAGACCACTCGGCCGGACTCAACATCGGGCGCTGGGATTACATCTTCTCCTGCATCAAGAAGTTCCGTGTCAACAAGGATTTCTGCCTCGCCGACCGCGCTCAGGTGACGATGACTGCACCGTTCCTGCGCGCCTACGCGCTGTCGCTGGTCAAGACCTGTCATCGGCGAAACGCGCCGGCCATGGGTGGCATGGCGGCGCAGATTCCGATCAAGAACGATCCCGCGGCGAATGACGCGGCGCTCGAGAAGGTCCGCCTCGACAAGCTGCGCGAAGTGACCGACGGCTGCGACGGGACCTGGGTTGCGCATCCGGGCCTGGTGCCGATCGCCAAGGCGGTGTTCGACGAGCACATGCCGAAGCCCAACCAGTACGACAAGCAGCGTCCGGACGTGAAGGTCAGCGCGAAGGATCTGCTGGACTTCAAGCCCGAAACGCCGATTACCGAGGCGGGCCTGCGCAACAATATCAGCGTCGGGATTCAGTATCTCGGCGCCTGGCTCGCGGGCAACGGCTGCGTGCCGGTTTTCAATTTGATGGAAGACGCGGCGACCGCCGAGATTTCGCGCTCGCAGATCTGGCAGTGGATGCGCTCGCCCAAGGGGGTCCTCGACGACGGTCGCAAGGTGACGGTCGAGCTGTTCCGCCAGTTGCTCGAAGAGGAACTTCCGAAGGTGAAGGACACCCTCGGAGAGGAAAGCTGGAAGGCGGGTCAGTACGAAGCGGCGGCAAAACTGTTCGACGAGATCACCACGGGCGAGTACGTCGAATTCCTCACGCTGCCGGCTTACGCGATGATCGACTGAGAAGGCCGCACCGAGGGAGTCCTCGCGAATTTCAGGGCGTCGGCAAATCCGGCTCAGGCCTGAGATTTCACCAGGGCCTCCCCCACGGGGATAGTCCATTCGTGTGCGCACTTGCGGCAGCGCACGCGCATCGTCGCCGTCTCGCTCAGGACCGCGTAGCGTCCGTTCGTTCCGCAGGACTCGCAGCTCGAATGCGAGGCGATGCGCTCCGCGCGCGTCAACAGCATGATGAAGCGCCGCAGCGCAAACCAGCAGATCAGGCCGACCACGTAGACGAACGCGAACATTGCCAGCGCGCGCCAGCTGGTCAGTTGTGACCAAACCGATTCGATGCCCGCGGCGATCACCACCGCGCACAGCAGGCAGGTGATGAGCCAGGCAAATCCCTCGGTCAGCTGGCGTTCGTACCAGCGGCGAAAGCCGAACTTGCCGATCGAGTGCGCGGGTTCCATTGCGGACCGATTCGATTTTACGCCGGGCCTAATTCCCAACCCTATAATCGCTCCCCTGCCGGTCCGAGGAGGGATTTGCAATGATCGATCTGTACATGTGGGGCACTGGAAATGGGCTGCGCGCCTCGCTCGCGCTCGCAGAGACCGGTCTCGCGCACCGGGTTCACAAAGTCGACATTACCAAGGGCGAACAGCGGACCCCCGAGTTCCTCAGGCTTAATCCGATCGGTGCGATTCCGGTGATCGTTGACCAGGACGGGCCAGGCGGAAAGCCGCTTACGCTGACACAGTCGGGTGCGATCATCGTGTACTGCTGCGAGAAGGCGGCGAAATTCATCCCCACCGATCCCCTGCGCCGGGCGATGGCCGGGCAATGGTTCCTGCAGGCGGCGACCGATATCGGCATGACCGGAAGCGCGGTTTTTCTGCTCGAGGTGGCCGCTCCGGAAAAGTCTCCGCCGATCGTCGATTACTTTAAGAACCGTTTGATCACTTACTTTCGCCATCTCGATCGGCATCTTGCGGGCCGTGAGTTCCTGGCAGACGAAATTTCGTTTGCCGATTTGATGCTCTATCCCAACTACGCGCTGCGCAAGGCGATGCTCGATGCTGCGGGTGGCATGGAAAACCTGCGTCGCTGGGGCGAACGCATGGCCGCACGCCCCGGGGTACAGAAGGGGATGAATCCCTAGCTGAGTTCGGCGATCACCGGCGTGTGGTCGGACGGGCGCTCGAGCCGGCGCGGCGCCTTGTCGATGCTGCAGGCCTTGCATCGTGCCGCAAGCGTTTCGGAAAGCAGAATATGGTCGATGCGCAGCCCCGCATTGCGGCGAAAGCCCATCATGCGATAGTCCCACCAGGAAAATGACTTTTCCGGCTGCTCGAACAGGCGGAACGCATCCTTCAGGCCGAGTTGGAGCAGCGCGCGGAACGCGGCGCGCTCGGGTTCCGAGCAATGCACCTGTCCCTCCCAGGCCTTGGGATCGTGAACGTCGCGGTCTTCCGGCGCGATGTTGAGGTCCCCGAGCACCGCAAGGCAGGGATGGCGCGCGAGTTCGTCCTTCAGCCAGGCGCGCAGCGCCTCATACCAGCGCAGCTTGTAATCGTACTTATCCGAGCCGACGGCCTGCCCGTTGGGTGCGTACAGGCAGATGACGCGCGTGTCCGCGACGGTCGCGGCCACGACGCGCTTCTGCTCGTCGGTAAAGTCGGGAATCGAGGTGCTCACCTCGCTGGGTGCGCTGCGCGCGAGCAGCGCCACGCCGTTATAAGTCTTCTGGCCGGAGAACGCGGCCCGGAAACCGGCCGCCTCCAGGTCTTCCTGGGGAAACTTGCCGTCCTCGAGCTTCGTTTCCTGCAGGCAGACGATGTCGGGCTGCGCGGCGGCGACCCAATCGAGAAGCTGCGGCAGGCGAACCTTGAGTGAGTTGACGTTCCAGGTCGCGAACTTCATCGCGTCCCTGCGCGCGCGGCGGGAAGCCGCGAGGCGCGCATCACTTCTTCGACCCGGCTGCCTCGCTGAACCTTGGCGCGTACGGTCCGAGCTTGGGCGCGGGCTCGGCCTCGACCGGCTCGGCCTTGGGTTTGGACGCCTCGGCGCGCTGCTCCGGGGGGATGTAGCCCTTGGGCGCTTGCGGCGTCGCCTGCTTGCCCTCGGGCAGGATTCCTGCACGCGGATATCCGGCGCTGTCGAGCAGACTGTCGTAGGCACCCTGCTCGAAGCCCTTCTGCACCGAGCGGCCGACCGTCAGCACGGGTACCTCGTTCGAGTTCGATACTTCCTTGAGCTTCGCGTTGGTTTCTTCGTTCCAGACTTGTACTTCGCTGAATGGCACGCCGCGCTTGTTGAGCGCAGCGCGCGCCTGCGCGCAGGGCTCCTTGCAGGACGGTGCGGTGTACAGCGTGACCGGAAAGTTGTTCTGCGCGTCGCGCAGCGCGAAAGGCGCGTTGCCCGCAGCCGCGGCGCCGCCGTAGACCTTTTCCTCGACCTGTCTCGCGTTGCGCGGCGGCGCCGTGTCGGTGACGTGCACGTTGCCGTTCGTGTCCACCCAGCGGTAAAGCTTTTGCTGCGCCTGGGCCGCGCCGAGCGCGACCGCCAGCACCAGAAAGAGCACCGCGTGAGGAGCGAGACTCATGCGGCCATCATACCATTGTGCTTCAGCAGTGCGTCGACCTGCGGCGCCCGTCCGCGGAAGGCAAGGAAGGACTCGCCAGCCGGGCGGCTGCCGCCGACGGCGAGAATTTCGTCACGAAACCGGGCGCCGGTTTCCGGGTCGAGCACACCCTGCGTGCCGCCGCGCGCGTCGCGCGATTCCTCGAAAGCGCTGTAGGCGTCAGCGGAAAGGACCTCGGCCCATTTGTAGCTGTAGTAGCCCGCGGCGTACCCGCCGCCGAAGATGTGTGAAAAGCTGTTTGGGAATCGATTGAACGCGGGCGGAACCAACACGGCGACTTTGCTGCGCACGTCGTCCAGCAACGACAGAACACCGCCGTGCCCGGCGGGATCGAATTCGCTGTGCAGGCGCATGTCGAACAACGCGAATTCGATCTGACGCAGCATGGCCAGCCCGCTATGGAAGTTCTTTGCCGCGAGCATGCGCTCGAACAGCGGGCGCGGCAGGGACTCGCCCGTGTCGACGTGGCGCGTCATGCCGCAGAGCACTTCCCACTCCCAGCAGAAATTCTCCATGAACTGGCTGGGCAGCTCGACCGCATCCCATTCGACGCCGTTGATGCCCGCGACGCCGAGGTCCTCGATGCGCGTCAGCAAGTGGTGCAGGCAATGACCGAACTCGTGGAACAGCGTGATGACCTCGTCGTGAGTAAAGAGCGCAGGCTTGCCGCCGCTGGGGCGCGAAAAGTTGCAATTGAGGTAGGCGACCGGGGCCTGCAGCCGCGTGCCACGCCGGCGCCGTGTGATCGCGTCGTCCATCCAGGCGCCGCCGCGCTTGGACTCGCGCGCGTAGAGGTCGAGGTAGAACTGCCCGACGAGCGTGCCTTGCGCGTCATGCATCTCAAAAAAACGCGCGTCCGGATGCCACAAGGCTGCCTGCGCGGACCGGATTCGCACGCCATACAGGGTTTGGACCACACGCATGAGACCCGTGAGAACCGCGTCTTCGGGAAAGTACTGCTTCACCTCCTGGTCGGAAAACGCGAAGCGCTCGACGCGCAGCTTCTCCGCCGCGTAGCTGAGGTCCCAGGATTCGAGCCGGTCGATGCCGAGCGCGGCACGCGCGAATGCGCGTAGCTCGCTGACATCGCGTTCCGCCTGCGGACGCGCGCGCCGCGCGAGGTCCTCGAGAAAGGCGACGACCTCGCCCGGTGACGACGCCATCTTTGGAACGAGCGACAGCTCGGCGAAGTTTGCGTAGCCCAGCAGATGCGCTTCTTCGCGCCGCAGCTTGAGTAGCTGCTGGATCAGCGATGTGTTGTCCCACTGCGGCTTGCCGAACTCGGAGGCGCGCGTCGCGTACGCCCGATACATCGTTTCGCGCAGCGCCCGATCCTCCGCGTATTGCAGCACCGGAAGATAGGACGGCATGTGCAACGTGAACTTCCAGCCGGGTTTGCCGTCCTTTTGCGCAGCGTCGCGCGCCGTGTCGACGACGTCGCGCGGAAGCCCGGCCAGGCGCGCCTCGTCTTCGATCAGCAGCGAGAACGCGTTCGTCGCGTCGAGCAGGTTCTGCGAGAACTTGGCCGCGCACCCTGCAGCTTCTTCCTGGATCTGCGCGAAACGCGTCTTCTTGTCCGGGGGCAGCTCGGCACCACCCAGGCGGAAGTCTCGCAGTGCGTGCTCGACGATCGCGCGGCGCGGCGCACCGAGCGCCTCGAACCCGGGCGCAGCGCGAAGCTGCCGGTACTTCGCGAACAGTGCCTCGTTCTGACCAAGCTCGGTGTAGTACTGCGTGATCTTCGGCAGATTCGCGTTGTACGCTTCGCGCAGCGGCGGGCTGTCCATCACCGCGTGCAGGTGCGCGACCTGGCCCCAGGCGCGTGACAGGCGCTCATTGGCGTCCTCAAGCGGCGCAACAAAGCTGTCCCAGTGCACTGCTGTCTCCGGCGCGGCGGCGTGATGCATTGCCGCACGCGCCTCGGACAGGAGCTGGTCGATCGCGGGCGCGACGTGCTCGGGCTTGAAATCCGCGAAACGGGGCAGCCCGGTGAAATCGAGCAATGGATTCATCGATTGTGTTCCGTCAGTCTGAAGCCTCGGACGCGGCGGCCAGCTCGGCTGCGCGCACACAGCTCGCGATCAGCATCGCAACGGTCATCGGCCCGACGCCGCCCGGCACGGGTGTGATCCAGCCGGCAACGTCCTTGACTGCGGCCGTATCGACATCCCCGGCCAGACTGCCGTCGTCGAGCCGGTTGATACCGACGTCGATGACGCAGGCGCCCGGCTTGACCATCGCAGCGCCGACCGCCCTGGGCCGCCCGATGGCGGCGACCAGGATGTCCGCTTCGCGCGTGAGCGCGGGCAGGTCGCGCGTCTTCGAATGGCATATGGTGACGGTGGCGTCGCGCTGCAAGAGCAACAGGGCCATCGGCTTGCCGACGATATTCGAGCGCCCGATGACGACCGCGCGCTTTCCGGCGAGCGCGACGCCGGAGCGCTCGAGCATGACCATGATGCCGGCAGGGGTGCAGGGGACGAAACCCGGGCGCCCGGCGAGCAGGGCGCCCATGTTAGACGGATGGAAACCGTCGACGTCCTTGCCTGGAGAGATCGATTCGATGACATGCCCCGCATCCAAGTGGGGCGGTAGCGGTAACTGCACGAGGACGCCATGCACCGTCGGGTCCCGATTCAGCCCTGCGATGGTGCTGAGCAGCTCGTGTTCGCCGATCTGCGCGGGCAGGACGGTGTCGCGCGAATCGACGCCGGTCGCCGCGCAGGCGCGAACCTTGTTGCGCACGTATACCCGGGACGCGGGGTCGTCGCCCACCAGTACGACGGCCAGGCAGGGCCGGATGCCGCGCGCGGCGAGCGCCGCAACGCGCGGTCCAAGCTCACGCCGCAGGTCCGCGGCGATCGCGCGTCCGTCGATGATCTGCGCAGCCATCGGGGTCCCTGCGAAAAGGCGCCGAGTCTAACACCCGTCGGTCCGGGGATTCGCTCCGCCCAGCGCCTGGTTCTACAATTCCGCACTGTCCTTCCCTGCCCGGTGTGCCAGCGCGGCGCCCGGGCCGGATTCAGCGCCACAAGCCGGAGGAAGCCATGTCTGCAGTGCCGCAGCAGCCAGCTGCCAACGACCCGGATTCGCTCGAGACCCAGGAATGGCTCGACGCGCTCGAGGCTGTGCTCGAGCGCGAGGGGCCCGAACGCGCGCAATTCCTGCTCGAGAAGCTGATCGACAAGGCGCGTCACTCCGGCGCCTTCATTCCGTTCTCGGCGAACACGAGCTACATCAATACGATTGCGCCGCATCTCGAGGAGCGATCGCCCGGCGATGCGGCGCTCGAAGAACGCATTCGCTCGTACTGCCGCTGGAACGCGATGGTGATGGTGGTGCGCGCGAACAAGAACGACGACGAGCTCGGCGGGCACATCGCGAGCTTCGCCTCGGTGGGTGCGCTGTTCGGCATCGGCCAGCATCATTTCTGGCATGCGCCGAGCAACGGGCACGGCGGCGACCTGGTGTATTTCCAGGGTCATTCCGCGCCGGGCGTGTACGCGCGCGGCCTGCTCGAGGGAAGGCTGAGCGAAGAGCAGCTGCTCAACTTCCGGCGCGAGGTCGACGGCAAGGGCGTGTCGTCCTATCCGCATCCCTGGCTGATGCCGGACTACTGGCAGTTTCCCACCGTATCCATGGGGCTGGGTCCGATTCAAGGCATCTACATGGCGCGCTACCTCAAGTATCTGCACGCCCGCGGCCTTGCCGATACGGAAAACCGCAAGGTCTGGGTGTTTTGCGGAGACGGAGAGATGGACGAGCCCGAGTCGCTCGGCGCGATCGGCCTGGCCGCGCGTGAGCGGCTCGACAACCTGGTATTCATCATCAACTGCAACCTGCAGCGCCTCGACGGGCCGGTGCGCGGCAACGGCAAGATCATCCAGGAACTGGAGGGCGATTTTCGCGGCGCGGGCTGGAACGTGATCAAGCTGATCTGGGGCTCGTACTGGGATTCGCTGTTGGCGCGCGATGTCGAGGGCATCCTTCAGAATGTGATGGAGGAGACGATCGACGGGGAATATCAGAACTACAAGGCCAACGACGGCGCCTTCGTGCGCAAGCATTTCTTCGGCAAGCACCCGAAGCTGCTCGAGATGGTCTCGCGCATGACCGACGAGGACATCTGGCGCCTCAATCGAGGCGGGCACGATCCGCACAAGATCTACGCCGCCTACGCGGCGGCGGTAAAGCACAAGGGCCAGCCGAGCGTCATTCTGGCCAAGACGATCAAAGGCTACGGCCTCGGCAAGCAGGGCCAGGCCAAGAACCCGACGCACCAGCTGAAGAAAGTCGACCTCGAGACGATTCGCGAGATGCGCGATCGCATGCGCATGCCGATCCCGGACGACAAGCTGGAGGAGCTGCCGTTCTACGTGCCGCCGGCGGATTCACCGGAGATGCAGTACCTGCACGAGCGTCGCAAGGCGCTGGGCGGCTACCTGCCACAGCGCCGCCGCCGCACCGACCAGGCGCCCGCGGTGCCGCCGCTCTCCGCGCTCGAGTCGGTGCTCAAGGGTTCCGAAGGGCGCGAAATTTCGACCACCATGGCGTTCGTGCGCGTGCTGACCGCGCTGGTGCGCGATAAGGGCTTCGGCAAGCATGTCGTCCCGATCGTGCCGGACGAGGCGCGCACCTTCGGCATGGAGGGCATGTTCCGTCAGCTCGGGATCTACGCCGCCGAGGGGCAGAAATACGAACCGGTCGACCGCGACCAGGTGATGTACTACCGCGAGGACAAAGCCGGGCAGATCCTCGAGGAGGGCATCAACGAAGCCGGCGCGTTTTCGTCCTGGATCGCGGCGGCGACGGCATACAGCCACTCGAACGTCGTCACGGTGCCGTTCTACATCTTCTATTCGATGTTCGGCCTGCAGCGTACCGGCGATCTCGCTTGGGCGGCTGCGGATCAGCGCGCGCGCGGCTTCCTCATCGGTGGCACCGCCGGACGCACGACGCTGAATGGCGAAGGCCTGCAGCACGAAGACGGGCACTCGCACATCCTCTCGTCCGTGATCCCGAACTGCGTGTCCTACGACCCGAGTTTCGGCTACGAACTCGCGGTGATCGTGCAGGACGGTCTGCGGCGCATGGTGACCGACCAGGAAGACGTGTACTACTACATCACCGTGATGAACGAGAACTACGAGCATCCGGGGATGCCCGCGGGCGTCGAGGACGGCATCCTCAAGGGGATGTACCTGCTGCGCGAGTCGAAATCGAAGGCGAAGGCGCGCGTTCAGCTCATGGGATCGGGCACGATCCTGCGCGAAGTGCTCGCGGCCGCCGAACTGCTCGAGGCCGACTGGGGCGTGGCGGCGGACGTGTGGAGCGCGACCAGCTTCACCGAGCTGCGCCGCGACGGTCTCGCGGCCGAACGCTGGAACCTGCTGCATCCCGAAGACAAGCCGCGGCCGTCGTACGTCGAAGCATGCCTCGCCAAGCGCAAGGGGCCGGTGATCGCGGCGAGCGACTACATCAAGACCTTCGCCGACCAGATCCGGCCCTTCGTGCCGCGCGACCGCGTCTACCGGGTGCTCGGAACGGACGGATTCGGGCGCTCGGACTCCCGCGCCAAGCTGCGCGAGTTCTTCGAGGTGAATCGCGCCTTCGTGACGGTGGCGGCGCTCAAGGCGCTCGCCGAGCAGGGCGAGGGCAAGTTGAAAACCGTGACCGAGGCGATCCGCAAGTACGGCATCGACCCGGACAAGCCCGATCCTGCCAAGGCATGAAGAACAACAATGCAGGAAAGAACAACGCTGCATTGCACAGGCGCGCTTCGCGCCGCAGTGCAATGCCCTACTTTCAGGAAAATCCGGAAGCGTCGTGGCTAACCCCATCGAAGTGAAGGTTCCCGACATCGGGGACTTTAAGGACGTCGAGGTGATCGAGGTGCTGGTCAAGGCCGGCGACGCGATCGAGAAGGAGCAGTCGCTGATCACGCTCGAGTCGGACAAGGCGACGATGGAGATTCCCTCGCCGCAGGCGGGTGTGGTCAAGGAGCTGAAGCTGCAGCTGGGCGACAAGGTCTCACAGGGCGCGCTCATCCTGCTGCTCGAGGCGGGCGCTGGCGCGGCGAAGGCAGAGGCAATAACGGACGCTCCGGCGCCGAAGCAGGAGCCCGCACGCGCCCCGGCACCTTCTGCGAAGCCGCCGGCTGAACCGGCGCATGTCGCGCCGCCGCCCGCGCGGTCCGATATTTCGGATGAAGTGCCGCCGCTGCCCTCGGCGCAGGGCCGGCCCGTGCCGCGCATGCCGCGCGAGGAGATGATCAGCAAGCCGCACGCGAGCCCGTCGGTGCGGCGCTTCGCGCGCGAGCTGGGCGTCGACCTGACGCGCGTGCAGGGCAGCGGACCCAAAGGCCGGATCATGCATGCCGACGTGCAGGCGTTCGTGAAAGCCGCGCTCGCGGGTGGCGCACCGGCTGGCGGCGCGGCGCCTGCCGGCGGCGCGCTGCCTTTCGATCTGCCGGCGTGGCCGGAGGTCGATTTCGCCAAGTTCGGCCCGATCGAAAACAAGAAGCGGTCACGCATTCAGAAACTGTCGGGCGCCAACCTGCATCGCAACTGGATCTCGATTCCGCATGTCACGCAGTTCGATGCGGCGGATATCACCGAGCTTGAGGCTTTCCGCAAGTCGAACACGGCCGAGACCGAGAAGCGCGGCTTCAAGCTCACCATGCTGGCGTTCCTGATCAAGGCCAGCGTGACCGCGCTCAAGCAATACCCTCAGTTCAACGCCGCACTCGAAAAATCGGGCGAGAACCTGATCATCCGGCGCTACTACCATATCGGCGTTGCGGTCGACACCCCCGACGGGCTCGTCGTTCCGGTGATCCGCGACGCCGATCGCAAAGGCGTGTTCGATCTCGCTAAGGAGCTCGCCGACATCTCCAAGCTCGCGCGCGACAAGAAGCTCAAGCCGGGCGACATGCAGGGCGGGACCTTTTCGATTTCCAGCCTCGGCGGCATCGGTGGCACGGCGTTCACGCCGATCATCAACGCGCCCGAGGTGGCGATCCTCGGGGTGTCGCGCTCGAGCATGCAGCCGGTCTGGAACGGCAAGGAATTCGCGCCGCGCCTGATGCTGCCGCTGTCGCTGTCCTATGACCACCGGGTGATCGACGGCGCGGCGGCGGCGCGCTTCACGAGCTACCTGGCGTCGGTGCTCTCCGATATTCGACGTTCCTTGCTATGAAGAACAGCACTGCATTGCACTGCATCGTTGAACGCCGCAGCGCAGTGCCACCTTTCAGAAAAGGCGCTCATCGCCGTGGCTAACTCGATCGAAGTAAAGGTTCCCGACATCGGGGACTTCAAGGATGTCGAGGTGATCGAGGTGCTGGTCAAGCCCGGCGATGCGATCGACAAGGAGCAGTCGCTGGTCACGCTCGAATCGGACAAGGCGACGATGGAGATTCCGTCGCCCGAGGCGGGCGTGGTGAAGGAGCTGAAGCTCAAGCTGGGCGACAAGGTGTCGGAGGGCGCGCTGATTCTGCTGCTCGAGGCTGGGGCGGGCGGCGGCGAAGCGCAGGCTGCACCGAAGGCGACGGCGGCGGCTGCGCCGCCGGCCGCCGCGAAGCCCGTACCGGCGCCGGCCACCGGCAATGTGCAGACGCAGGCGCAGCACAGTTGCGACGTCGTGGTGCTCGGCGCGGGCCCCGGGGGATACTCGGCCGCGTTCCGCGCCGCCGACCTCGGGCTCAAGGTGGTCCTGGTCGAGCGCTATCCGACGCTCGGCGGCGTATGCCTCAATGTCGGCTGCATTCCGTCCAAGGCGCTGCTGCACACCGTGGCGGTGATGGACGCGGCGCGCGCGCTGGCCGCGCACGGCGTGCGCTTTGGCGAGCCGCAGATCGATCTCGGCAAGCTGCGCGCGTTCAAGGACCGGGTGGTGGCAAAGCTCACTGGCGGCCTCGCCGGCATGGCCAATGCGCGCAAG
>JAJDNJ010000154.1 GCA_022340705.1 Betaproteobacteria bacterium
CTGCGTGCCGCGCACGAACGCGCTCACGCCGGCGGCCCAGTCGCGCGTGTTGATGCGGCCGAAGTACAGGCGCGAGGTCTGGTCCACGAAGTAGCCGCCCGTGAACCCGTGGCTGCGGCGCACGAGCTGATCGACGGTCCAGTCGCCGATCGCCTTGCCGCGGCAGGCTTGGGCGATCTGCGCGAGGAAGGCGTCGTAGGGCTTCGACGGGATCACCGCATCGGGCGCGCAGGCCGCGAGCAACAGCCCGGACCAGACAACAACGGGAAAGCGGCATCGCGCGCGCACGCGCACAAGTGTAGACCCTCGGCGGCGCGGCCTGTGGCGCCGCGGAGGCTTCGCGCATCGCCGATTTCTTGAGACACATCAAGCGGGTACCTCGCCAGACGCGACGCGCCTGGCGGCGGAGATCTATGCCTGCATCGAGGGCCTGCGCGCGGCCGACGCGGCGATCTTCCTCGTCGACCAGAATGCGCGCGCCGCGCTGCGCATCGCGGACCGCACCTACGTCATGGAGACCGGCCGCGTCGTTCTCGCCGGCGGCGGCGCCGAACTGCTCGCGAATCCCGAGGTGCGCGCGGCGTATCTCGGGCTCTAGCGCCGCGCGATCAGCACGAGGCCCGCGGCGACGAGCACCATCCCGCCGACGAGGCCCGCGGTGATGCGCTCGCCGAGGATCGCTGCGCCGAGCAGCACACCGGCCACCGGCGCGATGAAGTTGAAGCTGATCATCACGCTCGGGGTGTAGCGCCGGATGAGGTAGAAGTTCACCGTAAAGGCGAGGCCGGCGATCACCGCACCCTGGTAGACGATGCCCGCGAGCGGGGCGAAGCCCAGGCGCTCCCAATGGATACTCTCGAACGCCACCCCGCCCGCGAGAAACAGTGGCAGCGACACGATCATCATCCAGAGCGTCAGGCGCACGTCGTTGACGCGCTTCAGGACACGCGCGGATAGCGCGAGACGAAATCCCAGCAGGCAGGCGCTCGCCAGCACGAGCCAGTCGCCCACGCTCGGGCCCTGCAGCCCGCTCGGATCCGAGCCGCGCGTGAGGACCAGAACCGTGCCGGAGAAGGCGATCAGCACGCCCAGCGTACGCCAGGGTTTCAGCCGATCGCCGGGCACCAGGAGATGGGTGAACAGGACGCCGAACAGCGGATTGGTCGCGATCAGCACGGAACCGTTGACCGCCGTGGTCGCGCCGAAGCCGAAGTTGAGGATCGCAAGCTGCAGCGTGAACAGCATGCCCATCCACAGATAGGTCGGCCATTCCTCGCGCGTCGGCATGAGCGGGATGCGCGCGACGAGTGCCCACAGCGCGACGCAGGCCGAGCCGAGCGCGAAGCGCAGAAAGCCGCTCCAGAACGGCGGAAACACATCGAGCCCGAGCTTCACCGCGACCGGGTTCCCGCCCCACAGCGTGTGAATGGCTAGCGCGGCGAGTAGCGCACGCACGGGGATCGACCAGCTCACGGATGGCTTTCGTCTTGGTAGGCGTGTGCGCGACCTGCGCGACGCGGCGATTGTATCGGCTCTGTCCAGCGAAACGGTGCCATGGGGCGCAGCGCGCGCTGGCTAGAATGCGGATCGGTTTTTACGTACGGACCTTCTTCGCATCGTGACGCAAGCGAGCGACCTGCACTGCGCACTCGATCCGACTTCGATCGCGATCGTCGGCGCCTCGGACAACCCGCACAAAGTGGGTGGGCGGCCGATCCTGTACATGAAGCGCTATGGCTATCGCGGCGCGATCTATCCGATCAATCCCGCGCGCGCCGAGGTGCAGGGGCTGAAGGCGTTTCCCGATCTCGCGGCGCTGCCGGTCGCGCCGGAGATGGCGATCGTCGCAGTGGCCGGAGACGAGGCGGTACGCGCAGTCGAGGCTTGCGCCGCGCGCGGGGTCAAGGTGGCGGTGGTGATGGCTTCGGGCTTTGGCGAGGTGGGCGCCGAGGGCCGCGCGCTGCAGGACCGCATGCTCGCGGCGGCGCGCGCCGCCGGGATGCGCATGATCGGCCCGAACTGCCAGGGCATCGCCAACCTCGCGAGTGGAACCATCGCGAGCTTCTCGACCATGTTTCACGAGATCGCGCCGCAGGACGGGCCGGTCGCGATCATCAGCCAGAGCGGCGCCTGCGCCGCGGCGATTTACGTGCTCGCGCGCCAGCGCGGGCTCGCGGTGCGCCACGCGCACGCGACCGGCAACGAAGCCGACGTGACCGCGTCCGACCTCGCCCTGGAAGTGGTGCGTGATCCCGGCGTTGGTCTGCTGCTGCTCTATCTCGAGGCGATCCCGAACCCCGCAGTGCTCGCCGAAGCCGCCGAGGAGGCGCGCGCACGCAATGTGGCGATCGTCGCGATCAAGGCGGGGCGCACGGCGAGCGGGCAGAAGGCGGCGAGCTCGCATACCGGCGCGCTGGCGAGCGAGGACCGCGTCGTCGACGCCTTTCTCGCCAAGCACGGCATCTGGCGCGCGGACGACCCGCATGCGCTCGTGTCCGCGGGCCACCTCTACCTGAAGGGCTGGCGCCCGGGGAGCGAGCGCATCGCCGTGGTCAGCAATTCAGGCGCGAGCTGCGTCATGGCTGCCGACGCGGCGGAAGCCTTCGGTCTGCCGCTGGCGGAGATCCCGCCTGCGACGAAGGAAAAGATGAAGTCGGTGCTGCCGGGATTCGCGACTCCGGTGAACCCGATCGATGTCACCGGCGCCCTGCTGACCGACAGCGGCATGTTCGAGCGGCTGCTGCCGGTGCTCGCCGAGGGCGTCGACGCCGACCTGATGCTCGCCGCGCTCCCGATCGCGGGCGCCGGCTACGACCTGCCGCGCTACGCGCGCAACTTCGCGGCGCACTCGGCGACCACCGGTTGCGCGATCGCCGTCGCCGCGCCGCAGGCCGAAGTGCGACGTGAGTTCGAGCAGGCCGGGCTGCCGACCTTCGAGCGCGAGCGCGAAGCGATGCAGGCGCTCGCCCAGCTCGCACGCCATGCGGCGCTGCTACGCGTGGTGCCGGCGCGCGCCGCGACGGCCGAACCGCTGCCGCCGCTGCCGACGCTCGAGGGTGACGGCGGATTTCTCGGCGAGGCACGCAGTCTCGCGCTGCTTGCAGGCGCCGGCATCGGCGTGATCGGGCATCGCTTGTGTACGAGCGAAGCGCAGGCGCGCGAGGCGTTCGCCGCGCTCGGCGGCCCGGTTGCGCTCAAGGCCTGCTCGCCGGATGCGCCGCACAAGACCGAGCTCGGCCTCGTCGCGCTCGGCGTCACGGATGCGGACGCGGTGGCGCGCGAGTTTGCGCGTCAGCAGCGCGCGCTGGCGGCACGCGGCGCGCGCGTCGAGGGGGTGATCGTCGCGCGCATGGCGCGGAAAGGGCGCGAGCTCGCGCTCGGCGCGCGCATCGACCCTCAGTTCGGACCCGTCGTCATGCTCGGCGACGGCGGCATCTACCTCGAGGCGCTGAAGGATTTCGTCCTGCTGCTGCCGCCGTTCGACGCCGCCGAGGCGCGCGCGGCGCTCGCGCGGCTGCGCATTGCGCCGTTGCTCGCCGGAGTGCGCGGCGAGCCGCCGCGCGACCTGGATGCGGTTGCGCGCATGGCGGTGCGAATCGGGGCGGCGATCGTCGCCTGGCAGGACCGGGTCTCCTCGATCGACATCAATCCGGTGATGGTCTACGCGGCGGGCGAGGGCGCCGTCGCGCTCGACGCCCTGATCGAGACAAAATGATCAAAACGGGGTCAGACCCCGGTGGATAAGTCGGCGACAGTTATCCACAGAGATGTGACCCCAGGACTTATTTCTTCTTCGCGCGTTTCGCGGTGCGCTTCGGCGCGCCGAGGCTCTTCTTGGAGAAGTACCAGTCGACGGTGTCGTAACCTGCTTTCATGCGCGCGCGTGCATCGGCCACGGTCGCCGGCGCTGGGACGACCACCTTGTCGCCCGGGCACCAGCCCTCGGGGGTGGCGACGGCGTGCTTGTCGCTGGTCTGCAGGCCCTCGAGCAGGCGCAGGAACTCGGCCACCGAGCGCCCGTTGGTCATCGGGTAATAGACCATCGCGCGGATGCGGCCCTCGGGATCGATGACGAAGGTCGCGCGCACGGTCGCGGTGTCGCTCGCACCGGGCTGGATCATGCCGTAGTCCGAGGCCACCTTCATCGAGATGTCCTCGATGATCGGGAACGGGATCGCGACGCGGAAGCGCTCCTCGATGTTGCGTACCCATGCGAGGTGCGAATAGTTGCTGTCCACTGACAGGCCCAGAAGCTCGCAGCCCAGCGCCCTGAACTTCGGGTAGGCCTGCGCGAAGGCGATGAACTCCGTGGTGCACACCGGCGTGAAGTCGGCGGGATGCGAAAACAGGATCAGCCACTTGCCGCGATAGTCCGCCAAGGCGCGCGGCCCATGCGTGGTGCGCGCGCTGAAATCCGGCGCCGGCTCGTTGATGCGCGGAATCCTGTTCTTCCAGACGTTCTCCATCACGCTCTCCTTGCCTAGTCGCGAAACCGCTCGATGATCTCGGGCGGAATAACGCCCGCTTTCATGCCCTCGGCATCGTTCGGGTCGCGCAGCGCCCAAACGCGCAGCTCGCGCCCCTCGACGATGATGTCGCCTCCGTTGTGCACCCGATGCTCGACGATGAACAGCTTGCTGCGCCACTCGCCGATCCAGCTCTCGAGCGTGATCGTGTCGCCGAAGCGCGCCGGCCCGAGGAACTTGGCCGACGCATCGACGATGGGAAAACCGGCGAGCCGATAGTGCGCCCAGAGCTCCGGCCAGGCCATGCCGCGCTCGCGAAACAGGCGTTCCGAGGCGCGGTCGAACCAGTCGAAGTAGCGCGGGTAGAAGACGATGCGCGCCGGATCGCAGTCGGCGAAATCGACGACGATATCGAGCCGCGAGCGGGCGCCGGCCGCGGGTTTCGATGGCGGCGAAGCGACGTCGAGCTTGGGCTTAGGATTGCGCACGCGCCGAGCGGTTCCGAAGGCCGGCACGCGGGCGCCGGCGAGCGCCGATCAGACCAGAACGCGACCGCGAGGGCAAGTGCGCAGCGCGCATCCGGCTTACGCCACGGCGCCGAACGGAGGCACCGGCGCGAGGTCGTCGAACCGGGCGGCGCGCTTTTCCGCGTTCGCGCGCACCGCCTCGGCGACGTCGCGGCTCTGCCACACGCCCATCTGGAGCAGCGCCATCTGCTGCAGGCTGTCGGCGACCGTGTGCTCGCGCGCGTAGTTGATCGCCTGCTTGCTCGCCCAGACCGCGCTCGGCGACTTGGTCGCGATCTCGCGCGCGAGGCCGAGCGCGCCCTCGAGCGCCGCTGCGGCGTCGGCGAAGGTCTCGTTGACCAGGCCGAGCTCGCGCGCGCGCACCGCCGGCAGCCGCCGCCCGGAGTAGGCATATTCGCGCGCGACCGCCTCGGGAATCAGCTTCGGCAGACGCTGCAGGGTCCCGACGTCGGCCACCAGACCGATATTGATCTCCTGCACGCAGAAGAAGGCGTCGCGCGTCGCGTAGCGGATGTCGCAGGCGGTCACCATGTCGAGCGCGCCGCCGACGCAGGCGCCCTGGATCGCGACGATCACCGGCATGCGCAGCGCCTCGAGCCGCGTGAACGTGCGCTGCAGCTGCAGAATCTGCTCATGCAGGGCGGTGCGCACTGCGGCGTTGCCTTCGGGGATCGCCTCGCCCTGCTCGAAAACCGCGAGGTCCATGCCCGCGCAGAAATGCTTGCCGGCGGAGGAGATCACCAGGGCGCGCGCCGATGCGTCACGCTGCAGGCCTTCGAGAATCTCGTCGAGCTCGCGCCAGAACACGCCGTCCATGGCGTTCAGCTTCTCCGGCCGGTTGAGCTTGAGCTGCGCGATCTTGTCGACGGTTTCGAGCGTGAAGGATCGGTAGGCCATGGTTTTCCCCTAGAATCGCGGCGCCCGAAATGATACCCGCGGGCACCGCATCCG
>JAJDNJ010000164.1 GCA_022340705.1 Betaproteobacteria bacterium
GTGCGTCTCGACATCGAACAACGCCACGGCGCCGCGTCCCGGCCGGGCGTAGATCCAGTGCACGCGCCGTGACTTCAGCTTCGGCGTGATCCAGCGCCAGAGCTTCTGCCGGCGGAGCCGCATGGTCGAAGGCGGGTCCGCGCGCGGCGTGGTAATGACCATGGTGAGCATATTGGCCTCCGCTGTTTGACCGCGCGATGGTAGCCGCCCGCGCGGGGTCACGTGGCGAGCCTGCGCGCCGCTACACTGCGCGCATGTTCCCCGCCCTCGGCAAGCCGGAGCTCCTCGAGCATCTCGCCGCCGGGCAGGCCGCGGGCGTCACGGTGGTGACGCCCAACCTGCGGCTCGCACGCGAGCTCATGCGCGAATTCGACCAGCGCCAGATCGCGGCGGACCGCAGCGTCTGGGAGACCGCCGACATCCTGCCGCTCGGCGCCTTCGTCGAGCGCCTCTACGAGGACGCGCTGTATTCGGAGCTGGCGGCGCGGCTGCCGCGCCTGCTGCGCCCCGCCCAGGAGCAGATCCTCTGGGAAGCCGCGATTCGCGCCAGCCGCTGGGGCGAGGCGCTGCTCGCACTGCCGCAGGCTGCGGACGAAGCCGCACGCGCCTGGGCCCTTGCCCAGCACTGGCGCATCGCCGGCGCGCTCGGCAAGTTTCCGGGCAACGATGACGCGATTGCGTTCGCCGAATGGGCGCGGACCTATGAGCAGGGTTGCGCGCGCGAGGGGCAGGTCGACGCCGCGCGCCTGCCCGATGTGCTCGCGCCGCTGCTCGGCGAGTTGGCATTGCGCAAGCCAGAGATTCTAGTCGTCTATGGCTTCGAAACGCTGGAGCCGCAGGCGACCGATTTTCTGGAGGCCTGCGCGCGCGCGGGCGTGATGCTGCGCGCCTGCGCGCCCGCGCGGCGTCAGGGCCGCGCGCAACGCCGGGTCTTCGCCTCGGCGCAGAGCGAACTCGACGCGGCCGCGCAATGGGCGCGCGCAAAGCTCGAAGCCGGTGCGCAGCGCATTGGCATCGTCGTGCCGCAGCTCGGAGAGCGCCGCCAGGCGACGGTGCGGATTTTTGCGCGCAGCCTGCAACCGGCGCACAACCTGCCGGGCGAAGGACGGGCCGCGCTGCCCTTCAATCTGTCGTTGGGCGCGCCGCTCGCCGACGATCCGCTCGTGCGCGTGGCGCTCTCGGCGCTGGCGCTCGCAGCGGGCGAAGTGCCTTTCGAACTCGCTTCACGCCTGCTGCGCTCGCCCTTCCTGGCCGCCGCGGAGTCGGAAATGGCGCGACGCGCGCAACTCGACGCCGAGCTGCGCGCGAAGGCGCCGGCGCGCATCGCACTCGGCAAGCTCGTCGGCCTGATCGCGCATTGTCCGGCGCTGCGCCAGCGCCTGGAGGCGCTGTTCGCGCTGCCGCGGCCGGAGCGCGGCTCGCCCCAGGAATGGGCGCGCTACTGTACCGCGGTACTCGACGCGCTCGGTTTCCCCGGCGAGCGCGCGCTCGACTCGAAAGAATTTCAGGCGCGCGCCAAATTCAACGAAACGCTCGCCGAATTCGCGCGCCTCGAGCGCGTCGCGCCGGAGATGGAGTTTCCGGACGCGCTTGAGAGCTTGCGACGCCTGTGCGCGGCGACGTTGTTTCAGCCCGAGTCGCCCGGTGCGCCGGTGCAGGTGCTCGGCGTGATCGAGTCGCTCGGGCTCGAGTTCGACGCGCTCTGGGTCACCGGACTCACCGACGAGACCTGGCCGCTGCACACCCGCGCCAACCCGTTCATCCCGCCTGCGCTACAGAGAAAGGCCGGCATCCGCGAAGCCTCGCCCGAGGCGACGCTCGAATGGGCGAAGCGCGCGACGGAAGGCTGGCTCGGCGCAGCCGACGAAGTGATTGTGTCGACGCCGCTGCGCGAGGACGACCGCGAGTTGCTGCCGTCGCCTCTGATTGCCGGCGTTGCGCTTGCGCCCGCGGCGGCAGACGCGCCCGGCGTCGCGCGCTATCGCGATCTGATCTTCGCGTGCCGGCGCATCGAAACCATTGTTGATGCGACCGCGCCCAAGCTTGCCGGCCGATCGCCGAGGGGCGGAACGCGCATCCTCGCCGACCAGGCGGCCTGTCCGTTCCGCGCGTACGCCCGCCACCGGCTGGCGGCCGAAGCGCTGGAAGCACCGGTCGAGGGACCCGATGCCCGCGCGCGCGGTCGGCTGCTGCACGTGCTGATGAAAGCGCTCTGGAGCGAGCTCAAGGGGAGCGCCGGCCTGAAGGGTGATCCGGGCCCCGCGATCGCGCGCGCCGCACAGGCCGCGGTCGCCGAGGCGAGGTTGGACGAGCCCTTCGCCGCGCTCGAGCGCGCCCGGCTCACCAAGCTCGCCGCCGAATGGCTCGAGGTCGAGCGCGCGCGCGCGCCGTTCGAGGTGGTCGCGCTCGAGGAGCGGCGCACGCTCTCGGCGGCCGGGCTCGAGCTCGCCGGGCGCATTGACCGCATGGACCGGCTCGCCACAGGGGGATACGCGCTGATCGACTACAAGACCGGGCGGCCGACGCCGCACGACTGGTTGGATGCGCGGCCGAACGATCCCCAGCTGCCCCTCTACGTCCTGAGCGCGCCGGAAGACGTGCGCGCGGTCGCCTTCGCCAAGCTGAAGACGGGCGAGATGCGCTATATGGGCTTTGCCGAGCGCAAGGATCTCATCTCAGGGCTGAAACCGGCGATCGACTGGCGCGCGCTGCTCGCCGGCTGGAAAAAGGAGGTCGAGGCGCTCGGCGCTGGCTTTGCCGCGGGCGACGCGCGCGTCGATCCGAAGCAGCTGCTCGCCACCTGCCGGAACTGTGATCTGCAGCCGCTGTGCCGCGTCTACGAGCGCGTCAATGCGCTCGACGAAGCGGGGGAGGACGCCGGTGACTGAAATTCACGCGGCCGACGAGCACCAGCGCCGCACCGCGCTCGAGGTCACGCGCTCGTTCATCGTCCAGGCACCCGCGGGCTCGGGCAAGACCGCGTTGCTCGTCGAGCGCTACCTGCGCCTGCTCGAGCGGGTTCAGCGCCCCGAGGAGATCGTCGCGATCACCTTTACGCGCAAGGCAGCGGCCGAGATGCGCAAGCGCGTCGCGCGCCAGCTCTCGCCCGATCTCGCCACGCGCCTGCGCATCCAGACGATCGACGCGCTCTGTGCGTCGCTCACCTCGCAGATGCCGGTGCTCGCGCGCTTCGGCGCGCAGCCGGCGATCGCCGAGGACGCCTCCGATCTGTACCGCGAAGCGGCGACGCGCACGCTGATGACGCTCACCCCGCCGGTGGCGCGGTTGCTCGCGCACCTCGACAACAACGTCGCGCAGGCCTGTGCGCTCCTCGCCGAGATGCTCGCGCGTCGCGACCAGTGGTTGCGCCAGACGGGCGAAGCACCGACGCGCGCGGAACTGGAGGCGGCACTCGTCGAGGAGCGCCGACGGCTGATCGAGCGCGCGCGCGCGCTGTACCCGCAGGCGACGCCCGAGCTCGCGCGCGAGGTGCTGACCAAGCAAGGCAAATGGCGCAAGGCGCGCCCGGCGGCGCCGGAGGCGCTCAAGGCGGTGCCGGGTCTCGAAGACGCGCTCGCCGCGCTGCTCCTGCTTCCGGCGGGGCGCTACACGGAAGCGCAATGGCAGGCGCTGGAGGCGATTCTCGCGCTGCTCAAGCCCGCGGTGGCGCAGCTCATGACCCTGTTCGGCGAGAAGGGCGAGGTCGACTTCACCCAGGTGGCGCACGGCGCGCTCGCCGCCCTCGGCACGCCGGAGGCGCCGACCGACCTGCTGCTTTCGCTCGACCACCGCATTCACCACCTGCTGGTCGATGAATTCCAGGACACCTCGAACTCGCAATGGGAGCTGCTCGAGCGCTTGACCGCAGGCTGGGAGCCGGGCGACGGCCGGACGGTTTTCGTCGTCGGCGACCCGATGCAGTCGATTTACCGGTTCCGCGATGCGCAGGTCGGCCTTTTTCTCCGCGCGCGCGATCGGGGCCTGCCGAACGTGCCGCTCGAGCGCCTGACGCTGTCGACCAATTTCCGCTCGCAGGGGGCGATCGTCGACTGGGTGAACCGGGTCTTTCCGCACGTACTGCCCGAGCGCGAGGACGAGGCATCGGGCGCGGTCGCCTACGCGCCCTCGGTGCCGTTCCATGCTGCGGACGCCGAAGGCGCGCCTGTGCTCGAGCTCTTCGCGGAGCGCGCGGCGGAGGCGCGCCGCGTGGCCGAGATCGTCGCCGAGGCGCGCGGCAAGACCGCGATCCTGGTGCGCAACCGCAGCCACCTCGACGCGATCGTGCCCGCGCTGAAAGCCGCGGGTCAGCGCTTCCGTGCGGTGGAGATCGAGCAGCTCGGCGAGAAGCAGGTGGTGCAGGACCTATACGCGTTGACGCGCGCGCTCACCCATCTCGCCGATCGCGTCGCCTGGCTCGCGATTTTGCGCGCCCCCTGGTGCGGGCTCACGCTCGAGGCGCTCTCTGCGATTTTCGAGGCGGATCGCGACGCGACGATCTGGGAGCGCATGCAGGGCGAGGCACGGCTCGCGCACGTCGTGGCAATACTCAAGCCAGCGCTCGAGAACCGTCTGCGCGGGACCCTGCGCGACCGCGTCGAGGGCGTTTGGCTC
The DNA here is from genome assembly GCA_022340705.1 of Betaproteobacteria bacterium. Classification (GTDB taxonomy): domain Bacteria; phylum Pseudomonadota; class Gammaproteobacteria; order Burkholderiales; family SG8-39; genus SG8-39. The sequence goes on from JAJDNJ010000164.1 coordinate 4,612, forward strand.
GCGCTCGGCGGGCCGGCCTGCGTCGAGGACGCGACCGACCTCGAGGATGCCGAGATCTACCTGGACGAGCTCGAGCGTCTTGAAGTCGCGGGCGAGCTCGAGGACATCGGGCTGCTCGCCGAGTCGCTCGACAAGCTCTACGCGCTGCCCGATGTCGAAGCCGGCCCCGAGGCGGTCGAGATCATGACCATTCACAAAGCCAAGGGCCTCGAGTTCGACACCGTCATCGTTCCGGGCCTGGATCGGTCGCCGCGTTCTGGGCGCAGACCGCTGTTCGCCTGGCGCGCGCTGGCTGGCGGGCGACTGCTGCTCGCACCGATCGACGAGACCGGCGGCGAGAAGGAGCCGTTGTATGCATATGTGCGCACACTCGATCGGGAGGCGGAAGATATCGAAGCCGGGCGCCTGCTCTATGTCGCGGCGACGCGTGCCGAGTCGAGGCTGCACCTGCTGGGTTGCGTCAAGCTCGATGAAGACGGCGAGGCGAAGTCACCCGCCAAGCGGTCTTTGTTGGGCCTGGCCTGGGAGGCACTCGAGGGATCGGTGCCGTTGCCGCAGGTCCCGACGCACGCAGAGCTTGGCAAGGCCGTGCGGCCGGGCGACACGCTGCGGCGGCTGGCTGCGGAATTCGAAATGCCCGACCCGCCGCCTGCCGTCGAGTGGACGGCGCTCGAGCCCGCACGTCGGGATGAGATCGAATTTTCCTGGGCGGGCGAGACCGCGCGCCACGTCGGGACCGTGGTGCACGCGTGGTTGCGCCGGATGGCCGAGGATGCGCTGCGCGGTTGGACGAAGGAGAGAATCGAATCGCTACGTCCGCAGTTTGCGCGCGAGATCGAGCGCCGCGGCGTGCAACCGGTCGAGGTTTCGGTGGCAGTGGAGCGCGTGGCGACGGCGCTGACGAATGCGCTCGCCGATGAACGCGGTCGATGGATCCTCGGGCCGCACGCCGAGGCGTGGACCGAGTACCGCTTTCGCACGCGCGACGGAAGAAGTCTGGTCGCCGACCGGCGCATTCGCGAGGCGAGCGGCGCACATTGGGTCGTCGACTACAAGACGAGCCGGCACGAAGGTGCGGACATAGAAGGCTTTCTCGACCAGGAGAAGGCGCGGTACGCGCCGCAGCTCGAGCAGTATGCGGAGAGTCTGGGGAATGCGCGCATGGGGATCTATTTCCCCCTGTTGCGCGGGTGGCGGGAGTGGGGGCGCGGTGGCGAGGGCGGTGAGTGAGCCGTGAGGTCCTGCGGCAGTGGCGGCCTTGATGACCTCTTGGAATCGGGAGTAGCGTCTGATGTGCGCCTTACGAAAGTCGGTTCAGCCGGATGTGGAGATGACTCGTAAGGATGTACGGCGCAAGGAAAAATTTCATGGAATGCGACACGCGGACAATTTTTTGAACGCCTAATTAGTCAACTAGTAAGTCAACCGATACTGGTTAGAACGCATCGAACGAGTTGCTGCGCAAACCGTTATTTGACGAGGAGTTGAGAATGACACTATGCCCAATCTCTTTAGCAGTCGGCTGCAAGAAGTGTCCGGCATTCTCAGTCTGTCCCCTTAAAGGGGTCATCGGTGATTACAAACCCGACGACGAACAGACGAAGCAGCGCGCGGAGAAAGCGCCGGGTGGCGCAAAACGGGACGGGTAGCCGAAGACGACGAGGACCTCAAGAATATTGGCCCGCTGCGTTCTTACCTCTCACTGCGACGGACGGCCGCAATCGGCCGCCGTCGAGTTCCGACGATAGGCGCCATGTTTGATGGAGGAGGACATGAAGACAACAGTCGTCAGGTACAACGTGAAGTCAGGCCGTGCCGAAGAGAACATCGCGTACATCAACAGGGTATTCGAACAACTTCGGCGTGAATCACCCGATGGTCTGCTTTGTTGCTCGTTTTAACTCGACGATGGATTCAGTTTTCTGCACATCGCGGGGGTCGAGGATTCGCTCGAGGCAAGTCCTCTTACGACGCTGTCCGCCTTCAAAGAGTTCGTGTCGAACATTGCCGAGCGCTGCGAAGAACCCCCGCGTGCCGTGTCGGCCAGCCTGATCGGTGCGTATGAGACGTTTGGCGCTTGAGTGCGCGCTGGAACCAGCCGACGGCGCACTACATCAACTGCCATCGGCAGCGCCGATGGCTGCGGACATAGGGCTACGGCCCCGAGGGAGGTTGCATGAACGCGCTTAGATCGAGCATCGTCCTGCTACTGGCGCTGTTCGCCACGAGCGTGATCGGGCAGACGGCCGGCGTGGCCGAACGTCGATACACCTTGCCGGATCACGGGCAGTTCGTGCTTCAGGTTCCACGCGGCTGGCGCGATGAGCTCCGCCAGCCGCCGAACCGCCTGCCGCCAACCATCGTCTTCGGTCCGGCGTCCGGCAAGCCTTTCCAGATCCTGATGACGACGCTCTGGCCCGCGACCAAGGGTCGCGCGCCGCAATCGCCGGCACAGCTCCGCGCCTCGGTCGAGCGCGCGGCTCAGGCGGTCAAGTCGCAGGCGGTTGAAAAGGAGTTGCCGGTCGTCGAGTTTAATGGCCGATCGGGTCCCGGCTTCTATTTTTCGGCGACCGATCCTGCACCCAAGCCGGGCGAGTACCGGTTCATGACGCAAGGCATCATCCGGGTTGGAGGGTTGTCAGTGACGTTTACGATCCTTACCAACGCCGGACAAGCGAGCGTGGTCAAGCAGGCGCTCGCTGCGCTCGAGAGCGCGGTACAAGACGGCGGTTGACGTTAGAGGTCCAATGT
>JAJDNJ010000173.1 GCA_022340705.1 Betaproteobacteria bacterium
ATGCGCTCACCGCGCGCGCCTACGACGACCAGGCCGCGAGCACGGTCTCGGCGCCGGTGAACATCGTGGTCAGCGAGCCGGGGGTTACGCGCATCAACGTGGCGCTGCAATCCAACGGCGCTGTGGCCAGTGCATCGTCGAGCTACGGTTCGGATTATCCGGCAGCGGCGGTCAACGACGGTGACCGCAAGGGCCTGAACTGGGGCAGCGGCGGTGGCTGGAACGATGGAACGCGGAACAAGTTTCCCGACTGGGTACAAGTCCAGTTCGACGGCGTGCAGACCATCGACGAGATCGACGTCTTCACCATCCAGGACGCCTACACCTCGCCGGCGGAGCCGACCGAGTCGATGACCTTTGGCAGCTACGGCATCACCGCATTCGAGGTGCAGTACTGGGATGGCTCTGCCTGGGTGACGGTGCCGGGCGGTTCGGTGAGCGGCAACAACCTGGTGTGGCGCAAGTTCAGCTTCTCGGAGGTGAGCACCGATCGCATCCGGGTGCTGATCACCGACGTGCTTGGCCGGCCGCGCTACAGTCGGGTGATCGAGGTCGAGGCCTACGGCAGCGGCGGCGCGCCGGGCCTCTAGCCGCCCTTCTTTTTCGGCTGCGGGTGGAGCACCTCGGAGCTCATCTCGCGCTTCGCGAGCTCTGTACCCAGCTTGTGGCGCAGAAACGCACCGCTCGTGTAGCGCCGTACGCTCAGATAGTAGGTCTGCTCGACGTATTTGACGAGCTCGATATAGTCGTCGAACACGTCGTCGTCACAGGTAAAGCGCTCATAGTTCACGATCGAGTGCACACGCTTGCCGAGTGGCGCGAGTAAATTGTCGACGGCGTCGCGGATCGCCTTGAGATCGGCCTGGTCGCGCACTCGCATGCCGGCATAGTTCATGTAGACGGTGTTGGTGTCCGCGTCGTAGCTGAGCCGCTCGTCCATATTCAGGTTGAGCATGCGGTCGCGCAGGTGCATCGGTGCGGCGCGAAACACCGCCGGGTCCATCGCGCGCGGTCCGTCGACCACTGGGCGGAATGGCAGGCGCTGAAGTACGTCGCGCTCCAGATCGATGCCAGGGGCGACTTCCACGATCGCCAGGCCGTCGGCCTCCAGCCGGAACACGCAGCGCTCCGTAACGAACAGCACTTCCTGACCGCTACGCCGCGCCGCGTCGGCGCTGAAGGTAACCTGCGCAATACGCTCGACAAACTTCGAGCTTCGCCCCTCCTTTACGATCTGCACCCGACCATCGTCGATTGCGACCTCAAGCCCCCCCGAGCTGAACGTACCCATGAAGACGACTTTCTTGGCGTTCTGCGTGATGTCGATAAACCCCCCGCAGCCGGGAATGCGCTTGCCGAACTTGCTCGCGTTCACATTACCGCGGGCGTCGCATTCGCCGAATCCCAGGAAGGCTGCGTCGAGGCCCCCGCCATCGATGAAGTCAAAGGCGCAGGCATGATCAATGACCGCCTGGTAATTGGTCGCGGTGCCGAAGTCGAGCCCGCTCATCGGCACACCGCCGATTACCCCCGAGTCGACCGCAAGCGAAAGCAGGTCCTGCACCCGCTCCTCCCCCGCGACGAGCGGGACCTGGTCCGGGATCGAGCCGACGCCGACGTTGATCACGCTGTTCGGCGCCAGTTCGAGCACGGCGCGTCGCGCGATGACCTTGCGGTCGCTGAGCGCGACCGGCTTCACCCGCTCGACTGGCAGGCGCAGCTCGCCGGACAGCGCAGGGCTGAACTGCGTGCCGTAGGTCTGCATGTGGTACTCGGGCTCGGTGAGCACGACGCAATCCACCAGGATGCCGGGCACCTTCACGCGGCGCGCGTCCAGCGAGCCCTCGGCGGCGACGCGCTCGACTTGCGCGATGACGATTCCTCCGGAATTGCGCGCCGCGATCGCCAGCGCGAGGTTTTCCAGGGACAGCGATTCGCGCTCGGTCGTGATATTTCCGTCGGGGTCGGCAGTGGTACCGCGAATCAGCGCCACGTTGATCGGGAAGGCTTTGAAGAACAGCACGTCCTCACCGTCGATCTGCATCAGCCGGACGATCTCCTCGGTCGTCCGCGCGTTCATGCGGCCGCCACCGTGGCGAGGATCGATATAGGTATCCAAGCCCACGCGCGACAGCGTGCCCGGCTTGCCGGCGCCGATATCGCGGTAGAGCTGCGTCATGACGCCTTCCGGGAGGTTGTAGGCCTCGATCCGGCTTTCGACGATAAGCTGCTCGATCTTCGGCGACAGGCCGAAGTACCCGCCGATCACGCGCCGCACCAGACCTTCATGCGCCAGCCGGTTGAGACCTTTCTCCTTCATGTCGCCCTGGCCGGTGGAGAATACGAGCGTCAGATCCGTCGGGTCACCCGAGTCCAGAAAGCGCTGCTCGAGCGCGACGAACAGCTGATCCGGCGTACCGCTGCCCGCGTACCCGGCCGAGGCGACCGTGTCGCCGGAATGGATCACGGCGATCGCGTCAGCGGCCTCGACGATCTTTTTCAACCTCATTATTCTCTCCCCAGCCCTCGCGGACCCCTCTTCTTACGAGCACCCGCCGCGATCGACGCGCCACGACCCGCCTCAGTCAGCGACCCGGCAGAACAATCGGCTTGCCATGCGGCGTTGCACGCGCCGCGCGATCCCATTCGTCCTTGCGCGCAAGCATCTCGCCGCGCGTGGTCAAGCCTTTCGCGACCGCCAGCTTTTCGAGCGCGGCCAACCAGTACTCGTAGTAGCGGCTACCGTCGTCGGCGTCGCCGCGCTCGCGCGCCATGGCGATTTCCGCTCCGAGAGTTTGTGTCCACTCTTTCCAGCTGAAGCAGCCGCCATCGAAAAGCGTGAGCGTCATTCCAAAGGCTTGCGCCTCCCAGGGCGCTCGAAATACTGGACCCTCTGCGTCTCGCGGCAGTCCCGGCAAACCCAGCGGATCCTCGGCTGTCATGCGCGCTCCAAGTAGTCTTCCCACAGATCCAAGTAAACGCTGTCCGTCGCAGATGCATCCGGACCCCACAGCTCGCGCGCCGTGAATCGCACGCTGTAGAGATGCTGCGGATTCTCGCCCCCGCCCGCAGCATTGGCGTCGGGAAAGATGAATATGCCGTGGTCGCGAACCACCGTGCCGCGCTTGCCGCGGGCGTAGCGCGGCAAGCGGGTCGCCCCGCCGGGATGGATGTTGCGCGTGACCACGCTCGCGCCCGAGGAAAAACCGGCGGGAATGTCGGCGTCAACACGATACTGTTTCCCCTTGCGAACTGCCGGCTCCACTTTATCCGGCGGAAACGGAGTCAACCCCGCGGGTGCCGAGCCCGCGCTCTTGCCGCTTGCCAGCTCGGTCGGCGTCAACAAGCCGTGCTCGAGCAGGAGCATCTCCAACCCCGCGAGCCAGCGTTCGTAGTAGCTGGCCGGAAGATACTGTTCGGGCGGAATGCGCTCGTTCGCATGCCTGGCGATGTCAATGTTCCACCGGCCAAGCGCGCCGCAGGCCTGGCGCAGCGCGAACGTGCGCGCCTCCCATCGATGATGGAACACCGGCTCGTCGCGCTCCGGCGCGACTGGCCCGAAGCCATGCATGCCGCCCATGTCGTGCACACCGTCCATTTCTCTCGTTCCCTGGTTCGAAATCGTTGCTCGGTTGCGGCGCAGGCGCTGCCTATAGCTTCGCCGTCCCGATCATCGAGTCGCGTGTGACCAGCTCCGCGAGCTCGTCCTCGGTCATATCCTGAGTTCCAGCGGGTCGTTCCGGCAATACCAAGTAACGCACCTCAGAGGTACTGTCCCATACGCGCACCTCGACATTGTCACCCAGCGCGACCCCGAACTCCTTCAATACGCTGCGCGGATCGATCACTACCCGGGAGCGGTAGGCATTCGACTTGTACCAGACCGGCGGCAACCCGAGCAGAGGCCAGGGATAGCAGGAGCACAGCGTGCACACCACCACGTTGTGAACCTGCGCGGCATTTTCGACGACCACCATGTGCTCGCCCTGCATGCCGCCGTATCCCAGCTCAGCGATCGCCGCCGACGCGTCGTCGCGCAGACGCTGCAGGTACGCCGGATCGGTCCACGCGCGCGCGACCACCCGCGCGCCGTTGCGCGGACCGAGCTTCGTCTCGTAGGTGTCGACCAGCTTGTCGAGGGTCTCGGGCTTAACGAGCCCTTTGTCGACCAGCAACGACTCCAGGGCCCGCACCCTCAGTTCGACGTCTGAAAAATGCGATCCCTCGTCGTGCGAATGATGATCATCGCTCATGGGGCGAGCCCGCAATCTGACATTCAGAACGCCCACCATTTTACGCAAGCGTTTCGGATGGCGGCTATGGGTCGGCTCGATCCGGAGCCTGGGAGGCGCCTGCCGGCCAGGAGCAGTCAATTCGAAGCGAGATGCGCGGGGATCGGATTCGCCTCGCTTTCTCTGCCCCATACCTGGGCAGCAATGCGCCACGCGCCCTGGTTATTGACGCGGATCGGATCTTGGAATTTCACAATGGCCAGCGTGCGTCAACTCGACCGACCGCTACGAGTCGGCAGGAGCCCATCCGGGCCGGCCCCTGCCGGACACACGCGGGGGACCGGAATTGTCCTGAAACTCCGGTTCGGAGCTCGGTCGCGACCGACGTCTGCAGTGCGGCCAACCCCACGGTGCCGAACCTGGCATCACCTCGGCGTCCGATGCTGTCACGACGGATGCCGCAGATCGCGCTGCGCGAGCGCGAGCACGGCGCCGACCGCGAGCAGCCCGGCCGACGCCGCGAGCCCGACCTGAAGCGAGCCCGAGCGATCGG
>JAJDNJ010000210.1 GCA_022340705.1 Betaproteobacteria bacterium
TGACGCCTTCGGACGACATTCAGCCGAATTTCGTCGTGCCCGACACGCGCGCGCGCATGGTGTTTCTCGCGCGCGAGGAATGGTCCTTGTTCGGGCGGCCGGTAGTACGGGAGCAGGGCAGCGAGCCGGTGCTCGAGTTCCCGCCCGGGGTCGAGGCGACGCACGAGGTGCAGGGGCCGATGCTGACCCGTGTGCTGATGTACTGGTATTCGGTGACCAACCGACCGATCGTCGGCTACCAGGGCGAGCTGCGACCCTGGTCCGCGGCGTTCATCAGCTGGCTCGTGCGCAGCGCGGGCGTGCAGGAGAGCGCCTTTCCGTCGACCGTGCTGCATTGGGACTACATCAAGCACGCGATGAATGGCGGTCGCGGCGCGCGCTTCGTTGCGCGCGACGCACGTAGCTACGCGCCCCGGGTCGGCGATCTGATCTGCGCGCCGCGCGGCGAGGCTTTCGTCGCCGAAGTGCGGACGTTCTCCGACCTGCGCCATGGCGCCTATCACTGTGACCTGGTCGTGGAGGTGCGCAGCGGCGAGCTCGATGCGATCGGCGGCAATGTGCTCGACGCGGTGTCGATGTCGACAGTGGCGCTCGATGCGGACGGGCGCGTGATCCCGACCGAGCGCCGTCCCTGGGTCGCGGTCATCGAGCAGCGTTGATGCCCGGCGCCGCGCGCGCGGGAACAAGCGCAGGTCGACGGCGTTTACTCTGCATGGCGCGCGCCGCATACGCTGCAGGCCTGGCGATGTCCGTCCTGGCGCTGGTGTTGTTGCACCCGGCGAGCGCCGCGGACGGGCCGATCGCGCCCTGTGCGGCGGGCGCGACGGACATGCGTCCGGCCTACGGTCCGGTCGACGGTCCGCCGAGGGTCGCGTGGTGGCGCGATATCGTGGTTCCTGAGGGCAGCGGCTGCCTCGGCGAGATTCGGGGGCGCATGGAACTGGTCGTCACGCTGGCCGGGCGGTTTCACGCCCCGCACTCGCTCGAGGACATCGCGCGGCGCATGGGCGCCATTTCACGGACCGCGGGGCTGCGCTACTGGTCGGTGACCGACGGCGCCTGGCGCACGCTGCTGAGCGCGGCGTTCGCGCTGGCGGGCCCCGATGTGGAGCAGCGGCGCGCCGATTTCAGTGTCGCCGAACTGCTCAGCGGGCGCGCCCTATTTACCGCACAGCGCGATACTCGCTCGACCGACCTGAACGTCTACCAGCTTCGCGCCAGACGCGTTGGCGCAGGACGTCTGGTCATGGAGAGCAACAACCTGACGCCGATCCGGTTCTTGGTCTTTGAGCTGTACGCGCCCGGTGCGCTGCGCGTGATCCACTTTCTAGATCGGCTCGGGCCTGGACTGTGGGGCTACTACGCGGTGAGCGCGGTGCGTGGCGGTGCACTGGAAAGCGACCCGCGCTCGATGATCAATCGCAGCGCAGCCTATTACCGATTTCTGCGTGGCATTCCCGGCGATCGCGATCCGCCGCTCGCGCCCTGAGCGCCGGCTTCACAGGAACGTGGTGTCCGCATCGAGTCCGAGGAGGTGCTGGCCCACTGTCTCGAAATGCGCAGCGCGCCCCTGCAGCTGCTGTGCGATGGTGTGCAGGTCGCGAAAGCGGCGCTCAAACGGGTTCGCGGCGAACACCGCGGTCGCGCCGGCAGCCTCGTAGGCGAACTCGCCTGCCTCGCGTGCGGCATGAATCGCGTGCGTCGAGCAAAGCCGGATCCGCATGCGCTGCGCGAGCGTCACCTCGCGCGTCGCCCGCACCGCGTCGCAGATCTCTTCCACCGAGTCCAGCAGATAGGCTTCGGCCGACTCGAGCTTGGCGCGCGCGCGTGCGACGCCGCCTTGAACCACTGCATTCTCGCGCGCCGTGTTGTGCATGCCGCGCGGCACCTTGTGTGCGGCGAGCTCGATGAAGGCGTCGAGCATCGCCTGCGCCACGCCGAGCGCGATGCTGGCGAAGCCGCAGGAAAACAGGTTGTGGATCGAAAAGCAGTACAGCCAGCCCGGCTCGCGGTTCTCGACCGGGCTCTCGCGATGCACGCTGTAGGCCTCGGGCACGAACAGGTCCTCGACCTCGAACGCATCGCTCGCCGTGCCGCGCAGACCGATCACATCCCAGACGTCTTCCGCGCGCGCGGCGGACGCAGGAACGAGGAACACGCGCTTGCGCCGATGCTCTTCGCCCGAACGCCGCGGGTTGCCGTCGGCCTCGAACACCGGACACTGCGGGCCGAGCCAGGTCGCCTGGCGCATGCCGCTGGCGAACGACCAGCGGCCCGTCACGCGATAGCCGCCTTCGCAGACCACCGCGCGTACCGGGCCCTGTGCCGGCCCCCAGGCGAGCACCGCGCGCGGATCGCCGAAGATCGCCTGTGCGACCTCGGGCTCGAGGTAGGCGGCGACGATCGCGCAAACCGCGTTCTGGCCGATGTTCCAGGCGATGCTCGCATCGGCGCGCGCAAGCGCCTGCACCGTGCGCATGAAGACGAGCGGATGCACTTCGCCGCCGGCGTAGCGACGCGGAATCAGCATTCGGTACAGCGCGGCTGCGTGCAGCGCGTCGAGCAGGTCTTGCGGGACGCGCCGCGTACGCTCGATCTCCGGCGCCGCGGCGGCGATGCACGGCGCAAGTTCGCGCACGCGTCCGAGATAGGTCTCGGTCTCTGCTCTCAGCTCGCCGGGTTCGGCCAGGGATTCGCGGTGCATTGCGTCAGCCCCTCATAAGCCTTCGACCAGCAGCAGGTTGTTGGTGGAGGCCGCCGACTCGCGCAGCTTTTTCCACGGCTGATATTCGGGATCGGACATGAACGCCTCGATCGCTTGTCGGTTCGGCCACTTGAAGATCACGATGCGATTTGGGTTCCAGTTACCGGCGAGCACTTCGAATTTGGCGTCACGCGCAAGGTACTCACCGCCATGCTTGGCCACGATCTTTGGCACGGCGCGTTTGTATTCGTCGTATTTCGTCGGGTCGTGAATCGTGTTGTCGAGGACAAGGTAGACCGGCATGACAGTTCCTCAGGGACGGACGGGGAGCGCCCATTGTATTGCCCCAAGGGGGTACCATCGGCATCCGACAGGGTCGATGGGAGCGCAGGGCAAGGGTGAGCGGCAGCGATCTGAGGCAACGGCTGGCGGCGATCCTGGCGGCGGACGTCGCGGGCTACTCGCGCCTCATGTCGCTCGATGAGCGCGCCACCGTTGCGGCGCTCGATGCCGCGCGCGCGGTGTTCCGCTCGACGATCGAATCAAACCAGGGCCGGGTGATCGACATGGCGGGCGATTCGGTGCTCGCCGCGTTCGAGACCGCCGCCGGCGCGGTCGGTGCCGCGCTCGCGGTGCAGAAGGCGCTGGACGACGCCTTGAGCGCGCTTCCCGAAGAGCGTCGGATGCGTTTCCGGATCGGCATTCACCTGGGCGACGTGATCGAGAAGTCCGACGGCACGGTGTACGGCGACGGGGTCAACATCGCCGCGCGGCTCGAAGCGCTCGCCGAGCCGGGCGGGGTCGCCGTGTCGAACGCGGTCGAGGCGGCGCTGCGCAATCGCATCGCCGTCAGATTCGAGGATCGGGGCGAGCATGGCGTGAAGAACATGGCGCATCCGGTGCATGCGTTTGCCTTGCGCGCCGATCGTCCGAGCGGCCCGAGTGCGCGTCCCCGCGTCCTTGCGCCTGCGGTGACTGCGGGCAAACCGACGATCGCGGTGCTCGCTTTCGAGAACATGAGCGCCGA
>JAJDNJ010000223.1 GCA_022340705.1 Betaproteobacteria bacterium
CGGCCGACAGGGCCGATAGCGCGTCAGCCGCATGCGCACCGGCGTTCGATCGGCGAGCTCGTCGAGCTGGATCTCGCGGATCTGCGGTTCGGGCAGCCGCCAGGGAATCCTTTTCGGCAGCCGCTGCGGCGTACGCGCCGCCGGCGCGTCCGGCCTGCGAAAGCTCCAGACGTGGATGTTGAGCAGCAGGCGGAGAAAGTAGGCGAGCACCGAAACGGCGTCGGCGAGCGCGGCCACCTGGTCGTTCTGCCCCACGACCTTGAACAGGGGCACCCCCTGCTCGGCGAGATAGCGGGTGTCGAGCTTCAGCAGCGGCGCGTTTCCCATGGCACCCGGAAACGTCTGCAGCTGCTGTTCCATGAGCTGCCGCCAGGGGTTCGACCGGCGGCCGTAGGTCAGCCGCTTCACCCCGACGATGCGCGCATCGCGCACGAACGGCCCGGTGTCGATCCGCGTCTGTGCATTGCGTACGTCGCACTCGCCGAGCTTGAGCGAATACTGCAGCCGTCGCACTTCGCCCGCGCGCGAAGCGAGCGCCTTTGCATCGCGCGCGCGCGCGCGGAGCTCGGCCCAGGCGGTATCGGCCTTGGGATCGCCGGCTGCGGCGCGCGCCGCATCGGACACGCCAAACGGGTGTCCGCTTCTGACACGCTCGACGAACCTCTGCCAGGCGTCGCGCAGCCCGCGGTTCGGCAGCCAGGCACGCATCGCGCGGCAGCGGCGCTCCTTGAAGGTGCTGCGCTCGCGCTGCAGCAGCGTCAGCGTGCCGCTGAGCGGCGCGCGCAGCTCGGTGATGTCGTCCAGCCGCGCCTCCGGCTCGCCGTTCTCACGCCATCTGTTCCACGCATTCTCGAGAAACACCCGCAGCTGGCCCTCTTCCACCTCGAGCCTGCGGGCCATCGGCACCGGCTGCCGATCGCGCGGCAACATGAATCCTGCGATCGCGTGCTTTTTGAAGCGCACGCTGATCTCGACGATGCAATGGACCTCGCCCCCGTCCTTCGCCCTCAAGGTCGCCTTGCCCGAGGTCCGCTCGACGATCTGGAACTCGGTCGAGCGCGGCGCCTCGGCCGCGGGCGCGGCGCGAAAGCGCGGCCGCCTGCGCTCGACCGGATCCTGTGCGTCGGGTCCCGAGTAGCCCCACTGGTCGCGCAGCGCGGACACCGCGCGCAGTGCGAGCGCGGCGATCGTCAGGGCGGGATTGGTCCCCAGCGCGTTGCGCACGATCGAACCGTCGAGCACCACCAGATCGGGCCAGGCCTCGCGCCCTGCGCGGTCGAGCGAGAGGTCGAAGACCTGGCCGAGATGGTTCACGACGCCGTCTTCGGCATCCGTTCCGATCGGACATCCGCCGAGCGGATGCACCGTCAGCAGCGGTCCGCGCCGCGAGTCGAGGAGCGAGCTCATCGACGCCGGCAGCAGCTGCCAGAGCGGGTTGGGCAGCACCCGGCCACCGGTCGCCGAGCTGCGCCCCAGATCCTGCAGGGTCTCGACCTGGCTCGCGAACAGCGGGTGCTCGCGCAGTTGCGGCCAGCGCACTCTGAGCGCGCCGTCCCCGCTGTCGTCGCTCTCGTCCTCGACGAGCTCGAGCGCGCCGTTCGCGCCGTCATCGCCCATCATGACGAACGCCGAGGTCTGCCCGATCGCCTGCGCGTCGACCGCGCAGGGGTCGTGCGCCGGGATCTCGGGATCGTGCGTCGTGACATCCGGCTCGCCGAGCTCGTGCAGCGCGTTGACGGTGGTGACCGTCTCTTCGAACAGCCGGCGTAGCGGTCCCGGAATCGCCACCTCCTCGATCAGCTGCGCTCTGCTTCGGTCGGCGCGCAGGTCGACGATTCCCGTGATCGTCGGCCCGACAGCGCGATCGTCGGGCGGCATCGACTCGTCCGCCACCGCGTTGACGTCGAGCTTCTGCTTGAAGGCCACCGCGATCGCGTCGCCGTTCGACGAAAAGCGCTGGCCCAGGCGGGGCGAGAACCGGAGCGCCTCGCTGCGCGAGCGCAACAGGATCTCGGTCGAGCCGAAGGTTCCCGCCGCGAGGATGACCTTGCGTGCGCGCAGCTGCACGGGCCGGACCTGGCGCTCGCGCAGCTGCCGGTCCGTGTGCACGGTCTCGAGCAGCCAGGCTTTGTTCCGCTCGTTCCGCTCGTTCCGCTCGCGCGCGATGCGCAGCACGGTCGCTCCGGTGTAGATGCGCGCGCCCGCACGCTCCGCCTTGGCGAGCAGATTGACGTCGAGCGAGATCTTGGCGCCGTGGTTGCAGCCGGTGGCGCAGTCGCCGCAGCGCTTGCATTGCTCGAGGAGCACCCCTTGCGCGTTGCGCCCCGTCGCCATCGCGACCGTGATCCTGGCGGGCCGGAATTCGCCCCGCGCCCTGTCGATCCCGCGCGCGAGCGCGCGCAATGCCGCGAACTTCTGCGGCGCTCCGTCGGGATGCTGTTCGATGGTCTGCCCCTTGGCTGCGCCGAGCAGGCTGCTCACCTTGTCGAAGAATGCTTCGTCCAGATCCCGCGGGATCGACCCGGGCCAGCCGTCGAACGCCTGACTGAGCGGCGCTTCCATGACGCCGGCGTTGATCAGCGATCCGCCCCCCAGGCCGTTGGCCACCACGGCGTTGACGTCCGGCCCGATACGCAGGTCGAACAGGCCTTCGCGCCGGCCGCGCGGCCGCGTCGCGCCTTCGGTGGTGAAGCGCACGTGACCCGGAAGGTCGGCGAGGCGCGCGGGGAACATGCCCGGCAGGTACTCCTTGCCGCGCTCGAGCACGCATACGCGAGCCGGCTCGCCGCGCTCGTTTCGGCAGCCCGCGAGCTCGGCTGCGGCGACCGCGCCACCGTAGCCGCTGCCGACGATCACGACATCGAAGATCTCGGGCGCATCGCCCCGTTCCAGGTCGTAGAGCAGCGTCTCGAAGCCGCGCGACAGCCACGCCGTATCGCCCGGGCGCATGTCCTCCTCAACGCGCGTGCTGTCGTCTGCCATGGCGCGCGCGGCTCAGGCGCCGACCGCCTCTGCGATCGCGCGCTTGAGCATGTCGGCGGGCACCGGTTTGTGCAGCATCGCGATGCCGGCCGCCTCCGCCTCGCGCAGGCGGTCGGGCGCAATGTCGCCGCTCAGCAGGATCGCGGGCAGGTCCGGATAGAGCGCACGAACCGCATGCACCGCAGCGATGCCGTTGTCCTCGCCACGCAGGCGAAAGTCGGCGAGCACGACGTCGGGCCGGGCACTGCGCGCCGCCGCGACCGCGCGCTCGGTGCCGTCGGCGAGCGTCGCGCGGCAGCCGAGCGATTCGAGCAGCGTCTTGGTCGCCACGCGGATCGCTTCTTCGTCGTCGACGACGAGCACGTGCGCGGCGATCGACGCCGGCTCCGGCGCGGCCGCGTGCGCGCCGACCTGCGCGGCATCCGCGGCCGCGGCGAGGAACAGCCGGAAGCGCGTGCCCTCGCCCGGCAACGAATCCATTTCGAGGCGGAGCTGCAGCAGATCGGCCAGCCGCTTGACGATCGCCAGGCCGAGGCCGAGCCCCTTTGTCCGATCGCGCTCGGGGTTCGCCGTCTGATAGAACTCTTCGAACACCCGCGCCTGCTCAGCCGCGTCGATCCCGCGCCCGCTGTCCTCGACGCGAACGACGAAGCCGCCGGGGGCGCGCGCGAGCGCGAGCTCAACGCGCCCGGCATCGGTGTACTTGATTGCGTTGTCGACCAGGTTGCGCACGATGCGCTCGAGCAGCATCGGGTCGGTCTGCGCCACGCCTTCCGCATCGCAGGCAAGGCTCAGCGCCAGGCCCTTGCTGCGTGCCGCGGGCTCGAATTCCTTGCGGATGCGCTCGAGGAAGGGGCGCAGCTCGACCTGTGCGGGGTTCACGCGCACAACGCCCGCATCGAGCTTCGAGACGTCGAGCAGCGCGTCGAGCTGCGATGCCAGGATCTGCAGCGCCGTGTTCATCTGCTGCACGATCTCCCGGCTGGATTCCTCGAGCGGGCGCATCGACAGCGCCGCGCCGAACAGCGACAGGGTGTGAATCGGCTGGCGCAGGTCGTGGCTGGCCGAAGCCAGGAAACGCGTCTTCGCACGATTGGCCGCCTCGGCCTGCTCCAGCGCGGCGGCGAGCTGACGGTTCAGCTCGGCCTGCTGCAAACGGATCTCGAAGGACTCGCGAAACAGCCGGTACGCATCCCTGCCGAGCGCTACAAGCAGCACGATGAGCAGCGCGATCAGCGCGGCCGTCGAGTTCTCGATCCAGCCGACCTTCGCGATGCCGGGGCTGACGGCCCACAGGACGCTGAGCGGGCCGAGCGTGGGCAGGAGGTAGGTGAGCAGCGCGGGCATGTAGCCCACGGTGGTTCCCACGGCGCCCGCGCACAGCCCGATCATCACCATCGACTGCAACGCACGCTCGAACTCCGGCAGGAACGGGAAAAAGCCGATCGACAGCCCGTGGATCACGCCGTTGATCGCGCTGAGCGCAATCGCGAGCTGGAGGCGGCGAGCTGCGGACAATTCCGTGCGCGCAGGCAGGCGGCCCAGGACATGCCAGCGGATCGCGAGCATCGCCACGACGAGCGATAGCCAGGCGCCCAGAATCCAGACGGGCAGGTAGTCTGAGGCGAGCGCCGCGATCATCAGCGCGGCGAGGAACACGGGAACCGGGATGCGTCGCGCCTGACGCGCGAGCATGCGCAGGAGCTCCTCCTCCAGGCTGCTCGACGCATTCACGATCGGGTCCTCGGCACGGGATGACCCGCGCTCCGTCGAAGCATTCACGACGCGCCGCTCCCTCAAAGCTCCGGCAAGCATACCCGAGCGCACGGTCGGCCGCGCGATGCCCAGCAGGTATGCGCCTTGATTCCTACGTTCTTGGCTCATGGTCAGAGTCTCCCCAGTATTGACGCGACCCGGCCGGCCGCTGCCGCGGCGCTGCTTGTTGTCGTCTCTTGCCGGGTGTTCATGTCGCGATCCCCGCGCTAGTGGACCGCGAACGACAGCGCGGAATCGCAATCGCGGCCGAAGCCGGCGTTGCGCATTTCCGCGCGCTCGGTGCAGCGGCGCAGGAAGAAACGCGATGGCCCATCCTGCGGGTGGCGCGCACATAGGGCGCCAAATCCAGCGATCGCATCGTCGATGCGCCCGGCCTCGTAGTCGCTCCGGGCGCGCGCGAAGTGCTCGCAGAGAAGTACCTGCTCCTGCGCGACCCAGCTGCGCTCGCCGAGCAGCTCGAAGACCCGCAGCGACGTGCGCTTGCCGCGCAGCGTGAAGTCGCCCAGGTCGCGAAACAGGAAGGCGTCCACGCCCTGCGCGAGCGCCTCCGAAACCAGAACGCGCGTGCCGAGCTGCTTGTTGAGCTGCTCGAGGCGGCTGCAGGTGTTGACCGTGTCGCCGACGGCGCGGTACTCGAAGCGCGCAAAGGCGCCGACATTCGCCAGGGCGATCGGACCGAAGTCCGCGCCGACCCGGGTCGGAAGGCGCCGCCCGGGAAAGGCTCGATTGAAGTGCTCGGCCGCCTCGACCATGCGCAGACAGCCCCGGCACACGCGCGTGCGCAGTTCCACGTCGGGTGCCTCGCTGGTCCAGAGCGCGAGCACGCCGTCGCCCTTCACGTCGGCCACCACGCCGCCGTTGCCGAGCACGGCCGCAAAAAGAGTCTTGAAGTAGCTGTTGACGAATTCCACGAGATGGGTGGGATCCATGCCCTCTGCGATGCCGGTGTAGCCGTCGGCGTCACTGATCGCGCAGGCCGCCAGGCAATTGCGCGGCCTTGCGTCGCTCGTCGATACGGGGTGCCAGTTCTGGGTTCTCACGACGTCCCTCCGTTTCCTGGTCCACCGCGCCGCCGGTTCGAGGCAGCGTGCGGCGACAAGATGTGGTGAGCAGCGTAACGAACCCCGTTCGCGCCAACAATTCGCCGAAAGTCCATAGCTGCGGCCGTTCCGAGGCGGGCATTGGCCGGATGGCCTAGGCCATCTGACCGGGCGCGTTTTGGCCTTCTGACGAATTCACGGGCGCGGCCGGGCGACGCATTCTGGCGGCATGAAAAAGCCGCAATCGTCGATTCCCGAATACTGGAGGTTCAGCATGAGATCGAAGCCCATCGAGACCGATCCACGCTTCGTCCCGCACGAGCGGCCATCGCGCTGCGGCGGCTGGACGCGCATCTTCCTGCCACTGCTGGTGATCCTCGGCTATCTCGCGCTCGCCGGGCTGCAGGACGGCCCGATTCAGGTGTGGCTGGTCGTGTTCGCCCCACTCGCGATGATCGCCATCGCGTTCGCGCTCGACGTCACCGGCGATTCGAGAAAGGACTGACGCGCGATCGCGGCGCAGGCACGCGCGGGGCCGCGCGCGCCGCGCTGTGCTTTAATCGCGCGATGCTCTGCGCGGCCTGCAATG
>JAJDNJ010000236.1 GCA_022340705.1 Betaproteobacteria bacterium
CGATTCCTGGTGCTCGCCGGAATTCCGATCGACGAGCCGATCGTGCAGTACGGACCATTCGTAATGAACACGCGCGAGGAAATCGAGCGCGCGATCGCCGACTATCAGTCGGGGGCGCTCGGGCGCGATCCGGTCGCGCGCATTCCGCTGGCGTCGCCGGCGTAAACCGCAGCTCGCGGCGCGCCGCGCGCGGCGCCGAATCCGTAAACATTTGACTGGACCCCGCGGCGTCTGCCAGCCGGCGCGGCGAAAACCGGCCGAGCAGGCCGCAACGGCAACCCTGCGCGCCGTTTTGACAATCTTTAATCGTTGACCTGCGCAGTCCGTGCGAGTAGCGTGTTTGCGCGAAGTTCGGCTTGTCGTGCCTTGATAAATCGGACTTTTCGAGACGTGGACGGTCGGGTGGACAGAAGCCGCCGTGGAACGCGGACCCCGCTGGACCGGCTGGGCGGGAGAGGAAAAGATGAACCTTTTGCAGTGGATCTTGAACACGCTCGGACTGTATGTCACCACGGTCGGGGCGCTTCTGCTGTTCCTGTACCTGTACCGCTCGCCGCAGGTCGCGGACTACTGGTCGTCGTCCGAAGGCAGGAGCGAGTACGTCAGGCATCGGCGCCGGCTCATCATCGGGACGGGACTGCTCGCCGCCTGGCTGGTGCTCGAAAACGCCTCCTCGCTGTTCCTGAGCTGACCTGAGCTGACCCGCCAGCGCCTGGTCGAGCAGCTCGCGGCACGCCTGCCGTTCTTCTACGGCTGGGTGATCCTCGGTTGCGTCTGCGCGGCCGGCTTCTCGCGTCAGGGGCCGGCAGTTGCGACGCTGTCGATCTTCATCGAGCCGATGACCGCGACCTTCGGCTGGTCGCGCACCGAGATTTCGGGCGCCGTGTCGCTTGGCGGGATTCTCGGCGCGCTCGTCTCGCCGCTGCTCGGTCCGTTTCTCGACCGCAACGGCGCGCGCGCCGTGCTGTGCTTCGCGGTGCTGTTCACCGCGATCCCGCTCCTGCTGCTGTCGTTCACCGAATCGCTGCTCGTCTTTTACCTGCTCTATTGCGTGGCGCGGATGAACTTCGCCGGTCCCTACGACCTCGGCATTTACGGCTCGATCGTCAACTGGTTCGTCCGCAAGCGCACCTTCGTCACCTCGATCTCGACCGTCGCGCTGATGGCGGGGCTGGTCGTGATGCCGATGATCGCGCACGCGGTGATGGAGGCGAGCGACTGGCGTATTGCCTGGCTCGCGGTCGGCAGCACGGTCCTTATCATCGGTTTCCTGCCGACCTGGATTCTGCACGTGCGCAAGCCGGAGGACATCGGGCAGCAGCCGGACGGGGAACCGGCGATACCGGCTGCGGCGCGCGGCGCGCCGGACACGGTGGTGGCGGCGCCCGAGCCCGACTACAGCCGCAGACAGGCACTCGCGACCCCGGCGTTCTGGCTACTTTCGCTCTTCACCCTGCTGGTCTACCCGGTGCAGTCGGGCATCAGCCTGCACCAGGCGCCGTTTCTGATCGAGCGCGGACTGGATCCTGCGGTCGCCGCGCGTGCGGTCAGCACCTTCGCGCTGCTCTCGGGCGTCGCGGGATTCGCCTTCGGCTTCTGGCCGCGGCGCATCGGGCTGCGCAGCGCCCTCGCGCTGGTTGGATTCGCGCTCGGCGCGAGCTGCGCCTTGATGTTCACGGTGCACGACGCGCCGACGGCCTATGCGGCGGCCGGGCTGTTCGGCATCGGCGTCGGTGGATTGATCACCACCCTGCCGATCGCCTGGGCCGACTATTTCGGCCGGCGCAGCTTCGGTGCGATTCGCGGCGTCGCGCTCAGCGTGCAGGTCGCTGCGCAGGCGGCCGGACCGCTGCTCTCCGGGGTGCTGCGCGACGTGACCGGCAACTACGACGCCTCGCTCGTCAGCTTCGCGGCGCTCGGCGCATCGGGCATGCTCGCCGCTTTGGTCGCCGCTCCGCCACGCGCGGCGCGCCCTCGCTAGGGACCGCCCGGTTCAGGACTTGACGATGCCGCGCCCGGAATGGCGCAGCCGGTTGAATTGCCCGTAGCTGTCGCTGAGTATCAGCCGGATCGCGCTCTCCGTCCCGGTCGCGCTCGTCGCGCTGCCGATCTCCGCGGTTTCGAACTCGATACCGTTCGGGATATGGATCTGAACGCGGTGCTCGGCATCACCGTGCGGCGGCTTGATCGGCCGCCCCGTCGATTCGAGCACGCCGGGTATCACGGCACGCGCGCTACGCGCCTCGAGGTCGACCTCGTATTCGATCGGCTTGTACAGCGTCGGATGCACGCGCTCGGACATGGCACGGAACACCCACCAGTGCGTGGCCGCCTCGTCGGTGTCCTCGCCATGCAGGACGCGCTCGAGCGCCTCGCGCTGCGGTGCGTCGGCGCGCTCTTCGATGATCGCCTGCAGCTCGCCCTTACCCTCGTGGATCGGACCCG
The DNA here is from genome assembly GCA_022340705.1 of Betaproteobacteria bacterium. GTDB lineage: Bacteria > Pseudomonadota > Gammaproteobacteria > Burkholderiales > SG8-39 > SG8-39. The sequence continues at coordinate 2,446 of JAJDNJ010000236.1, forward strand.
GCCAGGCGTACAGCATCGCCACCTTGAGTCCGCTCAGGTCGAGGCCGCCGTAGTGCCCTTTGTCGATGCGCAGCACCTCGAAGCCGCGACAGCTGCCATGCGTCGGCAGCGCCTCGAATTGGCAAGGGCAGCCGTAGGCGCAGTTGCAGTTGCCGTAGGAAATACCTTCGACATACCAGTCGGTGGTCGCCATGTGCTTGGCCTCCAGTCCGGATTCGAATCGCGGATACCGTGTCGCGCACTTTAGCGAGACCTGCCCCCGCGCGCTAGAGCATCGGCCCGGGCTGGTCGAGCGCGTGCTCGCGCAACTGCTCCACGATCCAGTCGTAGGCCGCGTCGACCGAGTCGGTGCGGTACATCAACTCGATGTCTTCGGCATTGATCGTGCCGTGGCGCACCAGTGCATCGAAATGGATCACCTCGCTCCAATAATCGGTACCGAACAGCACGATCGGCATCGGCTTCGACATCTTGCGCGTTTGCACCAGCGTGAGCAGCTCGAACAGCTCGTCGAGCGTGCCGAAGCCGCCGGGAAACACGATTACCGCCTTTGCGAGATAGGCGAACCAAAACTTGCGCATGAAGAAGTAATGGAAGTGAAAACCGAGCTCGCGCGTCACGTACGGGTTGTCGAATTCCTCAATCGGAATCGAGATCGTCAGGCCGACATTCATTCCGCGCGCCTCCGCCGCGCCGCGGCTCGCGGCCTCCATGATCCCCGGCCCCCCGCCGGTACAGACCACGAAGCGACGTTCCTTCCGATCGAGTGCTTTCGACCATTGGGTGAGGCGGAACGCGAGCTCGCGGGCGGCTTCGTAGTACACCGACATGCGCAAATCGGACTGCGCCCGCTCGGGATCGCCCTCCTCGAGCTGCGCCTGGCGCAGCGCCGCTTCGGCAACCTCGCGCGGCTTGAATCGCGCCGAGCCCATGAACACGATCGTGTCGTCCACCTTGTGCTGCTCGAAGCGGCTCTTCGGCTCGAGGTATTCGGCCAGAATGCGCAGCGGGCGCGCATGCTTGCTGTTGAGAAAGGCACGGTTGCGATAGGCCTTGATGCCTTTGCGCTCTCGCGTGTTCATGGTTTAGGCACCTTCCAAGTTATCCACAGGGGTCTGACCCCCATCCTAACTGCTGATCTTTTCGAGCAATGCCTGATTCTCGAGCCACTCGGCCTCGAGCTGCTCGAGCTCGCGCGCGACATAGGCCTGGTCGAGCAGGAGCGTCTTGAGCGCTTCCCTGTCCTCGCCCTGGTACAGCGCCTGATCGCCGAGTCGTGCGTCGATTTCGTTTTTCCGCGCGTTGACCTTTTCGAGCTTTGCCTCGAGGCGCTTGAGGCGCGACTCTATCGGCCTGCGCACCTCGGCCTGACGCTGGCGCGCCTCGGCCGCCTCGCGCCGCTCCGCACGCCGCGCGGCGGCGCTCTCCACCCGCGGCGGCGCAGCCAGGCTCTCGGCTGCCGGGGGCGCGCTGCGGCCGAGCAGCCAGTCGCGGTAGTCGTCGAGGTCGCCGTCGAACGGCTGCAGGCAGCCGTCGCGCACGATCAGCAGCTGCTCGGTCGTGGCGCGCAGCAGATGGCGGTCGTGGGAGACCAGCACCAGCGTGCCCTCGAACTGCGCGAGCGCGACGGCGAGCGCCTCGCGCGTCTCGAGATCGAGGTGATTGGTCGGCTCGTCGAGCAGCAGCAGGTTGGGACGTTGCCAGACGATCAGGGCGAGCGCGAGGCGTGCCTTCTCGCCTCCGGAAAAGTGCGTGATCGGCCCGGTCGCCATCTCGCCGGGAAAGTTGAAGCCGCCCAGAAAGTCGCGCAGCGCCTGCTCACGCGCCCCGGGCGAGATGCGACGCAGATGCCAGAGCGGCGATTCGTCGTCGCGCAGCATCTCGACCTGGTGCTGCGCGAAGTAGCCGATCGCCAGCCCCTTGCCGGTCACCGCGCTGCCTGCGAGGGGCGCAAGCTCGCCGGCGATGGTCTTGATCAGCGTCGACTTGCCGGCCCCGTTGACCCCGAGCAGCCCGTAGCGCTCTCCCGCGCGCAGCGCAAAGCGCAGGCCGCGCAGCACAACCCGGTCGGCGCCGTCCGCCTCTGCGCCGCGGTAGCCCGCGTCCACGTCTTCGAGCACGAGCAGCGGATCGGGCGCGCGCTCGGGATCGCGGAACTCAAAGGCGAACGGCGCCGAAACGTGCAGCGGCGCGAGCTCTTCCATCTTGGCCAGCATCTTCATGCGGCTTTGCGCCTGGCGCGCCTTGGTCGCCTTCGCTCG
>JAJDNJ010000244.1 GCA_022340705.1 Betaproteobacteria bacterium
GCAAACTTATGCATGACGTTCATATCTGTCTCTCCATGGAGGATGTTGAATCGGTCCGCGTCGTCGGTACGACTACAGACTGTCGAGAATCGCCTTGCGGCGCGCCTTGTATTCCTGCGGCGTGATGTAGCCGCCGGCCGCAAGCGCGTCGAGCTCCTGCAGCTTCTGCTGCGGCGTCTTCGGGATCTGCACCTGCGGCGGAGGCGGTGGCGGCGCCATGCGCATCGCGTTCTGCTCCTGCATTGCGGCCGCCTGCTGCTTCTGCGCGTCGACGCTCTGCTTGATCGCGCTGCCCAGCCTGGCCGCGAGCATGCCGCCGAGGAACCAGCCTGCGCTGTCGCTCGCCTGCGCCGTCGCACCGAAGCCCATTGTTCCCGCGCAGGCCGCGCACAGCGCCGCGCCGCGCATCCATCGAATTGTCTTGGACATCGTCGGGTCTCCTTTCTTACCGTGCGGTGCAGGTGCCGAAAATCATGTAGCTGACCAGCTCACCCGAGAGAACCGTGGCCATCCTGCCGCTCGCGCGGTCAATCGCCATGCTCCAGCCGTGGCCGTTCTCGACGCCCTGGAGGACGAGCTGGCTTCCGGTCGATTCCGCATGCCGGATCGGCGAATCCTGCTTGAGCCCGCTTTCGGCGGTGCCGCGCACCTGCTTCGCCGACATGTCGACGATCATGATTTCCGGCAGATTGAATTGCTTGGCCAGTCCGTGATAGCAGGCATGGGCCTCGCCGCAGGCGACCACGCTGACCACGGCGCACACCATGCTGCGCGAGCCATCCAGCTCCTGCGCCGACGCACCGGCAGCGAACAATGCGCTCGCGACACCGAGCGCGACCGCGGCGCCCCGTGCGCGCTTTCCATATTGCATGAGCAGCCTCCTCGAACGATGCGAAGCTGATTGTCGCATAGCACAATCGAAAAATTCACGCACTCCCAGAGGGACACTCGGTCTAGACGGCAGTTCAACGACCGTTCCCGACAGAGCGTCGGCAGACTGCGACAGAGCGACCGGGACGGCCGGCGCGACGCCACTCGGCGTCGAGCAGGAAGACCGGGGAATTTTCCGTAAACGGCTCGCCGGCGCCGACGCGCACCTGGAGCAGAAGACGCGCCTGGCAGCCCTCAGCGCGCGTCCTCCTCGTCCGTGTACCAGTCCGGCTTCACCGGGTAGTGCGGCCCGTCGTAAATCTCGAGCACCACGCTGTCCTCGTGCGCCAGCGTCGGTCCGTGCACGTTGCCTTTCGGGTTGCAGTAGAAGCAGCCTGGCGTGAGCACCGTGCGGGTCGCGGTGTATTCGTACTTGCCCTCGAGGCAGTACATGAACTGGTTCGACGCATGCGCGTGCGGCGCAGGAATGCCGCTGCCCTTGTCGAAGCGGATCAGCGCGATCGATGCCCCGCTCGCCTCGTCGCGCCACAGCATCTTCTCGTGCACGCCCTTGAGCGACTTCGGACGCCAGGGCAGGTCGCGGCTCTGGATGAGAAGCTCGTCGAGCGACGGTTTCATTTCTTTTCTCGTCCCGGGTCCCGCCTTGCGGCGCCGCGGGAGGCGCCGCGCCGGCGCAGCAGCAGCATCCCTGCGAGCACGCCGATGACCAGTGCGGCAACAACGTATTTCATTGCGGCGGCCCTCAGAGAACCTCGTACACCTCGTAGACCGGGCCGCTCGCCTCGCGCCGGCCGGTCGCCACCGAGACGATCCGGTTCAGCCAGTCGTACGTCTTCGACGCGGTCTCGAAGACCGGGGTCGTGCGGAAGTAGTAGCTTTTCGGGTCGACCGCTTCCCCCTTCGCGAGGCGTGCCATCACCTCGGGCGGACCGTGGCGCACGCCGCGGTAGGTCATATAGATGAGCTCGCCGTCGTCGGTCTCCAGCGTCACCCGCACATCGAGGATCGTCGCGCCGTCGGGCCGCAGCAGCAGCCAGTCGCCGCCGGGCGCGGGCTGCAGCTTGCCGCTCAGGCGCTCGCCCTTGAAGCTGCCGCCGGTAACTGTCGCGATGCGGCGCGTGCCATTGGGCGTCGCGCCCATATCGGCAATCTTGGGCACATCGGCGGTCATGGTGAACAAGTGACGGGTCTGGATCATGGCGAGAGCTCCCGGTGAGAACGCGGCCTGCGCGCGATGGTACTGGAGTGACGCGGAGTTTGCGGTGCATTGTTCGATTGCGCCCCTTTCCAAGCTGCAGGCGCTGGGTTAGCGTGTGCCCGTCTCAGCGGAAACCGTCGCGCGAATCGCAATGGCATTGAAGCGACCCAAGGGCCCCGCCGGCTCGCTCGTCGTCCTCGAGCATGACTCGACGATTCTGCGCGGCAATCCGCTCGGCGATCCGCACCGGCGCAAGCTCGCGGTCTGGCTGCCGCCGCAGTACGACGGCCGCCGGCGCTTTCCGGTGCTGTACGACCTGGTCGGCTTCACCGGCTCGGGCCTCGCCCATGTCGCCTGGAAGCCGTTCGGCGACAACCTGCCGGAGCGCGCCGCGCGTCTGATCCGCGAGGGGAAGATGGGCCCGGTAATCCTCGTGTTCCCCGACTGCTTTACCGCGCTCGGCGGCAACCAGTACGTTAATTCCTCGGCGATCGGACGCTACGCGGACTACCTGACGCGCGAGATCGTGCCTTTCGTCGACCGCGAATTCCGCACCCTCGCCGCGCGTGCGCACCGCGGCTGCTTCGGCAAGTCCTCGGGCGGCTACGGCGCGATCGTGCACGGCATGAAGTATGCAAAGACCTGGGGGGCGGTGGCCTGCCATTCGGGCGACGCGTACTTCGACTTCGTCTACTGGAGCGACTGGCCGAACACCCTGGACGAGCTCGCCAAGCACCGCCGGCCGCGCCTGCGCGAGGGGCGCTACGACGCGCTGCGCGAGTCGCGCCGGCGTGGGCTCGCCGCCGGGAAGGACGACGGGCGCATCCGGCAATTTCTCGCCGCGGTCTGGAAGAAGGAGAAGCTCTCCCATCCAGAAGGCCACTGCCTCATGAATCTCGCAATGGCCGCGACCTACGATCCCGATCCGCGCGCGCCGAATGGCTTTCGCGTACCGTTCAACCTAGAGACCGGGGAATTGATCCCGGAGCGCTGGCGCGCCTGGCGCAGGCACGACCCGGTGAACATGGTCGCGCGGCATCGCGCGGCACTGAAGACGCTGCGCGGGATCTACATCGACTGCGGCTGGCGCGACCAGTACCACATTCACTACGGTGCGCGGCTGCTCTCGGCGCGGCTGTCCGCGGCGCGCGTCGGACATCGTTACGAGGAGTTCGACGACAACCATTCCGATATCGATTACCGGATGGACGTCAGCCTGCCATTCCTGTACCGCGCGCTGAAGCCCTAGCTACGCCGGACCGGGCCTGCGCGGACTGCTGCCCTGCACGGCGTCAGGGACAGCCTGGGGCAGTGCCGGCGGACGACTTAGCCG
>JAJDNJ010000253.1 GCA_022340705.1 Betaproteobacteria bacterium
TTGGAGCGGGAATCGGCTCGGCTCAGCGGCAGTGGGCACATTCTCGCCGGCGCGGTCACGCTCGAGGCGCGGCTCGAATCGAGCGCAGGCGAGCAGAAGCTGCGTGTGGATGCGCATGCGGGTCCGGTCGCGCTCGAGGCGCTGCATCCGAAAATCGTCGAGGCGGGGATTTCCGGGCTCATGGCGTCGGCCAAGCTTTCTGCGCACGGGCAGGGCAGGAGCCTGGCAGCGCTCGCGCGCTCGCTCGAGGGCGAGCTCGACCTGCAGCAAATCAATGCGAGCTGGCACCCGGTGCCCGACGCCGCAGCGACGCGGATCAAGATCGAGCGCGCGACGCTGGAGGCGACGCGCGACGCCCTGAAAGGGTCTATTGCCGGCGCGATCGACGATTCGCGCATCCGGCTCACGCTGTCGAGTGCGCGCGGCGTACTGGACAGCAAGGAGCGCGCGGTGCAGAGCGCGTTCGAGCTCGAAGTGGCGCGCGGAGGCCGGCGCGACCCGCGCTTCACGGCGCGCGGCGACATCGGACTCGATGCGCAGCACTGGGTGCTCGATGTCAAGCGCGCAGTGCTCGGCACGACGCGTGGCAGCCTCGCGGTCAAGGGCGTGTGGACGGCGGGCGCACCGTTCTCTCTGCAGGCAAACTTCGAGCGCTTCGACATCGCCGCGCTCGACTTCTTCATGGTGGAGAGCGTGCAGCGCCGCAGACGGCCGATCGCCTGGCAGGAACGCGTCGTCTTGCCCGGCGAACTGCGGCTTCCGGCGGCCGATTTCGATCTGTCGACCAAGCGCCTCGAGGGCCTACCTGCGAGGTTCACGGACCTGAGCCTGAAGGGCAGCGCGCGCGACGGACGCCTCGAGGCGACGCATTTGGAGCTGCGCAGCGCAGGCGGAACGCTGAGTGGCGCGGTGAGCGCCGACCTGCGAGCGCGGCAGCCCGAGGTTCAGGCCAGCCTGTCGGGCACCGACTTCGATCTGAACCCGCTGCTCAAGTCGCTCGACGTCACGCTGGAGCGCGCGTTCGCCAAGCGGCTCGATGCAAAACTCGCGCTGCGCGGTGTGCGCGTGAAGGACATCGTCGCGCAAAGCGCGATCGAGCTCTCCGTGCAGGAGCTCTCGGCTGCGATACCCGATCCGCTCGAGGCGCGTCGCCGGCTGGATTTTTCCGGCCGACTCGATGCGCGCAGCGAAAAAGGCAAGCTTACGGCGACCGCGAAGGGGACCTTGGGCGGCCAAGCACTGAGCCTGTCCTCGAACGGCCCCGCGCTCGCGACGCTGATCGCGCGAGCCGGACCCGTACCCCTCGATATCGAGCTGGGCCTCGCCGACAGCTCGCTCGCGGTGCAGGGCACCGTGAGCAAAGGGCCGCACGCCGATCTCAAACTGAGGCTAGCGGCCGAGCGAGCCGACAGACTCCTCGCGCTCGTCGGCCTGCACACGCGGACGCGCGCTGCGCTAACGGCGAGCACGCAGCTCAAGCTCTCGCCTCCGGCACGCTACGCCTTCGAGACGCTCGATCTCGCGCTCGGCGAAAGCCGGCTCAGCGGGCGCGTCGTGGTCGACCGGGACGGCAGGCGGCCGAAGATCGAGGCAAGCCTCGCGGGTCCAACGCTGCGCCTGCAGGATCTCGGAATCGACGCGAGCGCGGTGGGGAAGGAGCTCGAAGGCGCGGCGCAGGGCGCGGCGGCGAAGGCGGGTCGGGGCGCGTGGATCGCACCGCTGCGACGCTTCGACGGCAGGATCGATCTTTCGGTGGCGCAGCTGTCCGCCGCGGGTGAGCCGGTGGGCCGACTGAAGCTGGGTGCGCGCCTCGACGCCGGGCGGCTACGCGTTGCACCGTTCATCATCCGCAAGGGCGACAGAACGTTTCGCGCGCAGGGTGAGGTCGACGCCGCTGCCGAAGAGCCCACGTATGCCGTTCAGGCGGAGTTGCAGCAATACGATCTCACCCCTCTGCTGCGCTCGATCGACCCCAAGGCCGTCGGCTCGGCGAGCCTCGATGGACGACTGGTATTGCGCAGCAGGGGACTCGGCGACGCGTTCGTCGCCAATCTCGCGGGAACGATCGACGCGGCAAGCTACGCGCGCGGTGTCGGCTCGGGTGCGATCGGCCTGATGGGCGCCAGCGTATTCGAGCTGACGCTGAACATGCTCGACCGCAAGCGCGACAAGAAGGTCAACTGCGCGGTCGGCGTATTCGATGTCAAGGGCGGGGAGATGAAGAGCCGCGCCCTGTTCATCGACACCACGCGCCTGCGGATCATCGGCAATCTGGACCTGAACCTGTCGAGCGGGGCGCTCGACGGCGGGCTGCGTCCCTATCCCAAGAACCCGCGACTGTTCAACGTGTCCACCCCGGTCGATATTTCGGGAACCGTAGAACACCCCAAGGTGTCAATTGCCAATAGCGCGTTGCCCGAACTGGTGATCCGCTACGTAAGCCCGTACACGATGCTCCTCAGCATGCTGACCGAAACCGAGAACGCCAAACCCGACGGCAGCGATGATTGCCGCGCGGCCTATGCAAAAGCTAAGGATGCACGCCCCGAACTCACGAGGTCCGGGCACAATCCCTTCAATTTTCTTCCCTGGTTCGGAGAGTGACGCATGCGATTTTCCTGGATCAAACCATGGTTCTGCGTCGCGCCGGTTGTGCTCGCTGCGGCCTGCGCTGCGACGACCTTGACCGGCGCCTGGAAGAATCCCGTCTACACGGGCGGCGCGTTTCACAAGTTGCTCGTAGTCGGCGCGACCGATTCGCCGACCGATCGGCGCATCTTCGAGGATGCGTTCGCGCAAGCGCTGCGCGCGGCGGGCGTCGATGCCGTCGCGAGCTATACCGTGATTGCGCAGGAAGGGAAGATCGACGAGCGCAGGCTGAAGGACGCCGTGCGCAGCCAGGGGCTGCAAGGGGTCGTGATGACGCGCCTGGTGCGAATCGACAAGCAGACGGTCGTCACCCCGGGCTATGCCTCGACCCTCCCGTCGGTGCGCTATCGAGACAACCTGTACGGGTATTACGCGACGACCTGGGCACCCTACGGCATGCCGCCCGAAGTGCGCGAGGTCGAGTCGGTGGTGCTCGAAACCACGTTGTGGAATGCCGCCGACAGCAAGCTCGTGTGGACCGGTACGACGTCGACCTTCGCGCCTTCGAACGTTCAGTCGGCGACCGCCGACTTCGCGCAGGTCGTGATCAGCGAGCTGAAGGCGCGCAACCTACTCTGAGGCGCCGAGCAGCATCCGGTTGAGCCGCCTGACGAACGCCGCCGGGTCGTCGAGCTGGGCACCCTCGGCGAGCTGGGACTGCTCCAGGAGCAGCTGCGCCCAGTCGGCGAGGCGTGCCGAGTCTGTCTCGTCGCGCAGGCGCTCGATCAGCGCATGCTTCGGATTGATCTCGAGGATCGGTTTGCTGTCGGCGCCCGGCACTTTTTGGCCCGCGGATTTGAGCAGACGCTGCAGGTGCGCGCTCATCTCGTTCGCGTCGGCGACCAAACAGGCGGGCGAATCGGTCAGGCGGAAGGTGGGGCGCACGTCCTTGACGCGATCACCGAGCGCCGCCTTCAGCCGCCCGATCAGATCCTCGGCATCCTGCGCGGTCTTCTCCTGCTCGGCTTTTTCGGCCTCGTCGGCGAACGCGTCCAGGTCGAGCCCGCCCTTGGCGACCGAGGCGAGAGGCTTGCCGTCAAATTCGTGCAGAAAGGAGAGCATCCACTCGTCCACACGGTCGGCGAGCAGCAGCACCTCGATGCCCTTCTTGCGGAAAATCTCGAGTTGCGGGCTCGAGCGCGCCGCCTCCCAGTTGTCGGCAGTGACGTAGTAGATGCTGTCCTGCTTGTCTTTCATGCGACCGACGTACTCGGCAAGCGAGACGTTTTGCTCCGGGCCTTCGTTCGCGCTCGAGGCGAAGCGCAGCAGCTTCGCGATCCGCTCGCGGTTCGCGCTGTCCTCGCCGATGCCCTCCTTGAAAACCTGGCCGAACTGGGCCCAGAAGGTCGCGTACTTTTCCCTGTCGTTCTCGGCCATGTCCTCGAGCATCGACAGAATCCGTTTGGTCGAGCCCTCGCGGATCATGCGCACGTCGCGCGATTCCTGCAGGAGCTCGCGCGAGACGTTGAGCGGCAGGTCGTTCGAATCGATCACCCCGCGCACGAAGCGCAGGTACGGGGGCAGCAGCTGCTCGGCGTCCTCCATGATGAACACGCGGCGCACGTAGAGCTTGATGCCGTGTCGCTGGTGGCGGTCCCAGAGGTCGAAGGGCGCGCGCTCGGGCAGGTAGAGCAGCTGGATGTACTCGTTGCGACCCTCGACCCGGTTGTGCGTCCAGGCGAGCGGCTCGCCGAAATCGTGCGACACATGCTTGTAGAAGGCGCGGTACTGCTCGTCGCTGATCTCGCTCTTCGCGCGGGCCCAGAGCGCGCTCGCCTGGTTGACGGTCTCGAGCTCGTCTCCGGGGCGGTCGGCGCGCGCGTCCTTGTCCCAGACCTGCGCGGGCATCCGGATCGGAAGCGAAATGTGGTCCGAGTAGCGCGTCACGATGTGGCGCAGGCGCTCGGCTTCGAGCAGCTCGTCTTCGCCTTCGCGCAGATGCAGCGTCACGTCGGTCCCGCTCTCGGCGCGCTCGGCCGGCTCGACCGTAAACTCGCCGCCGCCGTCGCTTTCCCAGTGGATCGCGGCGTCGGCCGGCAGGCCGGCGCGGCGCGTGACGACGCTGACCCGGTCCGCGACGATGAACGAGGAATAAAAGCCCACCCCGAACTGGCCGATCAGCTGAGCGTCCTTCTGCTGGTCGCCCGTCAGGCGGGTGAAGAACTCGCGCGTTCCGGAGCGCGCGATGGTGCCGAGCTGGGCGACCGCCTCGTCGCGCGACATGCCGATGCCGTTGTCCGAAACGGTTATCGTGCGCGCGTCCTTGTCCAGTGCGATGCGGATCGCGAGCTCGCCGTGGCCCTCGAGCAGCTCGGGATGCGCGATCGCCTCGAAGCGCAGCTTGTCGCAGGCGTCCGAAGCGTTGCTCACCAGCTCGCGCAGGAAGATCTCCTTGTTGCTGTACAGCGAATGGATCATCAGCTGCAGCAGCTGCTTGACCTCGGCCTGGAAGCCCAGCGTCTCCTTGGGTGCGCCCATGCGTCGTGCTCTCAGTCGTGCTCGAAATGCCAGCTATTTTGGGGTCTGCCGTCCCGGCTTCAAGCCCCGTGTCGGCGATTTCGCGGGGGCGCCTGGAACTCCCGCAGCCGCGGGGGTAGAGTCCGCGCGTGGCTGCGGTTGCGGAACTCTCGATCCGGCGGGTCGCCGGCGCGCTCGGCGCGGAGGTGGACGGCGTCGACCTCGCGCGGCCGCTTGCGCCCGAGACGGTCGCCCGCCTGCGTGCCGCCTGGCTCGAGCACCAGGTGCTGTTTTTCCGCGAGCAGCCGCTGACCCCCGCCCAGTTCATGGCCTTGGCGCGCGCCTTCGGCGCCCCGATCGAGTATCCCTTCGTGCAGGGCATCGATGGGTTTCCCGAGATCATCGAGGTCAAGAAGCTCGAGCACGAGACCGCGAACTTCGGCGGCATCTGGCATTCCGACACCGCCTATCTCGAGCGCCCGCCGATGGCTTCGATCCTGCTCGCGCGCGAGATTCCGCCCCAGGGCGGCGATACCCTGTTCGCCAGCATGACTGCGGCCTACGACGCACTGTCGCCGGGGATGCAGCATCTGCTCGAAGGCCTCGTCGCGGTCAATTCGTCGGCCAAGGCCGATGTCACGCGCACGCGCGAGGACCGCATCCGCAGCGACGGGCGGGCCGACACCAAGCGCGAGTACGTCGCCGAGCATCCGGTGGTGCGAACGCATCCGGAGACCGGGCGCAAGGCGCTGTACGTGAACGTGGCGCATACCGTGCGCTTTGCCGGCATGACGGAAGCCGAAAGCGCGCCGCTGCTGGGCTATCTCTTCGCGCACCAGATCCGGCCCGAGTTCACCTGCCGCTTCGTCTGGCGGTCCGGGTCGATCGCCTTCTGGGACAACCGCTGCACCCAGCACAACCCGATCAACGACTATCACGGCTACCGCCGTGTGATGCACCGGATCACGCTCGAAGGGGACAGGCCGCGGTAGGGCGGGCAGGTCGGCGGAATTGCCCCGCCCGTCCTCAAAGGCGCTGCGGATTGTTTTCCGCGCCGGCGTAGAGGACCTCGCGCAGCGCCCTGGCCGCGCGCGCGTGGAAGGCAACCGCGACCGGATCAAAGTCCTTGGCCGGAATCGGCGTGTGCTCGAAGTTCCGCTGCGAATCCTTGCCGCGTACCAGCGCCGCGCAGTCCCAGCTGCCGACGACCTGCTGAGTTGCGGGCGGCATGAAGTGCATGGACACGCCGATGCGGCGGTCGTCCGACAGGTTGGGCCCAGAGCCGTGCGCGAGGCAATAGTTGTGCAGCGACATCTCGCCCGCGCGCAGGGGCATCGCGACGGCGCGCGACTCGTCGATCCCACCGATCGTCTGACCGCGCGTCAGCATGTTGTCCGCGTGATAGGTGTCCTCATGTGCCAGCGTTGCGCCGAGATGCGAGCCGGGCAGCACTTTCATGCAGCCGGCCGCGACGCTCGCGTCGGAGATCGCGAACCAGGCGGTGACCACGTTGCGCGAGGACAGCCCCCAGTAGGTGTTGTCCTGATGCCAGGACACGAAGCTCTTCGAGCCGGCGTCCTTGATCCAGAAGATGGTGCTCCAGCACAGGATGTCCGGGCCGATGAGCTGCTCGATGGGATCGAGCACGCGCGGGTCGCGAATCAGATCGTCCAGCCACTTGAACAGCAGGAATGCGCGGCTGCGCTGGCTCGCTTCGAGGCTGCCGCCCTGGCTCGCCTCGAAGGCTTCGAGCCGGCGGCGCAGGCCGGCCGCTTCCGCGGCCGGCATGACCGGGACGGGACAGACAAAGCCGTCGCGGCGGTACTGCTCGATCTGCTGCGCGCTCAATGCCATTCCCACTCCTGATCTCGCCCCCTCAACGCGCGCATTTTGCGCCCGGAGCGCGGTGGTAACAACGCCATCGCTGGCGGCTGCCCGTGGTCAGCTCGGGCCCGCGGCGAGCCCCGCGTACGCGATTCCGCCGTCCACCGCGATCGTCTCGCCGACCACGTAGTCGCCCGCGCGCGAGGCGAGGTAGATCGCCGCGCCTGCCATGTCCTCGTCGCGCCCGATGCGGCGCAGCGGCGTGCGCGCCGCCACGGCGTCCGGCTGATCGCGCGCGGCGCGGTTCATGTCCGAAGCGAAA
>JAJDNJ010000262.1 GCA_022340705.1 Betaproteobacteria bacterium
GAAGACGAGCTACGTCGTGGCCGGTGTCGATCCGGGCTCGAAGCTCGAGCGCGCACGGGCGCTCGGCGTCCCGGTGCTAGACGAACCTGCGTTCCTCGATCTCCTCGACAAGCTTTGACGATGACGAAAAAAGTGCGAAAAGCTGTATTCCCAGTGGCCGGCCTCGGCAGCCGCTTTCTGCCGGCGACCAAGGCGAGCCCCAAGGAAATGCTTCCCGTGGTCGACAAGCCCCTGATCCAGTATGCCGTGGAGGAAGCCGCGGCAGCGGGGATCACCGACATGATCTTCATCACCGGGCGCAACAAGCGCGCGATCGAGGATCATTTCGACAAGGCCTACGAGCTTGAAACCGAGCTCGAGCAGAAAGGCAAACAGCAGCTGCTGGATGCGGTGCGTGGCGTGCTGCCGCGCGACGTACGCTGCATTTACATCCGGCAGGCCGAGCCACTCGGACTGGGTCACGCGGTGCTCTGCGCGCAGCCCGTCGTCGGCGACGAAGCGTTTGCGGTACTGCTGGCGGACGATCTGATCGACGGTGATCCGCCGGCGACGGCGCACCTCGCGGACGCGTATGCGTCCACCGGATCCAGCGTTCTGGGCGTCGAGGAGGTGCCGCGATCGCGCACCGCGGACTACGGCATCGTCAGCGTCAACGATGCTTCTGCGCGACTCGCCGAGGTCCGCGGAATCGTCGAGAAGCCCGCGCCGAGCGAGGCACCGTCGACGCTCGCGGTCGTCGGTCGTTACGTGCTGACGGCGCGCGTCTTCGATCTGTTGTCGGACGCGAAGCCGGGACGCGGCGGGGAGATCCAGCTCACGGACGCGATTTCGAGACTGCTGACCCATGAGCGGGTTTTCGCCACGCGCTTGCCGGGGCGGCGCTACGATTGCGGCTCAAAGCTGGGTTATCTCGAGGCCTCGGTGGAGCTGGGCCTGCGCCACCCGGAGATCGGCGAAGCATTTTCGGCCTATCTTCGGTCGCGCCATGGCTGACGACCGACGCGGCGGCCTCGGCTATACTTTTTGCATTAGCAATTTCTAATATTTTTCGAACTGCTGCAGGAGAGGAAGCTCATGGCCGACAAGCTGCTGATCGTCATGGTCAACACCGATCCGAAGAACCCCGAAGAGCTCGGCGCGCCGTTCTTCCAGGCCACCGTAGCCGCGGCGATGGAGCATGAAGTGGAGGTGGTGCTCACCGGCCGCGCCGGCCAGCTTGCCGTGAAAGGCGTCGCCGAGAAGCTGCACGTGAAGGAAGGCTCGCCAAAAACCGTGTACGACTTCATCAAGGATGCACACGAGGCGGGCGTTAAGTTCAAGGTCTGCACGCCGACGCTCGAGCTCTGGGGCGACGACCTGATTCCCGAGATCGAAGAGACCGTCGGCGGGGCCTATGTGATCTCTCAGGCCATGGACGACGACGTTGTGACCTTCACCTATTGAGGGCCATGCCGGATCCTGCGCAGGCCTGGGCGTTCCTCGAGCAGTCCGACCTTATCGCCAGCGCAGAAGACGTGCAGGCGGCGATCGCGCGCGTCGCAGGCGAGGTGCATGCCCGATTCGCCGAGCGCTATCCGCTACTGCTGGCGGTCATGGGGGGCGCCGTGGTCTTCGCCGGCCAGCTCCTGCCACGCCTCAGATTTCCTCTCGATTTCGACTACATCCACGCGTCGCGCTACGGCGATCGTACCCAGGGACGGGCGGTCGACTGGCGCGTCAGCCCCGGCGAGCAGGTGCGCGGCCGGCACGTCCTGGTCGTCGACGACATACTCGATGCGGGGCAAACGATGAGTGCGATCCGTGCGCGGCTGCTGGCGCACGGTGCCGAGAGCTTCGCTTGCGCCGTTCTGGTCGACAAGACCCTGCGCCGGCCGAAGCCACTGCAGGCGGACTTCGTCGGCTTGCGCGTGCCGGACCGCTTCGTGTTTGGCTGCGGCATGGACGCGCGCGGGTACTGGCGCAATCTTCCCGAGATTCGCGCACTGCGAGCCGATTGATGCTGGCGATCATCGGCGGCAGCGGCCTTACCCAGCTCACGAATCTCGAGATCCGGAAGCGCAAGGCGGCGCGCACGCCGTTCGGAGAGCCCTCGGGGCCCCTCACGGTGGGCATGCTCGGCGGGCGAGAGCTCGTCTTTCTCGCGCGCCACGGATACGGCCACACGATCGCGCCGCATCAGATCAACTATCGGGCCAACCTTTGGGCGCTCAAGGACATCGGCGTGGACCGCGTCGTGTCCATCGCGTCGGTCGGCGGAATCCGCGCCGATCTGCTGCCCGGCATGCTGCTGGTGCCGCATCAGATTCTCGATTACACCAGTGGTCGGGCGGCGACGTTTTTCGAGGGCGCGGAAGCGGAGGTCACGCATATCGACTTCACCGAGCCCTACACCGAATCGGAGCGCCAGCGCATTCTGAAAGCGGCTGCGGCGTGCGGCGAGGAGATCGTCGATGGCGGTGTGTACGCGACCACGCAAGGCCCGCGCCTGGAAACGGCCGCCGAGATCACTCGCCTCGAGCGCGACGGAGCCGACGTGGTCGGCATGACCGGCATGCCCGAGGCCGCGCTCGCGCGGGAGCTCGAACTCGCGTACGCGGCGATCGGTGTGGTTGCGAACTACGCGGCCGGCCGGGGCGACAGTGCACGCGCCATTTCCCTGGCGGACATCGGCGCCGTGCTCGAGCATGCCATGGCACGCGTACGCCGCATCATCGAGCAGCTGGTGATCGAATGATCCGCGAAGTCCTGAGAATGGGGGATCCGCGTCTGAATCAGCGCGCGTCCGAAGTGACCGAGTTCGACACGGCGGCGCTGCATGCCCTGCTGCAGGATATGCGCGACACGATGGCGAGCCTGGACGGCGCCGGTCTTGCGGCGCCTCAGATCGGCGTCGGCCTCAGGGTGGTGATCTTTGGCGTGAGCGTCAATCCGCGCTATCCCGACGTGGAGCCAGTGCCCGATACGGTGCTGATCAACCCGGTGATCACGCCGTTGGGTGATGCGATGGAAGAGGGATGGGAGGGCTGCCTGTCGGTGCCCGGTCTGCGCGGCTGGGTGCCGCGCCATGCCAGGGTTCGCTATCAGGGCATGGACGAACGCGGACAGGCGTTCGAGCGCATCGTCGAGGGCTTTCACGCACGCGTCGTTCAGCACGAGTGCGACCACCTCGACGGAATTCTTTATCCCATGCGAATCCGGGACCTCTCGCGCTTCGGCTTTATCGAGGCGCTGTTTCCCGAGCGCGACTTGCCGCCGGAGGCCTGAGTCAGTCGCGTCGGTCGTCGACCTGCAGCGTGCGGAACAGCTCCTGCTCGAGGCGCAGCACGGCCTTCGGGCGGTTGAGCACCTCGCCCGAGACCAGAAAGACGTCCTCTGCCCGGTCACCAAG
>JAJDNJ010000263.1 GCA_022340705.1 Betaproteobacteria bacterium
TCGGCGATCTCGCCGTCCTCCGCATAGCGTGCCACGCCGGTGAGGGCACCGACCTCGTGAAACGACCCGGGATCGAGCAGACGGTCGATGCGCTCGCGCACCGTCAGCTTGCCGCCGTCGTGCTGGCGCTTGACCTTGTCCGGACCGCCCATCTTCAGCGCCAGCGTCTCGCGTCTGCGCAGCTCGTCGATTTCCGTTTCCCAGCCCATACCGATCTCCTGTGCCGGAGCGGATTCTTGCACCCGCCTCGCCGTCCGACCAGCGGAACTGCCGCCCTGCTGCGAAACGCAACCCCAAGGCACATGCCCTCTGCGAAAATTCCGACTCGAACCGAGGAGAACGGCGTGGCACAGCACAAGCTGCAGTGCGAAGTCGCGGGAAGGATCATCCGCATCGAGGCGCCGGCCGGCGCGCGCGTCGCGGCCGATGATCCGATTCTGATCGTCGAATCGATGAAGATGGAGATCCCGCTCGTCGCGCCGGTCGCCGGCACCGTGTCCGGAATACACGTCGCCGAGGGCGATGAGGTGTCCGAGGGCCAGCACGCCGCCACGCTCGAAACCTGAATCCGATCCGTCGAGGAGTTTTCGATGAGCGATCTTTCGCATCTCAGCATCCCGTCCCTGCGCGGCAAGGTGAGCGCCGAGGAATGGCAGGCGCGCGTCGATCTCGCCGCCTGCTATCGGCTGGTCGCGCTGTTCGGCATGAACGACCTGGTCTACAACCACATCACGGCACGCGTCCCGGGCGAGGAAGACCGCTTCCTGATCAATCCGTATGGCTACGCCTACGAGGAGATCACCGCTTCGAGCCTGGTGAAGATCGACTTCGACGGTAAGGTCGTTCTCGACTCGGGCACCGGATACGGCGTGAATCGCGCCGGCTTCGTCATCCACAGCGCGGTGCACCGCGCGCGCAAGGATGTGGCCTGCGTCATTCATACGCACTCGCCGGCAGGCATGGCGGTCTCGGCGCTGAAATGCGGCCTGCTGCCGCTCACCCAGAACGCCATGTTCTTCGGCTCGATCGGAACGCACGACTACGAAGGCCCGGCGATCGATCTCGACGAGCAGGCGCGCCTGGTTCGCGATTTGGGCGAGAACGCCGCGCTCATCCTGCGCAACCACGGACTGCTCACCGCCGGGCGCACGGTGTGCGAGGCCTTCGTCGTGATGCACTGGCTGGAAAAGGCCTGCCAGGCGCAACTCATGGCGATGGCCTGCAATACCGCGCTCAATCTGCCCGGCGAAGAGGTGGTCCGCCTCACCGCCGAGCGCTACCGGCCAGGCCAGCGGCGCAGCATCACCGAGGTCGAATGGCCCGCGCTGCTGCGCATGCTCGAGCGGCGCGACCCGTCATACAAGGACTGAGAGGACTGCATGAGCAAGCTGCTGGATGGAAAAGTCGTCGTCGTCACCGGCGCGGGCGGCGGTATCGGACGCGATTTTGCGCACGCAATGGCGGCGCAGGGCGCGAAGGTCGTGGTGAACGACGTCGGCGCGTCGGTGTCGGGCGAAGGGCGCGATACGGGCCCGGCGCAGAAGGTGGTCGACGAGATCGCCGCCGCCGGCGGAAGCGCCGTGGCGAACACGGACAGCGTCGCGGAATGGGAGGCGGCCAATCGCATCGTCAAGACCGCGGTCGATGCCTTCGGCCGGATCGACTGCGTGGTCAACAACGCCGGCATCCTGCGCGACCGGTTCTTCTTCAACATGTCGGTCGAGGAATGGCGCGCGGTGATCGACGTGCATTTGAACGGATCGTTCTACGTCGCTCGCGCCGCGGCGCCCTACTTCAAGAGCCAGAATTCGGGTGCCTACGTCAACATGACCTCGACCTCTGGGCTGGTCGGCAACTTCGGCCAGGCGAACTACATGGCGGCCAAGCTCGGCATCGTCGGCCTGTCGAAGTCGATGGCGCTCGACATGGCCAAGTACAACGTGCGCTCGAACTGCATCTCGCCGTTCGCCTGGAGCCGCATGATCGGCACGATCCCGGCGGACACGCCGGAACAGAAGGCGCGCCTGGAAAAGTTGAAGCGCATGGAGACCGCCAAGATCGCGCCGCTCGCGGTGTTCCTCGCGAGCGACCTCGCCAAGGACGTGAGCGGCCAGATCTTCGGCGTGCGCGCGAACGAGATCTTTCTCTTCTCGCAGAACCGGCCGCTGCGCGCGGTGCACCGCTCGGAAGGCTGGACGCCGGAGACGATCGCCGAGCACGCGATTCCGTCGATGCGCGCGAGCTTCTATCCGCTCGATCGCTCGCAGGACGTGTTTTCCTGGGATCCGATTTGAAGCGAAATGGGGTCAGACCCCGTGATGAGTGACGAGGTCCTCGTCAGCACCGAAGGGGCACTGCTTCGGGTGACGCTCAACCGGCCGCAGAAGCGCAACCCGCTATCGCGCGCGGTGCTCACGCGGCTGCGCGAGATCTTCGACGGTCACGCGGACAATGAAGCGCTCAGCCTCGCGCTCATCACCGGCGCGGGCGATCGGAGCTTCGCCGCCGGAGGCGACCTGCGCGACCTCGAGCAGGTGACCACGCCCGAGGCTGCGCGTGCACTCTTCGACCTCGGCAACGGTGCGTTCCACGCGATCCGCGGCTTTCCGGTGCCGGTGATCGCCGCACTAAACGGACTCGCAATCGGCGGCGGCGCCGAGCTCGCGCTCGCCTGCGACCTGCGCATCGCCGCGGCCCACGCCAGGATCGGATTCGTGCAGGGCACGCTCAACATCTCCACGGCCTGGGGCGGCGGTAGCGATCTCATCGCCACGGTCGGCCCGGCGCGCGGGCTGCAGCTGATGGCCGAAGCCACCGTGCTCGGCGCGCGCGATGCACTCGAAGCGGGGCTCGTCGACGAAATCGCCAAGGACGGCGAGGCGTTCCAATCGTTCGTCGCGCGCGTTGTCGACCGCTGGCTCAAGCAGAAGGCGCAGGTGCTGCGCGCGTTCAAGTGGCAGTCTGCAGCGCGCAAGCTCGGCCTCGCACGTTCCGAAATCGACGCGCGCGACCGCGAGTTGTTCGTCGCCAGCTGGTGCCACGAAGACCACTGGGCCGCCGCGCGCGGCCTGCTCGACAGGGAGAAAGCGAAATGAGCGCCGTTCCCAAGCCAACCGCAAAGCCGGTCGCCACCCCCTCGGGCATCGAGGTACCGGTCGTCGTCGGCGCCGAGCAACATGCCGCAGCGCTCGACGCACCGGGCACCTACCCCTTCACGCGGGGCATCTTCGCCGACGGGTTTCGCGGCCGGCCGTGGACGATTCGCCAGTACTCGGGCTTCGGCTCGGCCGAGGAATCGAACCAGCGCTACCGTTTCCTGCTCGAGCAGGGGCAAACCGGCCTATCGGTGGCGCTCGACCTGCCGACCCAGTGCGGCTACGACCCGAGCGACCCGATGGCGCGCCCGGAGATCGGCAAGGTCGGCGTGTCGCTGTTTTCACTCTCCGAGATGGAAACGCTGTTCGAGGGCATCGACCTCGGCGCGATCTCGACCTCGTTCACGATCAATGGCAGCGCGGCGATGATCTATGCGATGTACCTCGCAGCGGCCGACAAGCAGGGCGTGCCGCGCGCCAAGCTCACCGGCACGATCCAGAACGACATCCTCAAGGAATACGTCGCACGCGGCACTTGGATCTTCCCGGTCAAGCCCTCGCTGCGCCTGATCGCCGACTCGGTGCTCTACGCGAACGAGGTGACGCCGCGCTTCAACGCGATCTCGATCGCCGGCGCGCTCGTGCGCGCCGCCGGCTGCACCGCGGTCGAGGAGATGGCTTATACGCTCGCCAACGGGTTTGCTTACGTCGACGAGCTGATTCGCCGCGGAGGCGACGTCGCGAAGTTCGCCAAGCGCCTGTCGTTCTTCTTCTACGTGCACATGGACCT
>JAJDNJ010000274.1 GCA_022340705.1 Betaproteobacteria bacterium
GCGGCGAGGACCTCGGCCTGCCGACCGCCGCGCTCGGCGTGGTGATCGCCGGCTCGGTGAACAGCCTGGTGAAAGGCGCGATGGCCGGAATGATCGGCGGCCGCGTCATGGGACTGCGCGTCGCGTCGCCGCTCGCCGCGGTGGCCGGCGCAGGCTTGCTCGCCGCGTGGCTGTGGATCGGCTGAGGCGAGGCCATGGCGAGCGGATCGAAAACCGTCATCTACGCCGCGCTCGCCGGCAACACGCTGATCGCGGTGACCAAGTTCGGCGCCGCGGCGCTGACCGGCAGCGCGGCGATGGTGTCCGAAGGCATTCACTCGCTGGTCGACACCGGCAACCAGGCGCTGCTCCTGCTCGGCCTGCGCCAGGCGAGAAAGCCGCCCGACGAGCGCTTTCCGTTCGGCCACGGCAAGGAGGTCTACTTCTGGAGCTTCGTCGTCGCGATCCTGATCTTCGGGCTCGGCGCGGGCATCTCGATCTACGAGGGCGTGAGCCACCTGCTCGAGCCGCAGGCGCTGCGCAACCCGCTGGTCAACTATGTCGTGCTCGCGTTCGCGCTGCTGTTCGAAGGCGCGGCCTGGACCTTCGCGTTCCGCGAGTTCCGCAAGACCAAGGGCAAGCTCGGCTGGCTGCGCGCGGTGCAGGCGAGCAAGGACCCGACCGTGCTGGTGGTGCTGTTCGAGGACAGCGCCGCGATGCTCGGCCTGCTGATCGCCTTGATCGGTGTCGGGCTGACGCAGGCGACCGGCGATCCGCTCTACGACGCCGCGGCCTCGATCGGCATCGGCCTCGTGCTCGCGGTGACCGCGGCCTGGCTTGCGTCGGAGACCAAGGGCCTGCTGATCGGCGAGCGCGCGCGGCCCGACGTGGTCGAGGACATCCGGCGCATCTGCCGAGATCTCGACAAGGTCGAGCGCGTGAACGAGGTGCTCACCATGCACATGGGGCCGGAGTACGTGCTCGCCACGCTCAGCCTCGAGTTCGCCGACCAGCTCACGATCACCGAGCTCGAACGCACGATCGAAGACCTCAACCAGCGCATCCGCGCCGCACACCCCGAGGTGAAGAAGGTCTTTATCGAAGCAGAGTCCTGGCCCGCACGGGCGCCGCGCCGCGCCGATTAAAATAGCGGTTCGCAGAGGAAACGCGCGGCATGGCACTCGACAAACCGTACAAGGACATCCCGGGCACGACGATCTTCGACGCCGAGCAGTCGCGCCGCGGCTACCACCTCAACCAGTTCTGCATGTCGCTGATGAAGGCGGAAAACCGCGCACGCTTCAAGGCGAACGAGCGCGCCTACCTCGACGAGTGGCCGATGAGCGAGGAGCAAAAGCAGGCGGTGCTCGATCGCGACCTCAACCGCTGCATCGCGCTCGGCGGCAACATCTACTTCCTCGCCAAGATCGGCGCCACCGACGGCAAGAGCTTCCAGCAGATGGCGGGCAGCATGACCGGCCTGACCGAGGAACAGTACCGCGACATGATGGTCAAGGGCGGGCGCTCGGTCGAGGGCAACCGCAGGATCGGGGAGAAGCGCTGATGGCCCACGTCAGCGCCAGCGTCTATACCTCGCACGTGCCGGCGATTGGCGCCGCGCTCGATCTGGGCAAGACCGGCGAGCCTTACTGGCAGAAAGTGTTCGGCGGCTACGAGTTCTCCAAGAAGTGGATCAAGCAGCACACGCCGGACGTGATCTTCCTCGTCTACAACGATCACGCCACCGCATTCAGCCTCGAGATCATCCCGACCTTCGCGATCGGCACGGCGGCGGAATTCGCCGTCGCCGACGAGGGCTGGGGTCCGCGTCCGGTGCCCAAGGTCGTCGGCCATCCCGAGCTTGCCTCGCACATCGCGCAGTCGGTGATCCAGGACGACTTCGACCTCACCATCGTCAACAAGATGGACGTCGACCACGGCCTGACCGTGCCGCTTTCCCTGCTCTTCGGCCAGCCCGAGGCCTGGCCCTGCCGCATCATCCCCTTCGCGGTGAACGTCGTGCAGTACCCGCCGCCGTCGGGACAGCGCTGCTGGCAGCTCGGGCACGCGATCCGCAGGGCGATCGAGTCCTACGACGAAGACCTCGACGTGCAGGTCTGGGGCACCGGCGGCATGAGCCACCAGCTGCAGGGCCCGCGCGCCGGACTGATCAACACGGAATTCGACAAGGCCTTTCTCGACCGGCTGATCGCCGATCCCGCGGCGCTGGCGAAGATGCCGCACATCGACTACGTGCGCGAAGCCGGTTCGGAAGGCATCGAGCTGGTGATGTGGCTGATCGCGCGCGGCGCGATGAGCGACGCGCCGCCCGAAGTCGTGCACCGCTTCTATCACGTGCCCGCGTCGAACACCGCGGTCGGGCACCTGATTCTCGAAAACCGTCGCTAGACGGACGACCGCTTTCGCGCGTGCTTCATTCGCGCGTGGAAGATCCAGGTCGCGTCGGCGTGCCTGCACGACATAGGAGTTCTTTCCTATAGATCGGTCGCGCGCGTGAGTGCGAGCGGTTTACCACCGCCGCATCGTGAGCGCCTGCCGCAGAACCTCGCTCGGTGTGAAGGCTCTACACGAGAGGTGTGGCAGGACGTTCGGATAAATACCCCGTCGGGTGAGTCGCCCATGTGCGATGCATCGCATATCTGTCTGCACGTTTGACGCAACTCGTAAAGGTTGCGCCGTCATGAGTGCACGCCTATAAGTGAAGCCAGGAGCGAGGGCGCCCGCCGCAGACCGATGCACCGCGGACCGGCGCAACCGTAAAAAAGACGCAACCGCCACGCGGCGCTGCAGCCGCGCGAGGAGCATGCATGGCCACGAGCGCACGGCAACGAAACTTCTCTGATCGTTCCCGCGCGCTTCCCACGCTGGCCGAAATCTTCTGGGGCCCGTTCGCGCGCACGGTGCGGCGTCTGGCACGCTGGCGCAAGCGCGGCTTGCGCGCGGGCGACATCGCGGCGCGGCGCAAAACCATGCGCTTCGAGCCGCTCGAGCCGCGCGTGCTGCTCTCGGCCGACCTCATGCACAGCGCCGCCGATGGCGTGGCGCTCGACGCCACGCTGCAGGTGGTCGACGCCGGCGGCGTCCAGGAGGTGCAGCTGGTCGACAACGGCTCGGGCTCGATCCTCGGCTCGACCGCGCTCGATCACGACGGCCTGACAGTCGAGATCGTCGGCGCCGACCAGGGTGATCTGCTGACGATCGATTTCGGCGCTTCGCCGCTCGCGCACACGCTGAGCGTGCAGTTCGACGGTGGCACCGGCGACGACACGCTGCTCGTATCCGGCGGCAGCTTCGCTCAGGTGAACCACGCCGTGACCGCACAGGATGCCGGCACCGTCGATCTCGACGCGCACTCGATTACGTACACCGGGCTCGAGTCGGTCGTCGATCTGTCCGACGCGACGGACCGCAGCTTCTCCAATCAGACCGGCACGGCGCGGCAACTGCGCCTCGCGGATGACGGCCTGATCAACACGCTGTTGCTGTTCGACAGCAACGACAGCGGCGGCTTCGCGCCGGTCCTGTTCGCGGCGCCGACGAACGCCATCGTCCTGCAGGCGGGCGAAGCGGGTGACAGCGTCACGCTCGGACCGCTTGGGCCGGACGCGCCCGCCTCGGTATCGCTGCTCGGTGGCGCGGGCGACGACACGCTGGTGGGGCCGGCGCAGAACACGATCTGGGACGTGACGGGTGCCAACTCGGGAGAGCTGAGCGACGCCGAG
>JAJDNJ010000282.1 GCA_022340705.1 Betaproteobacteria bacterium
GGCCGGATGGACGTGGATGCGCGACGCAGGACTCGGCCCCGCGCCCGTGCTCGCGGCCGACACCGCGGTCGTCGTCGGCGGGCGCATCCTGGGCAAGCCGGAGGACCGGGCGGACGCGGCGCGCATGCTCGGACTGCTGTCGGCGCAGATCCATGCCGTGTACACCGGCGTGGCGCTGCGCGACGCGGCGGTCTGCGATTACGCGCTCTCGCGCAGCTGGGTGACGTTTCGGCGCCTGGACGAAATCGAGATCCGCGCCTACCTTGACACGGGGGAAGGCGACGACAAGGCGGGGGCCTACGCGATCCAGGGGCGCGCAGCACAGTTCGTGACGCGCCTCGAAGGCAGCTATTCGGGGGTCATGGGTCTGCCGCTCTACGAGACCGCACAGCTCATCGAAGCCCGCTGTCGAGCCGAGTCGCTGCATGAGTGAAGACATCCTGATCAACGTCACGCCCCAGGAGACCCGCGTCGCGGTACTCCAGGCCGGCACCGTGCAGGAGCTGATCGTCGAGCGCGCCTCGAGCCGCGGCCTGGTCGGCAACGTCTACCTGGGGCGCGTGGCACGGGTGCTGCCCGGAATGCAGTCGGCCTTCGTCGACATCGGTCTCGAGCGCGCCGCGTTCCTGCACGTGGCCGACATCCACGGCGAGCGACGTACGAACGGCGAGCCTGGACGGCCGATCGAGCGCATCCTGGCCGAAGGGCAGCCGGTGGTCGTGCAGGTGGTCAAGGATCCGATCGGAAGCAAAGGCGCACGTCTCTCGACGCAGCTCTCGATCGCCGGGCGGATGCTGGTCTATCTTCCCCAGGATCCGCACATCGGAATTTCGCAGCGCATCGAGGACGAAACCGGGCGTCAGCTGCTGCGCGAGAAACTGAAAGAGCTGCTGCCCGAGGACGAAACTGGCGGGTTCATCATCCGGACGATCGCCGAGACCGCGGGCGACGCCGAGCTGAGCGCCGACATCGCCTACCTGCGTCACCTGTGGCGCAATCTCGACGCGCGCGCGAAAGGTGCCCAGCCACCCACGCTGCTCTACCAGGACCTGTCGCTCGCGCAGCGGGTCCTGCGCGACATCGTGACCGAGCAAACAGGCATGGTCCGCGTGGATTCGCGCGAAAACTTCCAGAAGCTGCTAGCCTTCGCGCAGACCTACATGCCGAACCTTCTGTCGCGCCTCGAGCACTACACGGGCGAGCGCCCGCTGTTCGACATGTATAACGTCGAACCCGAGATCGAGAAAGCCCTTGCGCGCCGCGTGGACCTGAAATCGGGCGGGTATCTGATCATCGATCAGACCGAGGCCATGACCACGATCGACGTCAATACCGGAGGCTTCGTCGGCCAGCGCAACTTCGATGACACAGTGTTCAAGACGAATCTCGAGGCGGCACAGTCCATCGCCCGCCAGCTGCGCCTGCGCAACCTCGGCGGCATCATCATCCTCGACTTCATCGACATGGACAGCGAGGAGCACCGCGCGGCCGTGCTCGAGGAGTTCAAGCGCGCCCTGGCGCGCGACCGCACGCGCATGACGCTAAACGGCTTCACCCAGCTCGGCCTGGTCGAGATGACGCGCAAGCGCACGCGCGAGTCGCTCGCGCATGTGCTGTGCGAGCCGTGCCCGACCTGCGAGGGCCGCGGCCAGGTCAAGACCGCGCGCACCGTGTGCTACGAGATTCTGCGCGAGATCCTGCGCGAGGCACGCGCGTTCAACGCGCGCGAATACCGCATCCTTGCTTCGCAGGCGGTCACCGATCTCTTCCTGGAAGAGGAGTCGGGCGCGCTCGCCATGCTGTCGGATTTCATCGGCAAGCCGATCTCGATGCAGGCCGAGAGCAGCTACGCGCAGGAGCAGTACGACATCGTTCTCATGTAACGCAGGCTTCGATGACCGACCTCTGCTTTCGCGGCGCGCGCAAGCTCGCGCGCATGATTCGCAGCCGCAAGCTCTCCGCCACCGAGCTGATGCGCGCCACGATCGCGCAGATCGAGCGCGTCAACCCGAAGGTCAATGCGATCGTCACCTTTCTGCCCGAGCGTGCGCTCGCGCAGGCCAAGGCCCTGGACCGGCGCCTGGCGCGCCCGCGTACCGCCCAACTCGGACCGCTCGCCGGTCTGCCGATCGCCTATAAGGATCTCATCGCGACCAAGGGCATCCGAACGACGAAAGGCTCGCCGATCTACGCCGATGCTGTCCCCGACGCGGACGCCGCGCTCGTCGAACGGCTCGCCGCAGCCGGGGCGATCACCATCGGCAAGACGAACACGCCCGAATTCGGTGCCGGCAGCCAGACCTTCAACGCGGTGTTTGGCGCGACGCGCAATCCTTACGACCTGACGAAGACCTGCGGCGGATCGTCCGGGGGTGCGGCCGTCGCCCTCGCCTGCGGCATGGTGCCGATTGCCGACGGCTCCGACCTCGGTGGCTCTCTGCGCAACCCGGCGAACTTCTGCAACGTGGTCGGCTTCCGCCCGACGCCGGGCCGCGTGCCCTCCTATCCGACGGACGACGCCTGGGACACGATGAGCGTGCTCGGACCGATGGCGCGCAGCGTGCAAGACACGGCGTTCCTGCTCTCCGCGATGGCCGGACCGGACCCACGCGCGCCGATCACGCGCGACGAGCCAGGGCGCATGTTCGCGCGTTCGCTCAGACGCAGCTTCCGCAAGCTGCGCATCGCCTGGAGCCCGGACCTCGGCGGTCTGCCGGTCGACCGGCGCATCCGGCGCGTGCTGGATGCGCAGCGCAAGACCTTCGAGGCGCTCGGCTGCATTGTCGAGGACGCGACACCCGACCTTACCGGCACCGACGAAGTGTTCCACGTCTTGCGCGCAGTCGCGTTCGCGACGAAGTACGCGCCACTGCTCGAGACGCACCGCCACCAGATGAAGGACACCGTGGTCTGGAACATCGAGGAGGGACTCAAGCTCGACGCAGCGCGCATCGCCCGGGCCCATGCACTGCGTACGCGCGCGTTCCATTCGCTGCGCGAGTTCATGACACGTTACGAGTTTCTGCTCGCGCCAGTCTCCCAGGTGCCCCCGTTTCCGGTCGAGCAGCCCTACGTCACCGAGATCAACGGCGAAAAGCTCACGACCTACCTCGACTGGATGAAGGTCTGCTTTCGGATCACCGCCGCCAGCCATCCTGCGATTTCGGTCCCGGCTGGGTTCACCGACGACGATCCCCCGCTGCCGGTCGGCGTGCAGATCGTCGGGCGCTATCGCGACGACTTCGGCGTGCTCCAGTTGGCGCACGCTTTCGAGTCGGCGACCCGGTTCGCGCAGCGCCGCCCGCCGGTTGCCGGCTGACGCGCGCCGCCGGGCCGAGTGCGAGGCGCCGGCGGCCGCGCCGCGCCGCGTGCTCGTAGGCGAGCGCCGCGCCGACGATTCCGGCTTCGTTCTGCAGCTGCGCCGCGACCAGCGGGACCCTCTGCGCTACCGAGAGTCGGGGCAGGAACTTCGCCGCCTGCCGGCTGACCCCACCCCCGATGATGATGAGATCGGGCCAGAAGTAGCGCTGCAGCGCCTGAAGGTAGGCATCGACCCGGCGCGCCCATTTCTTCCAAGACAGATCTTCGCTCCTGCGCGCGCGCGCCGACGCACGTGCCTCCGCTTCCTCGCCATCCATCTCGAGGTGGCCAAGCTCGCTGTTCGGCACGAGATGGCCGTTGATGAACAGCGCCGTACCGATTCCCGTTCCGAGCGTGACGAGGATCACGAGACCCGCCCGCTCACGGCCCGCACCGAAGGTCATCTCGGCGTAGCCCGCAGCGTCGGCGTCGTTAATGATCGCGACGCGGCGCCCGGTCGCGCGCGAAAAAAGCGCTCGCGCGTTGGTCCCGATCCAGCTCCGTTCCAGGTTCGCAGCAGTCAGCACGACGCCTTCGCGCACGGCCGCGGGAACGCCGCAGCCAATCGGCCCGCGCCAGGC
>JAJDNJ010000283.1 GCA_022340705.1 Betaproteobacteria bacterium
ATCATGATCGCGAGCACCAGCATCCAATGCCATGGCGCCGCGACGCCGAGCAGGATGCCGCTCATGCCCGAGGCCGCCATCGCGAGCATGATCCAGTGGCGCCGCCCGACGCGCAGCGCGATCTCGTTGCCCACGATCGAGGCCGGGACGGCGGCGATGTTCACCACCGCGGCGATCGCGGCCACGTTCCATGGAAAGCTCGGCCCGGGCGCGTGCAGTCCTGCGGAAAACGCGAGAAATGCGACCAGCCAGGTTCGCGAGCCGAAGAGCTCGAGGCAATGCATGCCGTAGCCGAGCGCGTAGCCGGCGCAGGCGCGGTTGGCGAGCACCCGGCGCCAGGCGCCAAGGGGAAACAGCGTCGCAATCGAAAACGAGACCGGGGCGGCCGTCTTGCGCGCCACGGGCGTCACGCCCCAGAGCACGAGCAGGCCGGCGAGCGCGGGACCCACGGCGGAGAGTACGAACGCGGCGCGCCAGCCAATCGCCGGCGCGATGAATCCGGCGAACGCAAGCGACAGCGCCGTGCCGATGCCGAAGAATGATGTGTAGAACGCGACGTAGCGGCTTTGCGCAGTGCCGCTCGCCTGGTCGGTGAGCAGGCGAAGGCCAGGCATGTAGGTGCCGGCAACCCCCGCGCCGAGCAGCACTTGAAAGACCAGCGCGCTGGCGAAGCTGGTCGCGCCGAGCCCGAAGCCCGCGCAGCCCGCCACGGCGAGGGCGCTGCCGATCAGGTAAACACGGCGACCGTCGGCGTGGTCGGTGAGCGCGGTCCAGTAAGACACGGTGCCGACGTAACCCACGAAAAACGCGCCGCCGACGATGCCCGCCTCCGCGCTGCTCATGCGCCACAGCGCGCTCAGCTCGGGCAGCAGCGCCGCGTAGGTCGAAAAGCCCAGCATCGACAGAATGTGGGCCGCGAGCATGAGGATCGCGGTACGGTTGGCGGACACTGGGGTCAGATCCCGTTGATGTTGGGGTCAGACCCCAGTGGATAACTCATCGCGTTCAGCCCGGCAGCGATTCCGAGGAGTCAGAGTTATCCACTGGGGTCTGACCCCGTTTTTGCCTTTTTGTCCTTACCGGTGCTTGAAATCGGGCTTGCGTTTCTCGACGAAGGCAGCCATGCCTTCCTTCTGGTCGTCGAGCGAGAACATCGAATGGAAGATGCGCCGCTCGTAGTGCACGCCTTCCGAGAGCGTCGTCTCGTAGGCGCGATTGACGGTCTCCTTGATCATCATGACTACCGGCAGCGAGTAGCCCGCGATCTTGTCGGCGACCGCCATCGCCTCGTCCATGAGCTTGTCGAGCGGTACGACGCGCGACACGATGCCGGCGCGCTCGGCCTCCGCGGCGTCCATCATGCGTGCGGTAAGGCAGATATCCATCGCCTTCGCCTTGCTCGCAAAGCGTGCCAGGCGCTGGGTGCCGCCGGCGCCGGGCATGACGCCGAGGTTGACCTCGGGCTGGCCGAACTTGGCGTTTTCTGCGGCGATGACGATGTCGCACATCATCGCCAGCTCGTTGCCGCCACCGAGCGCATAGCCGGCGACCGCCGCGATCACCGGCTTGCGGATGTTGCGGATGTGCTCCCAGTCGCGCGTGATGTAGTTGTTGCGAAACGCGTCCATGTAGCTGTAGTTCTTCATCACGACGATGTCGGCACCCGCGGCGAAGGCCTTGTCGTTGCCCGTGACGACGATCGCACCGACGCCGTCGTCGGCATCGAAGCCGTACATCGCCTCTCCCAGTTCCTGCATGAGCCGCGGACTGAGGGCGTTCATCTGCTTGGGCCGGTTGAGCGTGATCAGACCGACGCGCCCGCGCGTCGTGACGTGGATGCATTCGTATGCCATGGCTACTTTTCCTCGAGAGACTGGATGATTTCTTCGACCGGCGCGACCTTGGCGTAGAGGCCGCTCAAGGCCGCGAGAAACGCGCCATGCACCTGCGCGGCGGGAATCGTCTGCCCGGCAAAGCTCTGGTCGCGCGTCGCGCAAGCGTCTGCGCCGAGCGTGATCCGATAGCCGAGGTCGAAAGCCTGGCGCACGGTGGCATCGACGCACATGTGCGTCATCATGCCGGCGATCACCAGCTGGCGCGTGCCCGCCGCCTCGAGGCGCGTCTCGAGCGCGGTTTCGCGAAAGCTGTTCGGGTAGTTCTTTTCGATCACCCTCTCGGTCTCGGCCGGCGCCACGCAAGGGTGAATCTCCGCGCCTGGGGTGCCAGGAATGAAGAAGGTCGCGCCCGGACGCACCGACAGGTGCTGCATGTGGAACACCGGCAGCTTTTTCGCGCGAAACGCGGCAAGCAGTCTGGCCGCGTTCTCTCCGGCGGCATCCGCGCCTTCGAGCGTCATCGCCCCGCCGGGAAAGTAGTCGTTCTGGATGTCGATGATGAGCAGTGCCCGATCGGCCATGGTTTCAGCCCTCCTTGGTTCCAGCTTCGCGCTCGGCGCGCTTCATTTCCGCCAGCGGTACCACGCCCTCGCGCGTCGGCATGCGCTGCGCGCGGCGCGCATCGTCTGCCGCCGGCAGTGGATCGGCTTCGCGCATGCTCGCCAGGCAGCGCTCGGCGAGCCACTGATAGCCGCGCGTCGCCTCGATCTTCCAGGCGAGCTCCGATTCCCCCAGCGTACGCACCACGCGCGCCGGAATGCCGGCCACCAGCGTGCGCGGCGGCACCTCGAACTCGGCCTTGACGAAGGCGCTCGCGGCGACGATCGCCGAATCGCCGATCACCGCGCGGTCGTTGATCACCGCGTTGATGCCGACCAGCGCATTGCGCCGCACGATGCAGCCATGCAGCATCGCGCCGTGGCCGATGTGGCCGTCGACTTCGACCACGAGATCGCGATCCGGAAACGCGTGCAGCACACAGGTGTCCTGGATGTTGGCGCCCTCCTCGACCACGATGCGCCCGAAGTCGGCGCGCAGGCAGGCGCAGGGGCCGACATAGACGCGCGGCCCGACGAACACGTCGCCGATCAGCACCGCGCTCGGGTGAACGTAAGCCTGCGGGTGCACGACCGGAGTAACGCCGTCGAGCGCGTAAACCTTGAGCTGTGTCATGCCGGAATTCTACTTGCCTTGGTGTAAGCTTTCGCGCGTTCGCCATCCACATCGCCTCGCGGCGCAGCGTATGACAGCGCTCATCGTTTCGGTCGAAGCCGGGGTGCAGCGTCTGACGCTGAACCGCCCCGAGAAACTCAACGCATTCAATCCGGAACTGCTCGGCGCTCTCGGTGCGGCGCTCGAGCAGGCCGAGCGCGACGACGCGGTCCGCGCGCTGATGATCACCGGGGCCGGACGCGGCTTTTGCGCGGGCGCCGATCTCGACCAGCGCGACGCGCGGATCGATGCGCCGCCGATGGACCTCGGCGCGGGGCTCGAGAAGGTTTACAACCCGATGATCCGGCGCATGCGCGCGCTCGAAAAGCCGATCGTCTGCGCGGTCAACGGAATCGCCGCCGGCGCCGGCACGAGCCTCGCTTTCGCCTGCGACATCGTGCTCGCGGCGCGCTCGGCGGGTTTCCTGCAGGCGTTTGCGCGCATCGGCCTGGTGCCCGATGCGGGCGCGACGCACTTCCTGCCGCGCTTGGTG
>JAJDNJ010000233.1 GCA_022340705.1 Betaproteobacteria bacterium
GCGACATCGTGGTCATGAACGGGCGCGTGCCGCGCACCAAGGCGCCCTCGCAGCTGGTGCGCGAGCTCGAAGCCCTGCGCCGGCGCGGCTGGCGCGACATGGTGTTCATCGTCGACGACAATTTCATCGGCAACCGCAAGCGCGCCCGCGCCCTGCTGCACGAGCTGGTGGACTGGCGCGCGCGTGCGCGCCCGTCGATGGGCTTTTTCACCGAAGCGTCGGTCAATCTCGCCGACGACGCCGAGCTCTGCGAGCTGATGGTGCAAGCCGGTTTCAGCAAGGTGTTTCTCGGCCTCGAGACGCCCTCGCCCGAAGGCCTCGAGGAATGCAACAAGGCTCAGAACCGCAAGCGCGACCTCGGCGAGACGGTGCGCACCCTGCAGCGCGCCGGGCTCGAGGTGATGGGCGGGTTCATCGTCGGCTTCGACAGCGACCCGCGCGACATCTTCCGGCGCCAGTTCGAGTTCATTCAGCATTCAGGCGTCGTCACGGCGATGGTCGGCCTGCTGTCGGCGTTGCCGCAGACCGCGCTGTACCGGCGCCTTGCCGCCGAAGGCCGCATCCTCGCCGAGACCTGCGGCAACAACACCGACGCGGCGATCAACTTCATCACCCGGCTCGAGCCGCAGTTCCTGCTCTCGGGCTACCGCGAGCTCATGCGTCAGCTCTATGAGCCGCGCAACTACTACGCCCGCATCCGCACCTTCCTGCGCAACTACCGGCCCCAGGGAACATCGGGACGCCTGTCCGGCGCCGACCTGAAGGCGTTCCTGAAGTCGCTCTGGGTGCTCGGCGTACGGCATGCCGGGCGCCGGCAGTTTTGGGCCTTGCTCTGGACGACCTTGCTCGCGAGCCCGCGCAAGCTCCGCGCCGCGATGGAGCTGTCGATCCTCGGCCACCATTTCCGCCGCATCGCGCAGACCCTGTAGCGCGCGGCCGGCCGTCGGCCGGCCAGAACGAATGCGCGCACGGCTTGTCATACGCGCCGTATGATGTGCGCCGTTCGATTGACTCGTTACGGGCATCGCAGCCGGCGCCCGGGAGAATCCCCATGATCACGCTTGAAGTAAACGGCCACGCCCACCAGGTGGATGTGGAGCCCGAGATGCCGCTCCTCTGGGTGCTGCGCGACCATCTCAACCTGCTCGGCACCAAGTACGGCTGCGGCATCGCGCAATGCGGCGCCTGTACCGTGCACCTGGACGGCCAGCCGGTGCGCGCCTGCGTGGTGAGCGCCGCGGCGGCGGCCGGCAAGCGCATCGTCACGATCGAGGGCATATCGCAGCCCGAGATGCACCGCGTGCAGAAGGCCTGGATCGAGCACCAGGTGCCGCAGTGCGGCTACTGCCAGGCCGGGATGATCATGTCCGCCGTCGCGCTGCTCGAGACGACGCCCAAGCCGACCGACGCCGACATCGACGCCGCGATGACCAACCTGTGCCGTTGCGGCAGCTATGCGCGCGTGCGTGAGGCGATTCACGCCGCGGCGAAGAGCGCCTGAGGCGCACGCCCATGACCTCCGCGAGCCTTCCGCCACGCTCTCCGCAGCGCCGTGCGTTCCTGCGTGCCTGTGCCGCGGCCGGCGGCGGGCTCATGCTCGAATTCTCCTTCCCGTTGCTTGCGGGAGCCGCCGAACTATCGACTTCGGGACCCGTCACCGAAGTCAACGCGTGGATCGTGATCCACACGGACGACCGTGTCGTCATCCGCATCGCGCGCTCCGAAATGGGACAGGGCACCCTCACCGCGCTCGCCCAGCTCGTCGCCGAGGAGCTCGACTGCGACTGGGCAAACGTTTCCACCGAGTTTGCTTCGCCCAACGAAAACCTGCGCCGCAATCGCGTCTGGGGCTCGATGTCGACCGGCGGCAGCCAGGGCGTGCGCAGCTCGCAGGATTACGTGCGCAAGGCCGGCGCCGCGGCGCGCGAGATGCTCGTCGCGGCCGCCGCGGCACAATGGCAAGCAGCGGTGACCGAATGCAGCGTGGACAAAGGCGTCATCACCCACGGTCCCACGCGGCGCAGCCTGCGCTATGGTGAAGTGGCGGGCGCCGCGGCGAAGATCGCGCCGCCGACGGACATCAAGCTGCGCGAACCGGCGGAATGGAAGATTGCCGGCAAACCGCTGCCGCGCCTCGATATCCCGGACAAGGTGCTCGGCAAGCCGGTGTTCGGAACCGACGTCCTGCTGCCCGGCATGCTGCACGCCGCGATCGCGCAATGCCCGGTGTTCGGCGGCACGCTGAAGTCGTTCGACGCGGGCGCCGCCGAGGGCATGCGCGGAGTGAAGAAGGTGGTGCGCGCGGAGGACTTCGTCGCGGTCGTCGCCGACAGCTGGTGGCGCGCGCAGCGCGCGCTCGGCGCGCTGAAGATCGAATGGGACTTCGGCACGAACGGCGCGGCGTCGGACGCGACGATCGAAAAGATGCTGCGCGAGGGCCTCGACGATCCGAAGGCCGCCAGCGTGCGCAAGACGGGCGAGCCCGATGCCGCGTTCGCCGCTGCGGCGAAAATCGTCGAGGCGGAATACGCCTCGCCCTACCTTGCCCACGCGACGATGGAGCCGCAGGTGTGCACGGCCTGGATCAAGCCGGACGGCTTCGTCGAGGTCTGGACATCGACCCAGAACGGCGAAGCCTCGCTCGCCGCCGCCGCGCAGGCGGCGGGCGTTGCGCCGGAAAAAGTGGAGGTTCACAAGATGATGCTCGGCGGCGGATTCGGGCGGCGCGGCGCGCCGCAGGACTTCGTGCGCCAGGGCGTGACGATCGCCAAGGCGATGCCCGGCACGCCGGTGAAGCTGATGTGGTCGCGCGAAGAAGACATGCAGCACGACTTTTACCGGCCCGCGAGCATCGTCAAGCTGCGCGCGGGCCTAAACGACGAGGGGAAGGTCATCGGTTTCGAGGCGAAGATCGCCTGCCCCTCGATCCTCGCGGTGCTGATTCCGCGCGCCCTGCGCAACGGGATCGACTTCACCGCGGTGCGCACGCTGAGCGACATGCCCTACTCGATCGCGAACCAGAGAATCGACTACGCGATGCGCAACGGCCACGTCCCGGTCGGGTTCTGGCGCGCACCGGGGCAGCAGAACGGCGTCTACCGCGAGTGCTTCATCGACGAGCTCGCGCACGCCGCGGGCAAGGATCCGCTTGCGTTCCGCCTCGCGATGCTCGAGCCGGGCGACCGCAACCTGCGCGTGCTCGAGGCGGTGGCCAAGGCCGCCGGCTGGGGCCGGCCGCTGCCGGCCGGCGTCGGCCGCGGCGTCGCCGTGGTCGAAGGCTTCGGCAGCTACGCGGCGGGCGTGGCGGAGGTTTCCGTGACCGCAGAGGGCGCGCTCAAGGTGCTGCGCTACGTGGTCGCGATCGACTCGGGCTACTTCGTCAATCCCGATACCTGCGCGGCGCAGGCCGAGAGCAACGCGGTCTACGGCCTGGGAGCGCTGTTCGAAGCCTGCAGCGTCAAGGACGGGCGCATCCAGCAGTCGAACTTCCACGACTTCCAGCTTCCGGTGATCGGCGACATGCCGAAGGTCGAGCTGGTGCTCGTGCCGAGCGGCGGGTTCTGGGGCGGGCACGGCGAGCCCGGGATCCTGCCGTTCCAGGCCGCGGTGCTGAACGCGGTGTTCGCGGCGACCGGCACGCGCATCCGCCGGCTGCCGCTGCGCAAGGAGGATTTGCGGGGCTGAGCGCTAGCCCGCGAGTCCGAGAATCGTCTCCAGGCGCTGCGGATCGAGCTGCTCGGCGGCGTAGAGCGCGCCGTCGACCTCGAGCGCCGGCGTCGAGCGGATGCCGGCGGTCTCGAGGCGTTCCTGCGCTTCCTCGTCGATCATCAGGTCG
>JAJDNJ010000286.1 GCA_022340705.1 Betaproteobacteria bacterium
TGTCTCGTGATGCCGCACAGCGGCCATCTGCCGGCCAAGGAGCGGCCGCAGTGCAGCATCACGAGATTGTTCTTTGCTTGCGAGGGTTTCACCGAGAAGTTATCCACAGGGGTCTGACCCCATTTCGTTAAACTGCCGTGATGGACGCGGCCCGCTCGGTATTGCTCTCGACCTCGGAGGCCCGAGCGCTCTTCCAGCGCATCGCGGGCAACATCGAACAGGTGATGCGCGGGCAGAGCGCCGCGGTGAGAAAGCTTCTCGCCGCCTTCGCATCGGGTGGCCACGTACTGCTCGAGGACACACCGGGCACCGGCAAGACGACGCTGGCCAAGGCGCTCGCCGCCTCGGTCGGCGCGCAGTTCACCCGGGTGCAGTTCACCCCGGACCTGCTGCCCTCGGACGTGCTCGGCGTTTCGGTGTTCAACCAGAAGGAGCAGCAGTTCGAGTTCCGCGCGGGACCGGTGTTCACCAACATCCTGCTCGCCGACGAGATCAACCGCGCCTCGCCGCGCACGCAATCGGCGCTGCTCGAGGTGATGGCCGAGCAGCAGGTTTCGGTCGACGGGCGCACGCGGCCGATAGACGCGCTGTTCTTCGTGATCGCGACGCAGAACCCGGTCGAATTTCGCGGCACCTACCCGTTGCCCGAGGCGCAGATGGACCGCTTCGCGATGCGCCTTTCGCTCGGCTATGTCGACGCCGAAACCGAAGTCGCGGTGCTCGAGGCGCAGGATCGCGGCCACCCGCTCGCGCGCATCGGAGCGGTCGCGAGCCGCGAGGACGTGCTGGCGCTGATGGACCGGGTGCGCGAGGTGCGCCTGGCGAACGAGCTGCGCCACTACATCGTCGAGATCGTGCAGCGCACGCGCGGCGCGCCGCAGGTCCTGCTCGGCTGCGGGCCGCGCGCCTCGCTCGCGCTCGCGCATCTGGCCAAGGCGCTCGCTCTGTTCGACGGAGCCGATTTCGTGCGGCCGGAGCACGTCCAGGAGCTCGCCGAGTCGGTGCTCGCGCACCGCCTGGTACTCGACCCGCAGGCCAAGTTCGCCGGCGCGAGCGCGGCTGCGCTCGTCGGCGACATCGTGCGTGAGGTGCGGGTGCCCGCGTAGCCCCGGAGCGTACGGCACAGGGCGCAGGCGATGCGTTTTGTCTATTTCGGGCTGCGCTTCTTCAGCGCGATCGACCACCGGCTGCGCCAGCGCCTGACGGCGCTCGGCTGGATCGTCTTCGTCGGCGCAGCCATCGCCGCGCTCGCCGGGATCGACACCAGCCAGACCGCCACTTACCAAGCTTTCACGCTGTTTGCCGCGTTGCTCGGACTGGCGATCGCAGGAAGCGCGTTCTTTCGTGCGCGCGCATCGATCGAGCGCGAGCTGCCGCGCTACCTGACCGCGGGAGAGCCTTGTCCCTACCGGGTCACGGTGACCAATCGCGGCCGGGGCGCGCTTGCGGGCGCGTCACTCGAAGAGCACTACCGCGACCCGCGCCCCGGCTACGCCGAGTGGCGCAGCACGCGCGAGCCGGGCGAGGAGCGGCGCAACTGGTTCGACCGCGAGATGGGCTACTTCCGGTGGCGCTGGGCGATCGAGCGCCGCATTCCGCAGGCGCAGCCGGCAGTGGCGCTGCAGACGCTCGCCCCGGGGGCGAGCGCAACGGTGCGCCTCATGCTCGAGCCGCGCCGGCGCGGCCGCATCGACCTCGCTGGCCTCACGCTCTCGCGCCCCGACCCGCTCGGCATGGTGCGCAGTCTGCGCCGCTTCGCGCTGCCGGCGCGGGTCATCGCCCTGCCGCGACGCTACCGGCTGCCCGAGCTGATCCTGCCTGGCGCGCGCAAGTACCAGCTCGGCGGCGTCTCGCTCGCCACCTCGGTCGGCGACTCGGAGGAATTCATCTCGCTGCGCGACTACCGTCCCGGCGATCCGCTGCACCGCCTGCACTGGAAGAGCTATGCGCGCACCGGCAAGCCGATCGTCAAGGAGTACCAGGACGAGTTTTTCGAGCGGCACGCGCTGGTGCTCGATACCGGCCGCGCCGCGGGCGAGGATCCTGTGTTCGAGGATGCCGTGGCGCTCGCTGCCTCGTTCGTCTACACGATCGATACGCAGGAGTGCCTGCTCGATCTGCTCTTCGTGGCCGGCGAAGTCCACCAGTACACCGCGGGACGCGGCCAGCTGCCGGCCGATCGGATGCTCGAGATCCTCGCGGGCGTCGCGCCCGGCCCGCGCGGATCATTCGGTGCTCTGGCGCACGCGGTGCTCGCGCAGCGCGGGCGCCTGTCGAGCTGCATCCTGGTGTTCGTCGACTGGGACGACGCGCGCGCCGCGCTGATGCGCGCGCTCGCCGCCTCGGGCATGGAACTGCGCGCGTTGCTGGTCTGCGCCGAGGATGCCGTCCCGCCCGATTTGCCGCCGGGCCTCGTGGTTCTGCATCCGGGACGCATCGAGGAAGGTCTGAGTCGTCTCAGATGACGCCTGCGATGAAGCTGCCGCCGCTCCTGCTCGGCGCCGCGCTCGCCTTCTGGGGACTGGAGGTCGGCCAGCTCGCGCTCGGCATCGGACTCGGGCTCACGCTGGAGGCGGCGGCACGGCTGCCGTGGCGCGTCGATCTGCAGCCGGCGTCCTACGAGCGTCTCGCGGACCTGTGCACCGTCTTCTTCGTCGGATTCATCGTGGTAGGTGCGGCCTCGACCGATTCGCCCGGCGTATCGCGCAGCATCCTCGCTGGGCTCAAGTACCTGCCCGCATTCATCGCACCGATCGCCGCGGTTCAGCTTCTGTCGAGCAGCGGCAGGCTGCGCCTGTCCGCGCTGCTGCGCGCCATGCGCCAGCGCAAGCGTCGCGATCCCGCGGCGCGCGATCCGCTGATCGACTTCGCCGGACCGTATCTGGCGGTCGTGCTGCTCTCCGCGGGCCTCGCAAACGATCGCGGCCCGCTCTATTACGCTGGCATCGTGGTGCTTGCGGCCTGGGCACTGTTCGCGCTGCGCCCGCGCTACGCGCCGATCGCGCTCTGGGCGATGCTGTTCGCGACCGGCGCCGGAGCGGGCTATGCTGGGCACGTCGGGCTCACGCGGCTGCAGGCGCAGATCGAGAGCTGGATCTCGGACTGGTACCTGAGCGGGATGGACGCGGATCCCTACCGCTCGCGCACCGACATCGGCTCGATCGGCCGCCTCAAGCTCGAGGACACGATCGTGCTGCGCGTCTATGCGAAGCACGGCGACGCCGCACGCCTAAAGCTCCTGCACCGCGCCAGTTTCAACGATTACTACCGCACGAGCTGGGTCGCGCACGACGCGCCGCTCGCGCCGCTCGCGCCCGCGGCAGGCGGCGCCACATGGCGCCTTGCTCAGGGCCGCCCGGTCGTGTCCGCGCGCATCGTCACCCGGCTGGAAGGGGGCAAGGCGGTGCTCGCGCTGCCCGCCGGCACGCTCGAGATCCTGCAGTTGCCCGCGGAAACGCTCGAGACCAACGCGCTCGGCACGGTTCGCGCCGCGATCGGCGGCGAATGGGCGCAGTATGTTGTCGACGCGGGCAAGGCGATCGGCGACACGGCCGCGCCGACGCCGGCCGACCTCGCCATTCCGGTTGCCGAGCGCCCGGCGATCGACCGGGTCTCGGCGGGCCTCGGGCTCGCGGGGCTCGCGCCCCGCGAGGCGATACGCCGCGTGCGCTCCTATTTCGCATCTTTCCGCTATGCAACCTATCGCAACACGCCGCCGGCACCGGGAATGACCGCGATCGGCGATTTCCTCGAGCGCTCGAAGCGTGGGCACTGCGAGTACTTCGCGACCGCGACCACCCTGCTGCTGCGTGCTGCCGGGGTGCCGACGCGCTACGCGACCGGCTTCGCGATGCTCGAATACAGCACGCTCGAGGATGCTTACGTCGTGCGCGCGCGGCATGCCCATGCCTGGACGCGCGCCTGGATCGGCGGGCAATGGGTCGATCTCGACACCACGCCGCCCGACTGGTTCGGAATCGAGGAAGAGCGTGCACCTCTCTGGCAGGGCCTGTCCGACCTGCTGCGCTGGGCGAGTTTCCGCTGGTCGCAGCGTGCGCCGTTCGAGGCCGGCACCGGGGCCTACGTGCTGCTCGCGCTGCTCGTCGGAATCCTCTTCTGGCGTCTGCTGCGCGGGCGACGAATGGCTCGCGCTGGCAGCGGCGCGGCATCCGCCGCGCGCAGCTGGCAGGGAATGGATTCCTCGTTTTTCGCCGTCGAGCGACGCCTCACCGAGCGCTTCGGGCCGCGGGGCGCGAGCGAAGCGCTCGGCCCTTGGATCGCGCGCGTCGGCGTCGCACTCGACCCATCGGCACGCGCGGAGCTGCTCGAAGCGCTCGAGCTGCATCAGAAGCTTCGCTTCGATCCGGCGGGCGTCGGCGGCGACGAGCGCCGCCGGCTCGGCGTACTGACGGCAGGTCTCGAGCGCGCGCTGCGCACAACCTGAGCCCACGACTAAAATGGGCGCCATCGCGGCGCGGGGGTGAACGGATGGGAACGGTGGTTGCACTGGGCGGACAGGTTGGCGGCGCAAAACTGGCCGATGGCCTCTACCGCCTGCGCGACAGAAAGCTGACGGTGGTCGTCAATACCGGGGACGACTTCGAGCACGTGGGGCTCTCGTTCTCGCCCGATCTCGACACCATGCTCTACAGCCTGGCCGGACTCGAGAGTCAGAGCGCAGGCTGGGAGCCGCGCGGCGAAACCTATCGGCTGTTCGAGATGCTCAAGATGGTGGGCGGCCCCGACGGCATCCGCCTCGGCGACCAGGCGCTGGCGATGCCGATCCTGCGCAGCGAGGGTCTGACCGCGGGCCGCACGCTGTCCGAGATCACGCATGGTTTCTGCCAGCACCTCGGTATCCGCGCGCAGGTCGTGCCGATGAGCGACGATCCGGTACGCACCCAGCTGCTCACCAGCAGTGGCGCGATCTCGTTCCAGGACTATTTCTCCCAGCTCGCCTGCGAGCCGGTCGTCACCGGCTTTCAGTACGCCAATGCCGCCGAGGCGCGCATCCCGGAGGCGGTGGTCGACGCGCTGCGCGCCCCCGATCT
>JAJDNJ010000297.1 GCA_022340705.1 Betaproteobacteria bacterium
GCGAACAGCATCCACGGCGCCGTGGCGAACTGCAACCAGACGAAGCTCGCGAGCAGCGTCGCGAAGCAGGCCATCAGCGCGCGCCGCCCGCCGACGCGGTCGATCGCGCCGCCGATCAGAAGCCGTCCGACGAGGCTGACGCCGCCGATCGTCGAGAGCACGCCCGCCGCGGTCGCGCGCGGCAGGCCCATATCCATCGCGTGCGCCGCGATGTGCACCTGGGTGGTCAGCAGGCAGCAGTACACGAGGAACTGCACGCCGCATAGCGCCCAGAGCAGCGGGCTGTGGGCGCGCGTCTGCGCCTGCGGGTCGAGGCTCGGGGCCCCGGCGGGCGCGGGAGGGCCGCGCTGTTCATCGTTTTCGAACTTCAACCCCATGCTCCGCGGGTCGCGTCGCATGAACTGGGCGGCAATCGCGATGATGGCCAGCGCCGTCGCGCCGAAGATGATGCAGGCCGTGCGCCAGCCGAATGCAGCGATAAGCGCCGCGACCGAAAGAGGGATGACGAGCTGGCCCAGGCCGGTGCCGCACTTCACGATCCCCGAGGCCAGGCCGCGGCGGCGCGTGTACCAGCGCGCCACGGTCGAAAGCGTGACGACATCGTTCGTGCACAGTCCGATGGCGACGAACAGCCCGTAGAACACATACAGCTGCCAGGGCGCCCGCAGCGTCGACAGGAGCATGAAACCGATTCCGTAGAACAGCGCAGACCCGGTGAGCAGCCAACGCGGCCCGATCCGGTCGTTCAGGCGGCCGGCGAGCATCGCCATGACGCCCATCACGAGCAGCGTCAGCGAGGAGGCGCCCGAAATCGCCGCACGCGACCAGCCGAACTCGGCCTCGAGCTCCTTGAACAGCACGCCGTAGGCGAACATGCCGCCGACCATCACCCCCTGGATGACGAACGAGGCCGAGACGATGCGGTAGCCGTAGTACACGGGGTGAAACGCGTCGGCGGTGCGGATCAGGCGGGCGGCGCCGCCTCCACCATCAGAGCACGCACCTTGCGTTCGAGCGCCTCGAGCCGGCGGTCGCGGATACCGAGCTCGCACAGGTGCGCAACCGTGTCGAACAGGTAGTCGGCGCAGCAACCGAGCGGTCCGGCGCCGGTCGCGAGGTAGCGCGCGGTAGCCTCCTCGCCCATCTCACGTACGTAACGCTCATGCGCGCGGTTCACGGCGAAGGCGATGCCATGCTCGAGGCCGCGCGGCGTGTGCAGCGCCACCCACACCGGACGGTAGGCCATGGTGAGCATCTCGCGCCGCCAGACCACGTCGAGCTCGGTGGCGACATGCTTCGGATGCAGGCGATAGCCCACGCCATGGCAGCTGCCGCCGCGCTCGAGCGAGAGCATCAGCCCGGGCTTCTCCGGACTGCCGCGCCCGGCGCGCGCCCAGAGGCAGAACTGGCGGTGATAGCCGTGCACGCGCGCGGTGCGGCGCTCGGCATAGTGGAACGCCGGATTCCAGATCAGCGAACCGTAGCCGAACACCCAGATGCGCTCCGGATGCGGCGCGCGCGCCACGATTGCTTCGATCTGGCGATGACGCTCCTCGGCGGTCATGAAGCGCGTGCCGGCGCCGAGCATGGCGCGCGCAGAGTCATGCAGCACGCCGCTCAGGATGTTCTCGCGCGTCAGCTTGAGCGAGGCCATGCGAAGCGGGACGTCGGCGGGCCCGGATCAGTCGTTCGTCAGCTTGCGCAGCGTGTGCCGGCGGTTGCGGGTGTAGGGACGCACCTCGCTCGGCCAGCGTCCCGCGTCGACTGCCTTGGCCCAGGCTTCGCTGGTCAGCACGTCGGGGCTTTCGAGCTCGTAGATCGCGCTGTACTTCGGCTCGCCCTCGGCGACGATGGTCTTGACCTCGCCGCCGATGAACATCTTCAGCGGCACCAGCACGTTGCGCCGCGCCGACACCACGCCGGGCACCTTGGTGATGAGCGGAATGTGCTCGGTGTCGTACACCTCGTTGAAGATCGCCTCCCGCTCGGGGTCGACGTCCATGCTCGCGATGAACACGTACTTCGCTTTTCCAGCCATGCCACCTCTCCTGTCGCGGGTGCGTTCGGTCGTGCGCCTTGGAAACGACGCTCCGGGCGCGAGTCTACCGGCTGGCGCCCTCCGCTAGAATCGTCGCGTCGAAATCGGAGGAGAACGACATGCGCGGCGTGGTCTTTCTGGGCGAGCGCGAGCTCGAAATTCGCGAATTTCCCGACCCCACCCCGGGCCCGGGCGAGGTGGTCCTCGAAATGAAGGCTTCGGGCATGTGCGGCAGCGACCTGCACGCCTACCGCGCGGCGCGCAGCGGCGCGGGCATGGCGGGCGCGCTCGGCCTGGGCGGCAAGGGCGGCCCGGTGATTGCCGGCCACGAGCCCTGCGGCGTGGTCGCCGCACGCGGCCCCGGAGTCACCGAGGCCGAGGCGCCGATCGGCGCGCGCATGATGGATCACCATTACAGCGGCTGCGGCGTGTGCCCGCATTGCCGCGTCGGCTGGTCGCAGCTTTGCGGCAA
Organism: Betaproteobacteria bacterium; assembly: GCA_022340705.1. Taxonomy (GTDB): domain Bacteria; phylum Pseudomonadota; class Gammaproteobacteria; order Burkholderiales; family SG8-39; genus SG8-39. The sequence continues at coordinate 2,511 of JAJDNJ010000297.1, forward strand.
GGGCATCACGGTGTATGGCGTGACCGGCAACGGCGGGCACGCGCAGTACCTCAGGGTGCCGGCGCGCACATTGGTGCCGCTGCCGGACGAGCTGTCGTTCGAAGAAGGCGCGGCGGTGTCCTGCGGCACCGGCACCGCCTACGGTGCGCTGCGCCGCATGCAGACCTGCGGGCGCCACACGCTCGCCGTCTTCGGCCAGGGTCCGGTCGGCCTGTCGGCGGTGCTGCTCGGCACCGCGATGGGCGCGCGCGTGATCGCGATCGACATCGGCGAAGAGCGCCTCAAGCTCGCCAAGGACTTCGGCGCCGAGACGACGATCAACTCGAAATCGACCGACCCGGTTAAGGCGCTGAAGGAGCTGACGCACGGCGAAGGCGTGGATCTCGCGCTCGACTGCAGCGGCGCAGCCGAGGCGCGCGTCGCGGCGGTGCGCAGCACCAAGACCTGGGGTACGGCCTGCTTCGTCGGCGAAGGCGGTGACGTCACCCTGCAGGTGAGCCCGGACATGCTGCGCCGGCAGCTGACCCTGATCGGCTCCTGGACCTTCTCCAGCGTCGGCCAGGGCGAGTGCGCGCGCTTTGTCGCCGAGCGCAAGATTCCCCTCGGAAAGCTGATCACGCACCGATTCAAGCTCGACCAGGCGGCCGAGGCGTACCGGCTGTTCGACACCCAGACCACCGGCAAGGGCGTGTTCGTGTTCTGACCGACGCCGGCGCGGCGGACCGCTTGATTTAGCTCAAGTAGCGCCGGAGCCGGCTCTGGCAGCGTGGTCCCTCGTATCGAGGAGGGGATCGATGCTCGCAGGATGCACTCCGTGGCCCGAGACGTTCGCGCAGCGCTACCGCGCGCGCGGCTACTGGGAAGGCATCACCATCCCCGGCGCACTCGCCGCCGCTGCGGCCAAGCGACCGAAGAAGGTCGCGCTGGTGCATGGCGAGGAACGCCTGTCCTATGCGCAACTCGTCGAGCGTATCGAGCGCCTCGCCACGCGCTTCGTGCACGCGGGCCTCAAGCCGCTCGACCGCGTGGTGCTGCAGCTGCCGAACGTTCCCGAGTTCGTTTACGCCTATTTCGCGCTGATCCGCGCGGGCGCGATCCCGGTCACGGCGCTGCGCGCGCACCGCCATACCGAAGTCAAGCACTTCATCACCTCGGCCGGCGCGGTCGGCTACGTCATCCCCGACCGCCTGCGCGATTTCGACTACCGCGCAATGGCCGAGGAAATGCGCACCGCCTGCCCCAGCCTGAAGCAGGTCTTCGTCGCCGGCGAGCCGCTCGCGGGACAGACGGGCCTCGACGCGATGATCCGAGCGCCGATGGCGGCCGCCGACGCGCGCGCGACGCTCGACAAAGTCGTGCTGGATCCGGGCGAAGTCGCGCTGATGCTGCTCTCCGGCGGCACCACTTCGCTTTCCAAGCTCATCCCGCGCACGCACGAAGACTACGTCTACAACGCCAAGCAGTGCGGGCGCCTGGCCGGGTTCGACGAGAACACCGTGCTGATGCCGATCCTGCCGCTCGCGCACAACTACAACCTCGCCTCGCCCGGCATGATGGGGGCGCTGTACGCGGGCGGGACGGTGGTGCTCGCCCCGGCTGGCGACGCGGAAACGGTGTTCCCCCTCGTCGAGCGCGAGCGCGTCTCGGTGATCCCGGCCGCGGTTCCGCTGATCTCGGCCTGGCTCAATTCGCCGGTCCCGGAGCGCCACGACCTCTCGTCGCTGCGCGTGGTGCAGAACGGCGGCGCGCGCCTTGCGCCCGAGCTGCGCGCGCGGCTGCAACAGCGCCTCGGCTGCCGCGCACAGGAGATCTACGGCACCGCCGAGGGTCTGATCAGCATGGTGCGCCTCGACGCCGACGACGAGGCGGTGCTGGAAAGCTCGGGCATGCCGGTCTGCGAGGACGACGAGATTGTCGTGCTCGACGACGGCGACCGCGAGGTGCGCGACGGTGAGCCCGGCGAGCTCTGCGTGCGTGGCCCGTACACCATCCGCGGCTACTACAACGCGCCGGAGAAGAACCGCGAGGCGTTCACGCGCGACGGCTTCTATCGCATGGGTGACATCGTTCGCAAACGCGGGCGCCAGCTCTACACCGAAGGTCGGCGCAAGGACATCATCAACCGCGGCGGCGAGAAGATCAGCTGCGACGAGGTCGAGAACTACATCTTCGGCCACCCGAAGGTGAAGTCGGTCACTCTGGTCGCGATGCCGGACGAAACCTTCGGCGAGAAGGCCTGTGCCTTCGTCATCCCCAAGCCGGGGGAGACGCTTGGCTTCGACGAGCTGATCGGCTTTCTGCGTGCCAAGCGCATCGCCAGCTTCAAGCTGCCCGAGCGGCTGGAAATCGTCGGCGAGTTCCCGACCAGCCCGGTCGGCAAGATTCTGAAGCGCGAGCTGCGCGAGCGCATCGCCGCGAAGCTCGCGCAGGAGAAGCAGCGCGGCGCAGGGAGAGGCGCATGAGCGAGCGATCCGGGGAAGCGAAGCTTCCCCATTTGTTCCGGCGCGGCCGTCTCGGCCGCTATGCCACCAAGAACATGATCAAGTACGGCGCCTGTTGCGTGTCAAACTACAACACGCGCGACGGCCACATCACGCCGCGCGAGCTGGCGCGCACGCGCGTCATCGCCAACACCGGCTGCGGCATCATCACCAACCAGGGCGCGTACCCGGATCCCAAGGGCGAGGGCAAGTCGTACTTCCGCATGGTCGCGCTCTACGACGACAAGTTCCTGCCGCAGTTCGAGACCATCGCCGGCTACATCCACGAGGCCGGCGCAGTGGCCATCCAGCAGATTCTGCACGCCGGACGCTACGGCGGGATCGACCTCGGCTACTGCGTGCAGCCCTCGGTGGTGCCGCAGACCCTGCCGCATTTCCGCCCGCCGCGCGAGATGTCGAAGGACGACATCCGACGCTGTATCCGCGAGCACGTCGACGCCGCGAAGCGCGCGATCAGGGCGGGCTTCGACGGCGTCGAGGTGACCAGCTTCATGGGCTATCTGCTCGCCTCGTTCAACTCGCGCTTCACCAACCAGCGCAGCGACGAGTACGGTGGCTCGCTCGAAAACCGCGGCCGCTTCATGCGCGAGCTGATCGACGCGGTGAAGCAGGCGCTGCCCGAGCATCCTTTCGTCATCCGCCTGAACGGCGCCGAGCTGATGGACCAGTGGGGCGGAAACAACGAGGACGAGTGCTTCGAGCTGATGAAACAGGCTGCCGGCTGCGGCGTCGACATGATCAGCGTCACGGTCGGCTGGCAGGAAGCGCCCGAGTCGTCGATCGGCCGCGACGTGGCGCCGGGGCACTGGAACTACCTCGCCGCGCGCGCAAAGCGCGAGTGCCCGGACACCCTGGTCGCCTTCGGCAACCGGCTGCCCGACCCGCGCATGGCGGACGCCTGCCTGGCAAAGGGCGAGTTCGACTACTGGGAGGTCTGCCGGCCGATGCTCGCCGACCCGGATCTCGTGCACAAGGCGGCCGAAGACCGGCTCGACGAAGTACGCCGCTGCATCGGCTCGCTGAACTGCCTTTCGCGCGTGTTCCGCGACCTGCCGTACAGCTGCACCATGAATCCGGCGCTCGGTCACGAGGTCGAGCCCGAGTATTCGGTTACGCCGGCCGCGGTGAAGAAGAAGATCATGGTGATCGGCGCCGGTCCGGCCGGCATGGAATTCGCGATCACCGCGCGTCGGCGCGGGCACGAGGTCACGGTGTACGACCGCGCCGACCATATCGGCGGCAACCTGCTCGGCTACGCGACGCGTGACCTCGCGCGGCCGGACGATCTGCTGTCGGTGGTGCGTCACTACGAGGTGATGGCCACCAAGCTCGGCGTCGAGCTGAAGCTCAACACCGAGGCCAACGCCAAGCTGATGCGCTCGGTGCTGCACCAGTACGACGTCTGCGTGGTCGCGGCCGGCGCGCGCATCGACCTTTCCGCCTACGACGGCGTTCCGGGCCACGAGCGCCTGGTCGACGCGCTCGCCGTCGCCGCGGGCCGCGTCGAGCCCGGCAAGCGGGTCGTCGTGATCGGCGCCGGCAAAATCGGCTTGGTGGTCGCCGAGTACCTGAAGAAGAACGGCACCGAGGTCACCTTGGTCGAGGCCGAAAAGCGCATCGCAGGCGACGTCATGCCGACCTTCAAGTGGCGCCACACCGCCTGGGTCGAGGAGCTCGAGATCCCGGTGCTGACGTCGACCCGCCTCGTGCGTGTCACCGCCGATGGCGCGGTGGTCGTCGACGCGAAAGGGACCGAGACCACCCTGCCGGCCGACACGGTGATCGCCGCCGCGCCGCGCGTCGCGAACCAGGCGCTGTTCGCCGAGTTCGAGTGGATGGTCGACGAACTGCACGGCTGCGGCGACGCGCTGATGCCGCGCGGCATGGACGCAGCGATCCACGAAGGCTACCGCCTCGGGGTGCGCATCTGATGGCTGTCGTCGCGCAACCGGTCTTCGACTGGCAGCCGGTGCTCGACGTGCATGTCGAACTGTTCGAGCCGCTCGCGACCGGGGTGAGCGTCGCGCTCGTGCCGCGCTGGCGTGAAGATTCGCAGGGCCTGCGTCGCGCCAACATCATGCCGAAGACCGAACCGGTGCCGATGATGCTCTGGCTGCGCGAGGCACAGGCGATGCGTGTGCGCGAGGGGATCTTTACCGGGCTCGCGTCGCTCGCGTCCGACGTGCTGCTCATCGTCGAAGACGGCGCGCTCGATGTCGCACTCGCGCACGAGCGGCCGTTGAGCGAACTCAAGCGCCTGCTGCGGCGCAATCGAGTGCTGTTCATGGTGCTGCGCACGCGCGACGAGCTGCGCGAGCGCGGCTGGACCGAGTTTCTCGAGGCGCTCGGGCTGCCGTTTCTCGGCACCTGCCGCTAGGGCAATGGTCTTTTACAACCCAGCGGGTGCCCCGGAACTGGCCTGCGACGAGTGCGGCTGCCGCTGGTTCGACCGGATGAACAACTGCTGCTATGAGTGCGGCGCGCCGGTGAGCGCGCCGGCGATGGACGAATACCAGCGCGCGCTGGCGGCGTTCGCCGCACGCCGCGCGTCGGACAACCCCGACCTGGGGCGAGGCTGACCTCCAACTTCATGGCGTCGCGCGCTCGCGCGCGCGACAACCGGCGCTACTTCAGGTACGTGATCTCCGGCTTGCCGACCACGCCGGCTTCCTTCATGGCCTTGCGCAGGTTCGGGCTCGATGCGAATGCCTTCGCCTTCGACAGGCTTGCGGCCTGAAACAGAATCAGCACGTCCTTAGGGTTCCTCACACTCCGCAGCAGCGCCTTTTGCCGCAGCGCCGCCTTGCGCCGCATCGGCGCATGCGCGTCGTAGCCGCGCTTCCACTTGGCGAAGTCCTTGACCTTGTGACGAATGAGTACGAATGCCATCGCGATCTCCTTCGTTGGTATTGACCTGCGGGACCATCATAACCCCGAACGCCGCCACTCAGTCCGCCAACCGCCCCTCCGGCGTGAGCGGATACATCCGCGGCGTCTCGCCGCGCGCGAACGCCACGATGTGATTCGGCGGCACGGCGCGCCAGCCCGGATGGTCGGTCAGGCGCTCGGACGAGACCACGACCGCGGCACCATGTTCCTCCGATTTCCGTCCGGCGAACTCCTGCGACGTCGTCGGGTAAATGTGGTCTTGCAGGGTGTAGAGCGAGTCCGGCAACGCGGACGGATGGCTCGTGAAGCGCGACACCGCGGCGTGCACGCCGTCCGACACCGCGACGTTGAGCGCGCTCGGCGCGCCGTCGCCATCGGCCTTGACCACCGCGAGCACCCGCGCGAGCGTCACCGCGAGATGCTCGGCCAGACGGCGCGCGCCGCCGGGCGAATCGAAGGCGTCGCTCGTCGGGTCCCCGTGCTTGAGCAGCTCGTCGACAAAAATCCCAAACATGTGCTCGCTGTCGGTATCGCCGTGCACGACGTTGAACGCCTCGTCGGAGAGATCGGCGAGCAGCCGTCGCCGCAGGCGTGGATAGCCGCCGATCGAGCCGTTGTGCATGAGCAGGTGGCGGCGATGCCGAAAAGGATGGCAGTTCGCCTGGTGTACGTCGCTGCCCGCGGTCGCGGCGCGCACGTGAGCGAGGATGCAGGGACTGGCCACCGCGCGCGCGATGCTGCGCAGGTTGCGGTTGTTCCATGCGGGCGAGATGGAATGGAACACCGCCGGCTCCTGGGTCAGGCGCGGCGCGTACCAGCCGACGCCGAAGCCGTCGCCGTTCAGCGGCTCGTCGCGCTCGAGCGCGCGAAAGCTCTGGTGGATGAGCGAATGCGCCGGTTCGACCAGCAGCGTGCTCAGCCGGATCGACGGTCCGAGGTAGAGCGTAAAGCGGCACATGACGAACTCCGGTCGATTGCGCCGCGCATCATAGCGTCAGCGCGGCCGGCGCAGATCACGCGGCTGGCGCGGCGGCCGGCACCAGACCCCGGTCAGGTCCGAATCGAGCCAGGACACCGCAACCGCCCAGACCCCGCCGACCAGCGCCGTGAACCCGAACCAGAACGCGCGCTCGCGAACGGCCTCGGTAATCGAATCTTCGGCGCCGAACATGGCGTAGGCGCCGATCGCGAGGAAGCCGATCCCGGTCAGCGTGCCGAGAATGCGGATCGACAGCTGGTTGGTGTGCAGACGCAGGCGCATCGGCTCATTTTCGCGCCGGCAGCGCGACCGTCAGGAGCGAGCCGATCACCAGGGCGAACGCCGCGTACTCGGTCGGCGTCGGGCGCTCGCCGAGAAACAGGATGCCGCTCAGCACGCCGATCATCGGGGTCAACAGCATTGCGAGCGAGAACACGGTCACCGAAAGGCTGGTCGCCAGCTTGATCCACGCCCAGTGCGCCCAGGCGAAAGCGATGAACACATTGTAGGTCACGCCGAACCAGGCCTTCGGGCTTACTTCTGCAAGCTTGCTGAAGTCGTCCAGAATCAGCGCGCCGAGGAAAATCGGGATGCCGCCGAGCAGCATGATCCAGGCGGTGTAGACGCCGACCGGCATCGCGACCGGAAAGCGCTTCTGGAAAACGGTCGCGAGCGCCCACATGATCGCTGCGCACAGCACCAGCAGCGAGCCAATCGGCGCGGCGCCGAGGTTGCGCAGGCCCTGACCGAGCAGCAGCGCGAGGCCGGCCATGCCGAGCAGCAGGCCGGTGATCTTGCGCCCGTTCAGGCGCTCGCCGAGCACCCAGACCGAAAGCGGGATCGCCCAGGCGGGCATCGTGTAGGCGAGGATCGCGGCGCGTCCCGAGGGAATCATCGACACGCCGTAGGCGACGAGCAGGTTCCAGGCAGTGATCGCGGTGAGCGCAAGGCCGATCAGCCTCCGCCACTGTCCCTTGGGCACCGCGAGCGAGTGGCCGCCCGCCTTCATGACCGCGAACAGCACCATCGAGCCCACCCCGAGGCACATCGAGCGGAAGGTGAACGGCGCGACCTCGGAGAGCGCGAGCTTCATCGCGGTCCAGTTGAAGCCCCAGGCGAAGGTCAGCCCGGCGAGCACCCCCCACAGGCGCGCCGGGATATGGTCGGCCGACGCGCTCATCGCGCTGCGAGCAGGGCGCGCAGCTCCGCCGCGTGCTGCTCCGGGGTGATCATCGCGAACTTCTCGCCGAGCAGGAGCTGCAGATAGGCGGTGTCGGAATTGTGCAGCTGGGGGTGCAGGTAGAAGCGCGGCAGCAGGCGCGCGGTGAGCCGGTGGCGGCCTGAGGTCTCGGCCAGCGCATCGGGCATGAGCGTCAGGTTGAAGCTCCACAGGCCCATGCGCGCGTAGGCGGCGAGCACGCTGCACAGGCTTTGCGCAAAGGAATCGAGCGCCGCGTCGTCGCAGCCGGCGACCGTCGCCTGGTCGACGAACATCGCCTGCGCATCGCCCAGCATCCCGGTCGGACAGTACGGCACCCACCAGGCGACGCCGCCGGCCTCGTCCAGCCAGCGCGCCCCGCCGCGCTCGGCTTCCAGCAGCGCTGCCGGATAGGGCCGCTTCTGAGCGGCGAGAAAGCGTGCCTCCGCCTCGAGCTCGCGGCGCAGCTGGTTGCCCGGGGTGTCGGTCACGATCACCTGCATGTGTGGATGGACCTGCGAGGCGCCCGAGGGCGGCATGTAGTTCCAGGTGACGATGCCGAAGGCCTCGCGCGCCTCGACGAGCGGCGCGGCGGTGAGGATGAAGTCGCGCGCAAGCTTGAGCGCGTCGGCGACGACCGCCGGCGGCATCGCGTCCATCGCGAGGAAGTGCGCGCGCGACATCGAGACGATCGCCGAGACATCGTCGTAGGGAAACAGGTTCGGCACGAGCAGCGCCTCGCCGCGCCGCATGCGCCCTTCGGGCAGGAGCTCGGCCGGGTAGCGCGGAGTGACGCGCTCGACGCTGTCGGGGCAGAACGGGCAGCCGTTGCGCGTGCGCTCGGCGAGCGCCGACAGGTCGGGCAGCTCACGCTTGGGAAAGGCGAAATGGCAGATGCGCGCCGAATCGCCAGTGAGCGGGTCGTAGCGCACCTCGCTTTCGATCTCGCTCAGCGCGAACTCGCGCCGCGGGTCGTGGATGCGCGCACGCTTGCGCGTCGCGCGGTACTCGAGCGGAGCGCTCAAGCCGCAGGCCCCGTCGAGGCCTCGTTCGGCAGCGGCTTGCCGGTGCGGTACACCGTGCCGGTCAGGCTCGCCACCAGCACGCCGTCGTCACGCCGCACTTCCATGCGGTAGACGCCGAGCTTGCGCGAGCGCGAGATTTCCTCGGCGCGCGCGGTGAGGCGTTCGCCCGCCTTGACCGCGACCGAGAAGGTCATATGCGAATCGATCAGCGCGGCCACCGAGCCGTATGAGTTGCAGGCCAGGCCGAGCGCGGTATCGGCGAGCGAAAAGATCGCGCCGCCGTGGCAGCTGTCCCAGAAGTTGATGTGTTCTGGCCGCACGCGCATCGATACGGTCGCGGTGCCCTCGCCCGCCTCGACCAGCTCGAGCCCGAGGTGGCGCGCGTAGGCGTCGCGCGCGATCAGCCGCGCGAGCAGCGCCGCCGGTCCAGACGCGGGCGGCGCCGTGTGCGGGACGGCCGGCGCGGGCCGCCCGTGCTGCAGCGCGCGCGCCGCGAGCCAGTCGGCGAGCGCCGCAACGCCGTCGCCCGTCGTTGCCACGGTCTTCAGCACCGGCGGCAGCGCCTCGGGCGCGGCGTTCTGGCGCAGCGCGAGCATCGCGCGCAGCTCGCGCTCGGTGCGCGTCGCGTCCGGCAGATCCGCCTTGTTCACCACGAACGCGTCGGCGATCTCGAGAATGCCGGCCTTGATCGCCTGCACGTCGTCGCCGAGGCCCGGCGGACAGACGACCAGTCGGTGCGCGGCGACCTTCGCGATCTCGACTTCCGACTGCCCGGCGCCCACGGTCTCGACCAGGACGTCGTCGAAGCCCGCGCCGTCGAGCAGCTCGACGACCTGCGCAGCGGTGCGCGAAAGGCCGCCCAGGTGGCCGCGTGCCGCGAGCGAACGGATGAACACCGCCTCGTGTCCCTGCATCTCGGCCATGCGCACGCGGTCGCCGAGCACCGCGCCGCCGGAGACCGGGCTCGAGGGATCGACCGCGATCACCGCGACCTTGCGTCCGCGTGCGACCAGCTCCTTCACCAGCGCGTTGACCAGCGTCGACTTGCCCGCGCCGGGCGGTCCGGTGACGCCGGTGACTTGCGCACGCCCGAGATACGGGGCGAGTGCGGCGCGAATCGCCGCGCCCTCCTGGGTTGCGTTTTCCACCGCGGTGATCGCGCGCGCGAGCGCCCTGCGGTCGCCCCCGCGGATGCGTTCGACCGGGGTCACCGGTGCGTTCATTCTGGTCCGCCCGCCCCGGTCAGACGATGGCAAGCGGCTGGCCGAAGCCGAGCTCGCGCCGCAGGACCGCGCAGATCTCGCCATGCGTCGCGCCGGCCTCCGCGGCCGCCACCACCTGCGCCATGATGTTGTCGCTGCCCTGTGCCGCGCGCGCGAGGCCGTCGAGGGCCTTCTGCGCCGGCGCGTTCGCGCGCTGCGCCTTGTAGTCGGCGAGCCGGGCAAGCTGCGCGTCGATTCGCTCGCGCGCCGGATACTCGAGCACGGGGTAGGCGCCCGCATCCTCTTCGACCTGATAGGCGTTCACGCCGACGACGGTCTGCTCGCCCGACTCGACCCGTTTCTGGAAGGCGAGCGCCGAGTCTCCGATCATGCGCTGCACCAGACCCTGCTCGACGGCGCGGTACATGCCGCCTGCCGCGTCGATGCGCGCGATGATCGACTCGATTTTTTCTTCCATCTGGTCGGTCAGCGTCTCGAGGTAGTACGAGCCGCCGAGCGGATCGATGACGTCGGTGAGTTGCGCTTCCTCGCGCAGCACGTTCTGCGTCGCCACCGCGATGCGCGCGGCCTCCGCGGTCGGCACCGACAGCACTTCGTCGTAGCTGTCGGTGTGCAAGGACTGCAGACCGCCGAAAATGCCGGCCATGGCCTGCACCGCGACGCGCGCAATGTTGTTGAGCGGCTGCTGGCGCGTGAGGTCCACACCCGAGGTCTGGCCGTGGAACTTGAAGCGCCAGGCTTTCGGGTCCTTCGCGCCGAAGCGCTCGCGCGCGAGCTTCGCCCAGATGCGTCGCCCGGCGCGGAATTTGGCGATCTCCTCGAAAAAGCTGACCGAGATGTCGAAGAAGAACGTGAAACGCGGCAGGAAGCTGTCGGGTGCCATGCCGCGCGCCTGACAGTCTTCCGCGTACTGGATCGCGGAGGCCAGGGTGAAGGCCATCGCTTCGGCCGGCGTCGCGCCGGCCTGCTGCATGTGCTGACCGACGACCGAAAGCGGGTTCCAGCCGGGCACTCGCGCGTTGCAGAACGCGATGTGGTCGACCAGCACACGCCGTGCACCCTGCAGCGCGAGGCGGAAAAACATGTGGTTGGCGACGAAATGCGAGATGCAGTCCGACTGGTTCGAGGTGCCGGTGATCTTCGTCCAGGCGACGCCGCGCCGCTTGGCGACGACGAGGAGCAGCGCGAGCAGGGTGAAGGGCGAAGGATCGTTCAGCGCGCAGGACACGCGGTCGATCGGAACGTCGGCGAGCGCGCGCATCATGTCGTCGACCGTGTTGACGACCGTGCCGCAGGTGCCGAGCAGCTCGGGCGGCACCTCGTCGGCGTCGTAGCCGCGGAATACCGAGTTGCAGGGAATGAGCGAGATCGCGCTCGCCCCATGCGCGAGCAGCTCCCGGAGGCGCGCGTTGTAGTCCTCCGGCACGCCGAGGCCGATCAGCTGGCGCTGCGACCAGCTGCGCCCGCGGTGCATCGAAGGGTAGATGCCGCGCGTATTCGGGTATTCGCCCGGATAGCCGAGCGTCTCGAGGTAGTGTGCGCCGGACCAGTCCCGCGGCGTGTACAGCGGCTTGAGTTCGATTCCCGACCGGTTCGCCGCGCGGCGCGCCGCGCCCGGGCTCGCATCGAAGGCCTCCTGCCAGCGCCGCTCGGCCTGCTCGAGCGCGCTGGCCACGACCGGCTTGTGCACGGGCTTGTTCATAGCGTTCCCTCCAGAAGGCTGCGGCGGTCGCGCGTCAGCATGCGCACCGCCTCGGCGATCTCGCCGAGCGCGACGCCGGGGTGGAAGACGCGCGCCACACCCGCCTCGAGCAGCAGGCGCTCGTCCTTCGGCGGCACGATGCCGCCGACGATGACCTGCACGTCTTCGAGCCCGGCGGCGCGCAGCGCGTCCATCAGCTTCGGCACCAGCAGATGGTCGGTCGCGAGGGACGACACGCCGATCACGTCGGCGTCCTCCTCGGTCGCCAGCTTGACCACCGCGCCGATCTCCTGCCAGGGCGGCGTGTAGACCACCTCCATGCCCGCGTCTCTCAGGTAGGCCGCGACCACCCGGCTACCGCGGTCGTGGCCGTCGAAGCCGATTTTGGTGACGATGACCTTCGGTGGTCTGCGTTCAGCCATGGCGTTTCTCCATCGATCGGGCCGTGTCGCTGCGCGCGCGCAGCATGCGCAGCATGCGCCGCGCGATGACCCGCGGCGTGTCGGCGCCGCTCTCCCGGTACCAGAAGCGCGTCCAGTTGAGCGCTCCGAGCAGCATCAGGCGGAACGTGCGCCGGTCGACATCCGCCGCGAGCGGCAGCGCGGCCACGAGCGCGCGATACAAATCCTCGTACTCCGCGCGCAACTGCTTGAGGCGTGCCGCCGCCGCGGGAACCTGCTCGGGCAGCACGCGGATCAGGACCTGCGCGGTGTCGCTGCGCCTGAGCACGGTCTCGAGGTGCGCCACGCAGGCCGCCTCGAGGCGATCCCAGGGGTCGGTCTGGCGTTCGGCCGCGGCTTGCGCCGCGGCGACGATGTCGCGCACGCCGGCCTCATACACCGCCGCCAGCAGATCCTCCTTGGCGGCGAAATGGTAGTACAGCGACCCAGGCAGCATCGACGCCGCCTGCGCAATGTCGCGCATCGAGGTCGCCGCGTAGCCGCGTTGCGCGAACAGACGTGCCGCGGCCTCGAGCACCGCCGACAGGCGGTTGTCGGCGCGCGGTGCGCGCGCGCTGCGCAGAGATCGGACGGATTGCGGACGGCTGGCCAAAATCGAGTCCAATTGAAAAACAAACGATCGTTTGCTTTATAGCCGGGGGCCTTGCGCGGGTCAAGCCAGGCCCAGATCCGGCGTTTCAAACAGTTCCGTCGAAAAATCAGGGGCTTCCAAAATGGATTGTTGCGTCACATCAATACATAATATTGCGCTGCACAAAGTGCTTGACTTAGATGGCTTCATCCCTATAATTGCAATTGTTGCAGCGCACAAACCCGAATCCGATACTGCATCCGGCATCAACACCGAACTTGTTGTGAACAGGAGATTAGTCATGTACGTCACCCCAGAACAGATGCAAGCGGCTCAAAAAGCCAACGTCGAAACCCTGCTCGCGGTCGCCAGCACCCAGTTCAGCGCGATCGAGAAGCTCGCCAGCCTGAACGCCAGCGCGGTCAAGTCCGTGTTCGAGGACAGCGTCGCCAACGCGCGTGCGCTGATGGGCGCAAAGGACGTGCAGGAGTATGTCGGCCTGCAGAACAGCCTGGCGCAGCCGGCGCTCGAGAAGGCGATCAACTGGTCGAAGAGCGTCTACGAGCTCGCCACCGCGACCAATGCCGAGATGACCAAGCTGGCCGAGAAGCGCAGCGCCGAGTGGAACGAGAACTTCGCGTCGTTCCTCGAGAAGGCGAGCAAGAATGCGCCGGTCGGCTCGGACGTCGCGGTTGCCGCGATGAAGCAGATGCTCACGGCGGCCAACTCGGCCTATGACAACATGAACAAGGTCGCCAAGCAGGCGACCGAGATGGCGGAAGCCAACGTCGCGGCCGCAACCGAGACGGTGAAAGGCTTCGCCAAGCCAAAAAAGGCCGCCTAAGTCGGGCTGGCAGCGGGCGCCGGCGAGCCGGCGCCGCACCAGCTGCGCGCGATCGAAGCGGCGCCTCGCGGCGCCGGTCATCGCGCGCAACCGCGAATCCTGCGGCGCCGACGAGAAAGCGCAAGCCGTAAAGAAACGCCCCGCCCAGCGCGGGGCGTTTTGTTTTTCAGGCCTCGCGAAACGGAAAGCCCGCCGCGCGCACCGCGGCGCGCAGCTTCTCAAGCGCACCGGGAACCTGCGCGGGAAGCCCGCGCACGCCAAGCTCGACATGGCGGCGCGCGCCATCGTCGGCCATCGACGGCAGGCTGAACACCTTGACGCCGGGAAACGCCGCGCCCACGGCTTCCATCACGCCGATCAGCTGACTCTCGCCCGCCTCGAGCACCAGGATCGAGCCTTCCAGCCAGCGATCGCGGTCGATCAGCTGCGCATAGCGCGTATCCAGTACCGACTCGACCATCGGCCAGGCCATTTGCGGGAAGCCCGGCACGAAATGGTGGTCGGCGACCGAAAAGCCGGGAATCCGGTTGACCGGGTTCGGAATGATGTCCGCACCCTCCGGGAAGGTGCCCATCGCGAGCCGGTTGGGGGTGACTTCGCCGCCGAAGCGCGCGCGGATCTCGCGCTCGGCATCCGGATGCAGCGCGAGGCGCACGCCAAGCGCATCGGCCGCGCACTGGCGCGTGTGATCGTCGGGCGTCGCGCCGATCCCGCCGAAGCTGAACACGATGTCGCCCGCCGCGAAGGTGCGCTTAAGCGTCGCGGTCAACCGCGCCGGATCGTCGCCGTGATACTCGCAGAAGGCGAGGCGCAGCCCGCGCCGGGCCAGCGCCTCGACCAGAAAGGGAAAATGCTTGTCGCTGCGCTTGCCGACGAGAATCTCGTCGCCGATCACCAGCGCGCCGATGGCCGCGCTCATCGCTCGACCGGCGCAGCCTCGATAAGTGCGCCGCGCGAGCGCCGCAGCGCCTCGAGCAGGTAATGAATGAACGCAAGCCCGAAGACGACCGGAGCAAACAGGCCGAGAAAGGGAACGTAGGCGACCAGCGCGAGGATCATGCCGAGCAGGTACATGCCCCAGCGCTGCTCGCGGAACAGACGCAGCATCTCGTCCGCCGAAGCGTGCTCGGCGAGCGCGTCGTAGCGCAGTACGCGCTGGTTCACCCAGCCGAAGATCACCACGGGAATCGCCGGCCAGATCGGCGGAAAGAACCAGAACGGCAGCGACAGCAGGCCCAGGCCGAGCAGTCCGAGAACCGCAACGATGCTGTTGATCACGCTGCCCGCGAAGGTGCCGCCGTGACGGCGGTCCAGCGTCTGGAAGTGCCGCGACGCAACGTGCTCCACGATTGACGGCATGCCGAATACGCCGAGGATCAGCAGCGCGGTGACCTGGACGAGCGGCAGGAGCAATACGATCAGCAGTGCTTTCGCGAGCCACATCGCGACGAGCGTCGGGTCCCACTCGACGAAAAACGTCGCGTGCGCGATCCAGTCGCGCATTTTCTCGCCCAGCCAGGCAATGGCCTCGGCCCACATCAGTACGAGCACTCCGATCCAAAGCACGATCGCGACGGCGACGGGCCACGCCATCAGCCACAGCATTCGCGGATGCAGGAAGCTGCGAAGGGCAAACGCGAGCGAATCGACAATGCGCTGCATAGAGGTCTCTAGCGGTTCCGGATACTTTGCCACAACTTGCCGAGACGCTTGGCCGACACCGGGACCGGGGTCTTGAGCGACTGGGCGAACAGGGCGACGCGCAGCTCTTCGAGCAGCCAGCCGAACTGCTCGAGCTCCGGAGTGACTGCGCCGAGCTTCGCGCGTGCGCCCATCTCGCGTTGCCAGGCCGCCGCGAGCGGCGTGATTTCGGCGGCAAGGCGCGCGTCGCGCGCGGGATCGTCGCGCAGCTTGTCGAGGCGCAGGCTGGCCGCCTTCAGGTAGCGCGGGAAATGCTGCAGCCGCGCCCAGGGGGTCTGCGAAAGGAAACGGGGATGCAGCAGCCGCGCGAGCTGGGCACGCAGCTCTTCGACGACGCGCGGATACGCCTTCACCGCGGCATTCAGCCGCTTCTGCAGCTGGGCATGCTCGGCAAGGATCACGCCGAGCGTGCGCAGCAGCTCCTGCCCGACGAGACTGAAGCGGCTGCGGCCCTCCTCGGCACAGCGCTCGAACGCCGCCTGCGTCGTCGGCAGCGTCTCGGCGAGAAAGCCGCGCTCGAGCGCCGCGCTCACGATCTCGTCCTTGAGCGCGACGTCGCCGGCAAGCTGCGCGAACTGGAGATTGAGCGCGTTGTCGCGGGCGACGAGCTTCTCGAGATCGCGCACCCGCTCGCGGAATGCGATGCGCAGCAGCCGCTGCACGCCGGCGCGATGCACCGCGCGCGCCTGCTCCGCCGAGTCGAACACCTGCAGCGCGACGGCGTCGCCGAGGTCGGCGAGCGCTGGATAGCCGACGAGCGTCTGTCCATCCTGCTGGATTTCCATGATCTCGGCGAGATCGCCGAAGTCCCAGCGCCTATGGCGCTCTGCCTCGGGCACGCTGGCCGAGTCCGCCAGCGCGGCGCGGGTCTGCGGCGCCCAGGCGCGCTTCAGCTCGGCGAGGTTGCGGCTCATGGCGAGCTGGCGGCCGTGCTCATCGAGCACGCGAACGTTCATGTGCAGGTGCGGCGGCGCCGAGTCCGGCCGGAAGGCGTCGAGCGGCACCTCGAGATTCAGCTCGGCGCGAATCCAGCGCGCCAGCGCCGTGGCGAGCGGCACATCGCCAGGCGGGACGCTCGCGGCGAAGCGCTCGGCGAAATCGTCGAGCGGTCCGAGGCGGTGGCGCAGGCGCTGCGGCAGGGACTTGGCGAGCGCGCGCACCTTTTCCCTGACCAGCCCCGGCACCAGCCAGTCGCAACGCGCGACCGAGAGCTGATTGAGCAGCGCCACCGGCACGGTGAGCGTGACCCCGTCGCGCGCCGCGCCCGGCTCGAAGTGATACTCGAGCGCGTAGGCATTCGGACCGATGCGCAGCGCGGGCGGGAAGTTTTCGGTCGTGATCCCCGCTGCCTCGTGGCGCATGAGATCTTCGCGCCGCAAGAACAGGCGCTTCGGATCCTCGCGCTCGGCGCGCTTGCGCCAGTGCTCGAATTCGGCGCCGTTGTGCACGTCCTCCGGCAGACGCGCATCGTAGAAGGCGAAGATGAGATCCTCGTCGACGAGAATGTCGGGACGGCGCGACTTGTGCTCGAGCCGCTCGATATCGGCGACCAGGCGTCGATTGTGGGCGAAGAACGGCGCGCGGGTTTCGAACTCGCCCTCGACCAGAGCGCCGCGGATGAAGATTTCGCGCGCGCTCGCCGGGTCGAGCGGTGCGTAGGGCACGCGCCGGTTGGCGTAGACCGGAAGCCCGTAGAGCGTGCCGCGCTCGAGCACCACGGCCTGCGCGGGCTTCTTTTCCCAGTGCGGGTTCTCATGGTGGCGCTTGAGCAGATGCGCGCCGAGTTCCTCGAGCCAGCGCGGATCGATTGCGGCCACCGTGCGCGCGTAGAGGCGTGTCGTCTCGACGAGCTCGGCGGCGACGATCCACTTTCCCGGCTTCTTGGTCCAGGAGCCGGGATGGATCCAAAATTTGATCCCGCGTGCGCCGGTGTAGTTGCCGCTCGCCTCGTCGCGCAGCCCGACGTTGCCGAGCAGCCCGGCGAGCAGGGCGCGATGGATCGCCGCCCCACCCTCCGCTTTTGCCGGATCCATGCTCGATGGTCGCCAGCCGAGCTCGGCGACCATCGACTGCAGCTGGGCGTGCAGATCGCGCCACTCGCGCATGCGCGCGACCGAAAGAAAATTCTCGCGGCAGAGCTGCGCCAGCTTGCGGTTCGACTTCTTGTGCTCGAGCGCCTCGCCAAAAAACTTCCACAGCTTGAGCATCGCGAGAAAATCCGAGCGCTCGTCGGCGAAGCGCGCGTGGCGCTCATCGGCGGCGCCGGCGCGCTCGACCGGCCGCTCGCGCGGATCCTGCACCGAGAGCGCCGCCGTGATCACCAGCATCTGCTCGAGGCAGCCTTCCGCGCGTCCCGCGATCAGCATGCGTCCGATGCGCGGATCGAGCGGCAGCTTGGCGAGCGCCCGGCCGACCTCGGTGAGGCGGTTGCTCTCGTCCACCGCACCCAGCTCGGCAAGCAGCGCATAGCCGTCGGCGATCGCGCGCGGCGTCGGCGGGTCGAGAAAGGGGAAGTCCTCGACCGCGCCGAGGCGCAGGCTCATCGCGCGCAGGATCACCGCCGCAAGCGAGGAGCGCAGCAGCTCGGGCTCGGTGTACGCCGGCCGGCGCGCATGGTCCTCCTCCGAATAGAGGCGGATGCACACGCCGTCGGCGACCCGTCCGCAGCGCCCGGCGCGCTGCTTGGCCGCGGCCTGCGAGATGTCCTCGACGCGCAGCATCTCGACCTTGTTGCGCAGGCTGTAGCGCTTGATGCGCGCGAGGCCGGCGTCGACTACGTAGCGCACGCGGGGCACGGTGAGC
>JAJDNJ010000004.1 GCA_022340705.1 Betaproteobacteria bacterium
GCCTCGATACCGAATACGTAGACGATGACTTTTACGATCGCGAACACGCCGGCCTTGACGACGGCGACCGCGTGGAGCAAGGCCGAGACCGGCGTGGGGGCCACCATCGCCGCGGGCAGCCAGCGGTGAAACGGCATCAGCGCCGCCTTGCCGATGCCGAACATGTACAGCGCGAGCAGCAGACCGACGGTCGCGTTCGACGGCGCCGCCTGAAGAATACCGCCCGGCAGGAACTCGACGGTTCCCGCGATCCACCAGGTCGCGATGATCGCCGGCAGGAACAGAACGATCGACGTGCCGAGAAGCACGCCGAGATAGGTGCGGCCGCCGCGGCGCGCCTCGGCGTCCCCGTGATGCGTCACCAGCGGATAGGTGATCAGCGTGAGCACCTCGTAGAACAGGAACAAGGTCAGCAGATTCGCCGAGTAGGCGATTCCCATCGTCGCCGACAGGGCGAGCGCGAAGCAGACATAGAAGCGAGTCTGCCGTTCCTCTTCGTTCGCCCGCATGTAGCCGATCGAGTAGATCGAGTTGACGATCCACAGCCCCGAAGCGACGAGCGCAAACAGCATGCCGAGCGGCTCGACGCGGAACCCGAGGGCAATTCCGGGCAGGAACTCGAGCACGAAGAGCTGCGGACGTCCGCCGGCGATGACCAGGGGCAGCAGCGCCAGCACGCAGCCGAACAGCAGCACCGCCGTCGCGAGCGTGATCGTCTCGCGCAGATTCGGGCGGCGGCCCGCGAGCGCGATGCCCACGGCCCCGGTTGCCGGAACGAGCAGCGCCGCGGCGATCAGCGTCGCGCCACTCACTGCGCCGCCTCGAGCAACAGCGTCGCCGCACGGCGGGCGGCGTCGACGGTGTATGAGGTATCGAAGCCGAACCAGATGCAGGCGCCGACCAGAATCCAGGCCGGAACCACCATTGACAGCGGCCTGTCCCGGGGCACGGGCGACGGCACGGCCGGCGCGCTCAGATAGGCCGCCTCGACGAAGCGCCAGACGTAGGCCACGGCGATGAGCGAGGTCGCGACGACGATTCCGCCCAGCCACCATTGGTCGGCCTCGAACGCCGCAAGCACCAGAGTCCACTTGCTCACGAACCCCGCCGTGCCCGGCACGCCGACGAGCGACAGGCCCGCAAGCGTGATGCCGAATGTTGTGAGCGGCATCGAGCGCGCGAGGCCGCGTACGCTCGAGATCGGCGTGCGCCCGGTGTAGTACGCGACCAGCCCGAGCAGCAGGAACAGGGCGCCCTTCGTGATGCCGTGATTAAAAAGGTGCACGATCGCCGCCGTCAGGCCCTCGCGGGTGCCGAGCGCGATCCCGAGCGTGATGTATCCGATCTGAGCGACGCTCGAGTAGGCAAACAGGCGCTTGAGGTCGGTCTGCCAAACCGCGACGAGCGATGCCGTGACGATGGCGAGGATCGACAGGCCCATCAGGATGTCCTGCATCGGCAGCACCCTGGTCAGCAGATGCAAGCCGAAGACGTCGAAATAGAAGCGCATCAGCACGTACACGGACACCTTGGTCGCGGTCGCGGCGAGCAGCGCGGTCACCGTAGACGGCGCGTAGGTATAGGCATTCGGCAGCCAGAGGTGGAGCGGGAACAGGGCCAGCTTGAGCGACATGCCGACGACGATGAACGCAAGCGCCGCGCGCACGGCGCGGTCGGTGCTCTCGCCGTGCAGACGATCGGCCATGTCGGCGAGGTTTAGCGTGCCCGTCTTGAGGAACAACAGCCCGACGCCGATGACGAAGAACGTCGCGCCGATCGTGCCCAGGATGAGGTACTGAAACGACGCGAGCAGGGCACGCCGGTCGCGGCCGAGCGCGATCAGCACGTAGCTCGACAGCGACGCGATCTCCATGAATACGAACAGATTGAACGCGTCGCCGGTGATCGACATTCCGAGTAGCCCGGCGACGCACAGGCAAAACATGGTGTAGAGCAGGGTTCCCTGCCCGCCGCGCAGCTCGGTCGCGACGCTGCGCAGCGCGTACGGCGCCACCACGGTCGCGATGCCGGAGACCAGCACCAGCATGAAGGACGACAACGCGTCGACCCGGTATTCGATGCCCCAGGGCGGCGCCCAGCTGCCGATCGCATAGGAAATCGGCCCGCCGCGCGCGACTTCGACGGCAAGCAGCAGCGCAACGACGAATGAAATCGCGCAAGCCGCGGTCGTCAGAGCCCAGGCGATCGACGCGCGCCGCAGGACGAGCGTCAGCGGCGCGGCAATCAGCGGCACGACGACCTCGAGCGCCGGCAGGTGCGCGAGGATCATGGGCGCAGCCGTTTCCGTTCCGCGCTGCCGCGCGGCGCTGCGGCCGCCGAGCTCACGCCCGCTCCTCGGCTTCCCGATCGGCGGCGAGGATCTCGTCTTCCTCGATGCTGCCGTACTGCTCGTGGATGCGCACCGCGAGCGCAAGCCCCAGTGCCAGGGTCGCGACGCCGACCACGATCGCCGTCAGGATGAGCACGTGCGGCAGCGGATTCGAGTACAGCGTGTACCCCGGGGCGATGATCGGCGCGGTCCCGCCGATCACCTTTCCCGGTGCGACGTACAGCAGATACACCGAGGTCTGAAAAATGGACAGGCCAATGAGCTTCTTCACCAGGTTTCCGCGCGCGATCACGATGTAGAGTCCGGCCGTCATCAGGAACACCGTGACCCAATAGTTGTAGTGCCCGAGCACGCTCATCGCGTGTCGTCCCGTCGCCGGCGACCGGCGAACATGTAGAAGATCTTGAGCATCACGCCGCTCACCGTGATCGCGACGCCGATCTCGACCCAGAAGATGCCGCGCAGCTGACCGGCGACCGGATCGCGTGCGAGGACGAAGTAATCGAGATAGTTGCCACCCAGGGCCAGGCCGACCAGCCCGACGCCCGCATAGATGAGCACCCCGAGACCCACCATCGTCTCGACCACCGCGTCGGGCACCAGCCGCCGCGCCGATGGCAGTCCGAAGATCAGGCCGTACAGCATGATTGCCGCGGCCGCAATGACGCCGGCCTGGAAACCGCCGCCCGGGCTGTAATCCCCGTGGAACTGCACGTAGAGCGCGAACACCAGGATGTAGGGAATGAGCATCTTCGCCACGATGCGCAGGACGAGAAAGCCCTTCATTTCGCCCCCTTCGCCGCTCGCCGCCGCCGGCGCAGCAGCGCGATGACGCCCGCGCCCGCGGTAAACACCACAGTCGTCTCGCCCAGCGTGTCGTAGCCTCGATAGCTCGCCAGCACCGCGGTCACGACGTTCGGCACACCGGTTTCCGTAACCGCCCGCTCCAGGTAGCGCGGCGCGACCACCATGTGAATCGGCGCGTTCGGATCGGCGAACCCCGGCAGGCCGAGCGTGCCGTAGACAAGTGCGCCGACGATCACGGCGGCCAGCAGCAGCGGCAGCCAGCGCCGGTTGAGCGGCTTGGCCTCCTCGCCACCGCAGAGCGTGAGCGCGCCGAGCAGCAGCACGCTGGAAACCCCCGCACCGACCGATGCCTCCGTCATGCCGACGTCGACGGCATCGAGCGCCACCAGCACCGTCGCCATGAGAAAGCTGTAGATCCCGCTCAGGATCACGACCGAAAACAGATTGCGTTGCACCGCGACGCCGACGGTGAGCACCGCCATCAGCGTCAGCAGCGTCGCGATGATCAGCTGTTGGATGACACGTCCCCCTTTGCGAGCATCGGCTGCACGCCGCGCGCGAGTGCGGCGCGGGCAAGCGCATGGGTCGCGACGGGGCTGGTCAAAAACAGAAGGATGCCGATCGCGATCAGCTTGACCGTGACCAGGCTGAAACCCGCCTGCAGTATCAATCCCATCAGGATGAATGCCGCGCCCAAAGTGTCGATGATGCTCGCCGCATGCATACGCGTGAAGAAATCGGGCATGCGCAAAAGGCCGATGGCCCCGGTGATGCAGAACGCGCCACCGAGCAGAATCAGCGCCCAGGACGCGATATCGAGAAGCATCGTCACGCGCCCTCCTCGTCTCCAGGTTCGCCCAGATCGCCGAAGTGGAAGAACTTGAGCACGGCGATCGTGCCGACGACGTTCAACAGGCCGTAGACCAGCGCGAGGTCGAGAAAATCCGGACGTCCCGTCAGGAAGCCGATGACCGCCAGCAGAAGCACCGCGACGGTGCCGATGCTGTTTGCGGCGACCACCCGGTCGAACACCGTGGGGCCGCGAAACGCGCGCACCAGTGCGAGCGAGAGCGTGACGAGCAAGGCTGCCGCGGCGGCCGCGAACATTCAGTCGTTCTCCTCAAGGTCGCTGCCCTCGAACTCGCGTACGCGCCGGTTCATCTCGCTCTCCACCACGCCGGCGGCGCCGTCGCGCGTCAGGGCATGCACCAGGAACTCCTGATGGTTCGCCTGCACGGTGATCGTCCCGGGCGTGAGAGTGATCGAGTTCGCATGCGTCGCGATCCCCACCGCGGTCTTCTGCGAGGGCGCGAAGCGCACCAGGGTCGGACTGACCGGCAGACGCGGGTCGAGAATGATGCGCGCGACCTTCAGGCCCGAAAGCCAGATTTCCTTGAACAGCCACAGCCAATACGAGACGACGGCGACGAGGCGCAGATGCGCGGGATGGCCTTCGCGGTCGGCGATTTCCATGTGCCTCGCGAGCCAGGTCACCGCCACCACCGACGCCACACCCAGCCCGAGCAGGAACGGGGAGAACATCCCTGACATCAGGACCCAGAAGGCGAACAGCGCGACGAGCAGGCTCGCGATTCTCAGCATGATGCGGTGCCGTTCCCGTTGAGAACGGGCCGCATTCTATCCGCCCCCTGAGCAGGCGGCCAATCGCCTCAGCCTTTGCGCGTGCCGCCGCCTGCCCAGGTCTCGGCGCTCTCGCGCACCACGTCCTCCAGGGCACCGGTCTTTTCGCGGAACGCGCGCAGCCGATCGGCGTCCGAGCGTCCGTGGCGCACCACCTCGGCAAGTTCAGTGAGCGCCTGCTCGGCCCCGAGCCGCTCCGCATGCGGCCGGAGCACACCGATCGTCTCCAGGATGTCGTCGCCGATGCGCGTCTTGCGCGCGGCGTACGGCTCGATCATCTCGCCAGCAAAGCCGTAACGACAGGCTTCGAAACGGTTGTAGGCGTTGACAAGATACACGGCGCGCGCCGGCGCATGCGGACGCTCCGCAACATGGTAGGCGGCGAGCACCTGCGCGTAGGCCGCGAGCTGCGCCGCGCGCTCCACGGTCAGAGGCGTGTCGAACACGCGGATCTCGATCGTGCCGTATTCCGGCTTCGGACGAACGTCCCAGTAGAAGTCCTTCATGCTCTTCACGATGCCAAAGCCTCGCATCGTCTCGTAATACTCGAGAAACTCCGACCAATCGACAACGAAGGGCATGTGGCCGGCGAGCGGGAACGCGCTGACCGCGGTCAGGCGCGACGACTGAAACGAGGTGTCCTCGCCCTGGTAATACGGCGACGCCGCCGACAGGGCGATGAAATGCGGCACGTAGCGCGTAAGCATGTGCACCAGGTAGACCGCCTCGTCGCCATCCTTGCAGCCGACGTGCGCGTGCTGCCCGAACACGGTGAACTGCTTGGCGAGGAACCCGTAGCGCTCGAACAGCGCGTTGAAGCGCTCGCTCGGGTAAATGCGCCGCTCGGTCCAGTCGTGAAACGGATGCGAACCGCCGCCCGAGACGTAGAGATTGAGAATCCCCGCCTCCTCGACCACCATGTCGCGCATGACGCGCAGCTCCTCGAGCAGCGCCAGGTAGCGGTCGTGCACCGAGCTATTCAGCTCGATCATCCCCTCGGTGATCTCCGGCTTGACCGCGCCCGAAAGCGCACGCTTCTCGAGGCGCTCGATTAAATCGGCGGCGTCGCGCGCGAGATCGAAATCCCGTGCCCGTACCAGCTGGAGCTCGAGCTCGATCCCGATGCTGCTGTGTTCCGAGCGCCGGAACTGCCGCTCGTCGACCACGGGTTCAGCCATCGCGCGGCTCCGGTCGAGTCTCGCCGGCCCGGCGCAGCGCGAACTGCGTAGCGACGGGTCCGACGAGCTCGAGTATCGCGATCGATGCGAGCACCACCGCGGCGAGCTCCTGGCGCAGGCCCGGAACCAGGCTCTGCGCGTCGTGCAGCATCACGACCGCCAGCCCCGACATCGGCAGCAGTGCGACCGACAGCAAGCCGGCGCCACGGCGGCGCAGTCCTGTTGCGCGCGAGAACGCATAGATCGCCGCCGCCTTGCCCGCGAACCGCATGACGATGAATACCGCCACCGCGAGTCCCGCGCTCCACAGCCCGTCGAATTCGAGGCTGGTACCGGTCAACACGAACAGGATGACAAAGAACAGCTGCCCGCCGTGCCCCGCGCGCAGCGGCATGAGCACGTGGCGACGATCGAGATTGCGCGCCAGCATGCCGAGCACCACAAGCGCCACCATCACCGACAGGTTGAGCGCGCGGGCGACGCCGACCGTCAGCACCACGAGGGCGACGAGCAGCACGAACTGCCGGTCTTCGCGTTTGCCGAGCCAGCGCGCGAGCCCCAGCATGAGGACGCAAGCGATGAAACCGACCAGCACCGATCCGATCAGCAGATAAACGGGATGCAGCGCGGCGCCAGCCCAGCTCGTCGTGTGCTCCATTCGCAAAAAGGGCAGCAGCAGCGTGAGCGCCACGTACGCGAAAATGCTGTTGACCGCCGTAAACAGCAGCATGCGCTCGGTGATCTGACCCTCGGCGCGCTGATCGTGCGCGACCAGCATCACCACCGCCGGAGATGTTGCCGTGCCGATCGCCGCAGCGCTCGCGGCGTGCAGCGCCTGGAATCCCAGGTACATCAGCGCGAAGTGAATCGCAAGAAAGCAGAACGTGCTTTCCGCCAGCGCCGCGACGAACAGCCATCGGTTGCGCTTCAGCCAGGCGAGATCAAAGCGAAACCCGAGCTCGAAGACGATCAGACCGATCGACAGGTCGATCAGCACGCGGGCCACTTCGAGCGCGTCGGGTCCAAGCAGCCCCGAGACGCTCGGCCCGAGCACGATGCCGGCCAGCACGTAGCCGGTGATGCGCGGCAGCGACGCATAGCGCCGCACCGCCTCGCCCGCGAGCAGACCGGCGGCGAGCAGCGCGCCGAAAAGAATCGGCTGCGTCAGCGCCGGCGGAAACTGCGGGAGGTAACCGAGCTGCATGGCGCTCCGTTCAGCGCTCTCGCGCAGCCTGCAGGAACTCGTCGAGGATCGGCGCGCTCGCGAGCAGCGACTCGTCGCGTGGACCGTGAAACTCGGGATGCCACTGGGTCGCGAAGACGTAGCGCTTTTCGCCGTGCCGGATCGCCTCGATCACGCCGTCGGGTTCCGCGCGCGCCTCGACCGACAAGCCCCGGCCAAGCGCTTTGATCGACTGATGGTGGATCGAATTGACGCGCGCGCGCGCCGTGCCGGGGTAGAGCCGGGCAAGCCCCGACCCCGGCACGATCGACACCTCGTGAGCGTTGCGCTCGTAGTCGTCGGTGACATGCCGCAATGCGCCCCCGATCTGCGTCGCCACGTCCTGGTAGAGCGAGCCGCCGAAAGCGACGTTGATGATTTGCAGCCCGCGGCAGATGCCGAGCACCGGCTTGCCGGCGTCGATGAACTCATGCACCAGCTCGATCTCGTAGATGTCACGCAGCCGGTCGCCCGCCCAGCGCCGCTCGAGCGGCTGCTCACCGTAGGTCAACGGACTCACGTCCGCCCCGCCCTGCAGGACGAGTCCATCCAGGGCGCGCGCGTAGTCCACCGCGCGCAGCTCGCTGCGATGCAGGAGCCCTTCCCGGTCCACCGTCGGGACCATGAGCACGAGCACGTTGCGCGACATGATCCAGTGCGCCGCCGACTGCTCGAGATACTGCAATGTCCTCGACTGCAGGCCTTTCGCGTCCGGCTGGGGATGAAACAGGCGCGCGGACATTCCGATCCGGAGAATCTGCGGCGGCAGGCTGCGTGCAATGCGGCCGCGCACCGCGCGCACGCCGTCCGAAACGGAATCGCGCAGCACGTCGAAGCTCAGGGTGCGGTCGGTCGAGCGCGTCATCGGGTGCAGCGATCCTCGGGCGCCAGGCGCCGCGGCACCGGCGCGCGGGCCTTGTCTCGGTCGATCAGCCTATCAGAATGATGTGGACGCGATAGGGACCGTGCGCGCCGAGCACGAGAGTCTGCTCGATGTCCGCAGTGCGCGAGGGCCCCGAGATGAAGTTCACGGCACGTGGCAGCGTGCGCAGCTCGCTGCGCGCGAAATCCCAGCCATCTTCCATATGGGCGACCACGCGTCCGACCGGCACGAGCGCGACATGAGTCTCGGGCAGCAGGCTCACGCTCGCCGGGCTGTCAGGACCCGAGACGAGCATCAAGGTCCCCGTTTCGGCGATCGCGCAGAACGCACCGCTCACGCCCACCGCGTCTTCTCCCAGGGCCGCGCGCGGCGCGAGCGCCAGACCGGCGCCGGCCCAGTCGAGCCGCGCGAGCTCGGGCCAGACGCAACCCGATTTCGGCAGGTCGTTCGCGTCGAGGTAGCGGCGCAGCGCCGCCGGCGCGTCGTCGAGCCCGGCCACCCGGTCCCAGCTGCTCGCCGCCGCACGCGCCCGGTCGCAGAAGCGTGCGACCAGATCACCCGAAATGTCCGGCAGCGGCCCGCGCGGATGGCTGCGCAGGTAGCTGTCGATTGTCTCGCGCTCGGCTGCCGAGGGCGCGCGATCGCCGCGACCCTGCGCGCGCCGGATCCGCCGGAGAATGCGCTCGCGCGCCGTCATCGGCTCAACCCTTCAGGGCCACGAACACTTCTTCCAGCATCTTTTTCGCGTCGCCGAATAGCATCCGATTGTTCTCCTTGTAGAACAGCGGATTGTCCACGCCGGCGTAGCCCGAAGCCATGCTGCGCTTCATGACGATCGAGGTCTTCGCGTGCCAGACTTCCAGCACCGGCATTCCCGCGATCGGGCTCGAAGGATCTTCCAGGGCCGCCGGATTCACGATGTCGTTCGCGCCGATGACCATCGCGACGTCGGTGTCCGGGAAGTCCTCGTTGATCTCGTCCATCTCCAGCACGATGTCGTAGGGCACCTTCGCTTCGGCCAGCAGCACGTTCATGTGGCCCGGCATACGACCCGCCACCGGATGGATGCCGAAGCGCACCTTGACCCCGTTGTCGCGCAGATACTTGGTGATCTCGTACACCGTGTGCTGGGCCTGCGCCACCGCCATGCCGTAGCCCGGCACGATGATCACGTTCTTCGCGTTGCGCAGGAGATCGGCGGTTTCCGGCGCCGAGATCGGAAACACCTCGCCCGCTGCCGCGCCACCGCCCGCCGCCGGCGTCCCGCCCTCGGTGCCGAATCCGCCGGCGATCACGGCGAGGAAGTGCCGGTTCATCGCGCGGCACATGATGTACGACAGAATCGCGCCGCTCGAGCCGACCAGCGCGCCGGTGACGATCAGCAGGTCGTTCGACAGCATGAATCCGGTTGCCGCCGCGGCCCAGCCAGAATAGCTGTTCAACATCGAGACTACGACCGGCATGTCGGCACCACCGATCGCCATTACCATGTGCACACCGAAGGCGAGCGCGATCACGGTCATGACGATGAGCGCGAACATCCCCGCCGGGATCGACGCCGATCCGACGAAGCGTGCGCCGAACCAGATCACGATCAGCAGACCGGCTAGGTTGATCAAGTGGCGCCCGGGTAGCAGCACCGGCTTGCCGCTGATCTTGGCCGACAGCTTGCCGAAGGCGATCACCGAGCCGGAAAAGGTCACCGCGCCGATCAGGATCCCGATGTAGATCTCGATCTCGTGGATGGTCTTTTCCGCGCCGTGGTAGTGCGCCGAGGCCGCCGGATCGATGTAGTTGGCAAATCCGACCAGCACGGCGGCAAGGCCCACCAGGCTGTGCATGATCGCCACCAGCTCGGGCATCTGCGTCATCTTGACGACGCGCGCCGCGTAGAGACCGATGGTCGCACCCACGACCATGGCGGCGATGATCCAGGGATAGCCGGAAGCGGTGACGTTCGGGCCGGCGACCGTCGCGATGACCGCGATGATCATGCCGATGATGCCGTAGACGTTGCCGCGCCGCGAGCTCTCCGGGTGCGACAGACCCCCGAGGCTGAGGATGAACAGAATTGCGGCGCCGACGTACGATACGGTGACGAGCGTTGCGGACATCGCGCCCTCCTACTTACGGAACATTTCCAGCATGCGCCGCGTCACCGCGAAGCCGCCGAACATGTTGATTGCAACGAGCGCGACGCTGATCACGGCGAGGGCGACGATCCACCCGCCCGGACGACCGGAGAAGTCGCCGAGCGGTGGTGCAATCTGCACCAGCGCGCCCACGGTGATGATGCTGCTGATCGCGTTGGTCACGCTCATGAGCGGCGTGTGCAGCGCCGGCGTGACGTTCCAGATCACCATGTAGCCGATGAAGCAGGCCAGCACAAACACCGTGAAGTGCGCCAGAAACGCCGGCGGGGCGTAGGCGCCGATGAACCAGAACAGGATCGCAGCCGCCAGAAATACTGCTGCCGTGGCCTTGGCCGACATCGCTGCACCGCCACCGCCGTGTCCGTGCGCCTTGGTCGCCGGTGCCGGCGCCTTGGCCGCGGGCTTGGCCGGCGGCGCAGCCGAGAGCTTGGGCGGCGGTGGTGGCCAGGTGACGGCGCCGTCCTTGATGACGGTCGTACCGCGGATCACCTCGTCGTCCATGTTGACGTCGATCAGGCCGTCTTTTGCCTTGCACAGCTCCTCGGTCAGGCGAAACAGGTTGGTCGCGTAGAGCGTGCTCGACTGCCTCGCGAGACGGCTGGGCAGATCGGTGTAGCCGATGATCGTCACCCCGTGCTTGACGACCACCTGTCCCGGCTCGGTCAGCTCGCAGTTGCCGCCCTGCTCCGCAGCCAGGTCGACGATCACGCTGCCGGGGCGCATCGACTGCACCATATCGGCCGTGATCAGCTTCGGCGCCGGCTTACCGGGGATCAGCGCCGTCGTGATGATGATGTCGACGTCCTTCGCCTGCTTTGCGAAGGTCTCGCGCTGGGCCTTCTGGAAGCCCTCGCTCATCACTTTCGCGTAGCCGCCGACACCGCTGCCTTCCTCCTCGTAGTCGACCGGCACGAACTCACCGCCCATCGACACGACCTGGTCGGCGACCTCGGGGCGCGTGTCGTTCGCGCGCACGATCGCACCGAGCCCGGATGC
>JAJDNJ010000006.1 GCA_022340705.1 Betaproteobacteria bacterium
TTCGAGTCCGTATCGAGCGACAGCCGCACGCTGGCGCGCGGCGCGCTGTTCGTCGCCTTGCGCGGCGAGCGCTTCGACGGACACCGTTTTCTCGATGCGGCGCGCGCCGCCGGAGCGGCCGGCGCGATCGTCGATCAGCGCGCCAGCGCCGCGGCGCCGCTGCCGGTGATCGAGGTCGCCGACACGCGCCAGGCGCTGTGCGATCTCGCGCGCCATTGGCGCGCGCGCTTCGCGCCCGTACTGATCGCGGTCGCGGGCTCTAACGGGAAGACCACGACCAAAGAAATGCTCGCAGCGATTCTGCGCGCGCACGTCGGCGAGACCGCGCTGCTCGCCACTGCGGGCAATCTCAACACGGACATCGGCGTTTCGCTCACGCTCCTCGGCCTGCGCGCGCGCCACCGGGTCTGCGCGATCGAGCTTGGCAGCAACCATCGCGGCGAGATCGCGCTGCTCGCGGGCATCGCCCAGCCGACGATCGCCGTGGTCACCAACGCCTTGCGCGACCATCTGGAATTTCTCGGCAGCGTCGAGCAGATGGCCGAGGAGAACGCCGATGCGCTGCGCGCGCTGCCTGAGGACGGCATCGCCGTGGTGAACGCCGACGATGCTCAGGCGGCGCGCTTTCGGCGCGCGGCGGGATCGCGCCGCGTCATCGACTTCGGGCTCGAGGCGCCGGCCGCGGTCGGCGCGACGGTCAGCCTGGGCGCGTTGTCGAGCGAAGTGGGCATCCGCACGCCGGCCGGCGCGGTTCAAACGCGCCTTTCGATTCCCGGTCTGCACAGCGTGCGCAACGCACTCGCCGCGGCGGCCTGCGCAATCGCGGCCGGCGTGCCGCCGGCCGCGATCGGCGAGGGGCTCGCCGCGTTCCGTCCGGCGACGCGCCGGCTCCAGGTCAAAGCGCTGCCCGGCGGCGCCACGCTGCTCGACGACAGCTACAACGCGAACCCGGATTCGGTGCGCGCGGCGATCGACGTGCTCGCGGGCTGCCCCGCGCCCACGGTGCTCGTGCTCGGCGACATGGGCGAGCTCGGTCCCGAGGGCCCCGCATTCCATCACGAGGTCGGTGCCTATGCCCGTGCGCGCGGGATTTCGCGCCTGGTCGCGCTCGGCGAGGCGACGCGCGCGTCGGTCGAGGCGTTCGGTAAAGGCGCGCTGCATGCCGCAAGCGTCGAGACCGCGGCGGATGCGGCGCGCGATGGCGCGACGATTCTGGTCAAGGGATCGCTGTTCATGGGCATGAACCGCGTGGTGGCGGCCCTGACCGGCGAGACCGCGGAGGCGCACTGATGCTGCTCGAAATCGCCCAGTGGCTCGCACGCGAGGTGCGCCTGTTCAACGTGTTCAGCTACATCACGCTGCGCGCGGTGCTCGCCTGCCTGACGGCGCTCGCGATCTCGCTCATGCTCGGGCCGCTCGTGATTCGCAAGCTGACGGCCTACAAGATCGGCCAGTCGGTGCGTGACGACGGCCCGCAGACTCACCTCAGCAAGTCGGGTACGCCGACGATGGGGGGCGCGCTGATCCTGCTTGCGATTGGCATCACCACGCTGCTCTGGGGCGATCTGTCCAATCGCTTCCTGTGGATCGTGCTGTTGGTCACGACTGCGTTTGGCGCCGTCGGCTGGATCGACGACTACCGCAAGGTCGTGCGCCGCGATCCGAAGGGCCTGTCGGCGCGCGCGAAATTCTTCTGGCAGTCGGTGATCGGCCTCGCCGCGGCGATCGCGCTTGCCTGGATGGCCAAGAGCGTGCCGGCGCTGTCGCAGCTCATCGTCCCGTTCTTCAAGCACATCGCCTATCCGCTCGGCGTGCTCGGCTTCGTGGTGCTGACCTATCTGGTGATCGTCGGCAGCTCGAATGCGGTCAATCTGACCGACGGACTCGACGGGCTCGCGATCATGCCGACCGTGATGATCGGCGGCGCGCTCGGCATCTTTGCCTACGTCGCGGGGCATGCCGGTTTCGCGAAGTACCTCGGCCTGCCATACATCCCGGGCGCGGGTGAGCTCGCCGTGTTTGCCGGCGCGCTCGCCGGCGCGGGACTCGGCTTTCTCTGGTTCAACGCCTATCCGGCCGAAGTCTTTATGGGCGACGTCGGCGCCCTCGCGCTCGGCGCGGCGCTCGGCACTATCGCGGTGATCGTGCGTCAGGAAATCGTGCTCTTCATCATGGGCGGCGTGTTCGTTGCCGAGACGCTCTCGGTGATGATCCAAGTGCTGTACTTCAAGGCGACCGGCGGCAAGCGGATTTTCCGCATGGCGCCGCTGCACCACCACTACGAGCTCGAAGGCTGGAAGGAATCCCAGGTCGTGGTGCGCTTCTGGATCATCACCATGATGCTCGTGCTGTTCGGGCTGTCGACGCTGAAGCTGCGCTAGCCATGAACATGCAGACGCCGCTCTTCAGCCTGCTGCCCCGACCGACGCCGATGGCGCTCGCCGGGCGTCGCGTGCTGGTGCTCGGGCTCGGCGATACCGGCGTCTCTGTCGCGCGCTGGGCTGCTCGCGAGGGCGCGCTGGTGCGCGCGGCGGACACGCGCGCTGCGCCGCCGGGCGCGGCGCAGCTCGGCGCGAAGCTGCCGCAGGCCGAGCGCCACTTCGGGGCGTTCGCCCCAAAGCTGCTCGACGGCGTCGATCTGGTCTGTCTGAGTCCCGGTCTCGCGCTCGCCGAGCCGGTGGTGCAGGCGGCGATCGTGCGCGGTCTTCCGGTGCTCGGCGACATCGAGCTCTTCGCTTGGCAGCTGCGCGCGCACACCGGCGTGCGCGTGGCCGCGATCACCGGCACCAACGGCAAGACCACGGTGACTGCGCTCGTCGGCCACCTGCTGCGCACGGCCGGCGTCGACTGCGAGGTCGCCGGCAACATCGGGCCTGCGGCGCTCGACGCGCTGCTGCGTCGGACCGAGAGCGGATCGCTGCCCGCCGTCTGGGTGCTCGAGCTGTCGAGCTACCAGCTCGAGACCACCTGGTCGCTCGCGCCGGATGTCGCCACGCTGCTCAACCTGTCCGAGGACCATCTCGACCGCTACGCCTCGCTCGCTGAATACGCGGCCGCCAAGGCGCGCATCTTCGACGGCGCGGCGCTCGGCGTGGTGAACCGCGATGACGCACGCGCCCGCGCGCTGGCCGGCGCTGCCGCGCGGCGCGTGAGCTTCGGGCTCGACGCGCCGCCGCGCGAAGCGGATTTTGGCCTGCTCGAACGCAACGCAACGACATGGCTCGCGCGCGGCCAGCGCCCGATTCTCGAGACGCGCGCGCTCGGCGCGCACGGACGCCACAACCTCTCCAACGCGCTCGCCGCGGCGGCCCTCGCGCGCGCGCTCGGCGTGCCGCATGCCGCGATTGCGCTCGGCCTGGCGACGTTTCGTGGACTGCCGCATCGCCTGCAGCGCGTCACGCTGCGTCGGGGCGTCGCATGGTTCGACGACTCGAAGGGGACCAACGTCAGCGCCACGATCGCCGCGCTGCGCGGGCTGGAGATTGGCGGACGCGTTGTGCTGATCGCGGGTGGTGATGGCAAGGGGCAGGATTTCGCGCCTCTCGCCGCTCCGGTCGCCGAACGCGCGCGTTGCGTGCTGTTGATCGGGCGCGATGCGCCGCGCATCGAGACGGCGCTTGCGTCGAGCGGGACGCGGCTCGAGCGCTGCCCGACGCTGGAAGACGCGGTCCTGCGCGCCGCCGAGCTGGCGCAGCCCGGCGACGCGGTGCTGCTTTCTCCTGCCTGTGCGAGTTTCGACATGTTTCGCGACTACCGCGAGCGCGGAGAGCGGTTTGCACGCGCGGTGCGCGCACTGGAGGCCTAGGAAATGGCCGCCGTCCTGCGCGCGAAGAGCAAGCCGCCGGTCGCGGAGTACGACCGCTCCTTGGTCTGGGGCGCGCTGCTGCTCGCCGCGCTCGGCCTGGTGATGGTGTATTCGGCCTCGATCGCGACCGCCGAAGCGAGCCGTTACACGGGCCAGAATCCTGCCTACTTCCTGCTGCGTCACGCGCTGTTCCTCGCCGCCTCGCTGCTCGCCGGCGCGGTGGTGTTTCTCGTGCCGATGCGCGGCTGGCAGAAGGCGGCGCCCTGGCTGTTTCTCTGCGGCCTGGTGTTGCTGGTGCTGGTGCTGGTCCCGGGGCTCGGTCGCGAGGTGAACGGCGCGCGCCGCTGGCTCGATCTGCGCGTGGTCTCGCTGCAGCCGTCCGAGCTGATCAAGCTCGCGGTCGTCCTTTATGCGGCTGACTACACGGTGCGCAAGCACGCCGTGCTGAAGAACTTCAAGAAGGGGCTGCTGCCGATGCTCGCGGTGATGCTCCTGGTGTCCTGGCTTTTGCTGCGCGAGCCCGACTTCGGCGCCCTGGTCGTGATTGCCGTCACCGCCTTCGGTGTCCTGTTTCTCGGCGGAATGAACGGGCTGCATTTCGCGGCTCTGCTGCTGATGCTCGGAGTCGGCGCAGCGGGGCTGGTGCTGTCCTCGCCCTATCGCATGCAGCGCATCCTGGGTTTCATGGATCCCTGGGCCGACCCCTACGGCGGCGGCTACCAGCTCACGCATGCGCTGATCGCCTTCGGCCGTGGCGAGTGGTTCGGCGTCGGACTCGGGGCGAGCGTCGAAAAGCTCTTTTACCTGCCCGAGGCGCACACCGATTTCCTGCTCGCGGTCATTGCCGAGGAACTCGGGCTGGTCGGCGTTGCGGTGGTGATCGGGCTTTTCCTCTGGCTCGTGCTGCGCGCCTTCGCGATCGGGCGCCAGGCGGCGCTGCGCGAGCGGCACTTTTCTGCGCTCGTGGCGCAGGGCATCGGCATCTGGATCGGGTTTCAGGCGCTGATCAACATGGGCGTGAACATGGGTCTGCTGCCGACCAAGGGGTTGACGCTGCCATTGATGAGCTTTGGCGGCTCCGGGCTTCTGGTCAATTTTGCCGCGCTCGCGATCCTGCTGCGCATCGATTGGGAGAGTCGGCAGCTCGCCCGGGGGATGACCGCATGAGCCGGACCGTGATGATCATGGCGGGCGGCACCGGCGGTCACATCATGCCAGGGCTCGCGGTGGCCGACGTGATGCGCGCGGCCGGCTGGGACGTGGTCTGGCTCGGGGCGAAGGGCGGCATGGAAGAGCGCCTCGTCCCGCCGCACGGCTACCGCACTGCCTGGATCCGGGCGCGCGCGCTGCGCGGCAAGGGCTGGCTCTCGCAGCTGCTGCTGCCGGCGAACCTGCTGATCTCGTTCTGGCAGAGCGCGCGTGCACTGTTTCGCGAGCGTCCCGACGTCGTGCTCGGCATGGGCGGCTACGTCGCGTTTCCGGGCGGGATGATGGCAGCGCTGCTCGCGCGCCCGCTCGCGCTGCACGAGCAGAACGCGATCGCGGGGCTCGCAAACCGGGTGCTCGCCCAGGTCGCCGACAAGGTGATGGCCGCTTTTCCGAACGCGCCGCGCGGCGCCGAGTGGACAGGCAATCCGGTACGCGCGGAGATCGCCGCACTGGATCCGCCCGCGGCGCGCTACGCGGCGCGCAGCGGGCCGCTCAATCTGCTGGTGATTGGAGGCAGTCTCGGCGCGAACGCGCTGAACGAGGCGGTGCCCGCGGCGCTCGCGCGCATGCCCGAGGCCGCGCGCCCGCGCGTCGTGCATCAGGCGGGCGCACAGCATCTCGAATCGGTGCGCGCGACCTACGCCGCGCAGCAGGTCGCCGGCGAGGTCGTCGCCTTCATCGACGACATGGCGGCGCGTTACGCGCAGGCCGATGTCGTGGTGTGCCGGGCCGGCGCAATGACCGTCGCCGAGCTCGCGGTCGCCGGGCTGCCGGGCGTCCTGATCCCCTATCCGTATGCGGTGGACGACCATCAGAGCGCGAATGCGCGCTTTCTGGCCGAGCAGGGCGCCGCGCTGCTGCTGCCGCAGGCGGAGCTGACGCCGCAGCGCCTCGCCGAGCTGCTCGGCGGGCTCGAACGCGCCCGTTTGCTCGATATGGCACAGCGGGCGCGCGTGCTCGGCAAACCCGATGCGGCGCGCGTCGTCGCCGAGCGCTGCATGGAGCTGGCGCAATGAGGCACACCGTGCGCCGCCAATACCGCCGAAGGGGTACCGCGTGAGGCACAAGGTACGCCGAGTCCACTTCGTCGGTATCGGAGGCAGCGGCATGAGCGGCATTGCCGAAGTGCTGCTCAACCTGGGCTACGAAGTCAGCGGGTCCGACGTTTCGGCGAGCGCGGTGACGCGTCGCCTCGCAGATCTTGGCGCGCGTATCTACCCGACGCATGCGGGTGACCATATCCAGGGCGCGGACGCGGTTGTCGTCTCAAGCGCGGTCGCGGCGAGCAATCCCGAGGTGACGGCGGCGCGCGCTGCGCGCATTCCGGTGGTGCCGCGCGCGCTGATGCTCGCTGAGCTGATGCGCCTGAAGCAGGGCATCGCGATCGCGGGCACCCACGGTAAAACGACGACCACGAGTCTGGTCGCAAGCGTGCTGGCCGAGGGTGGCCTCGATCCCACTTTCGTAATCGGAGGCCGGCTCGAGGCTGCGGGCTCGAGCGCGCGGCTCGGCACCGGCGAGTTCATCGTCGTCGAGGCGGACGAGTCGGACGCATCGTTTCTCCACCTGCAGCCGGTTGTCGCGGTGGTGACCAACATCGACGCCGACCACATGGAGACCTACGCGCACGATTTCGCGCGCCTCAAGCAGTCGTTCGTCCAGTTTCTCCAGAACCTGCCTTTCTACGGCAGCGCCATTCTCTGCGTCGATGACCCGAACGTGCGCGAGATTCTGCCGTTCGTCTCCAAGCCGCTGCTCAGCTACGGTTTCGCGGCCGACGCGATGCTGCGCGCCGAGCGCGTCGAGCACGCAGCCGGGGCGATGCGCTTCGCTGTGGTGCGCGAACGGCGCGATCCGCTGGCGGTGACGCTCAACCTGCCGGGCCGGCACAACGTGCAGAACGCGCTCGCCGCGATCGCGGTCGCGACCGAGCTCGGCGTGCCGGACGACGCGATTCTCAAGGCGCTCGCCGAGTTCCGCGGCGTCGGCCGACGCTTCCAGCGCCACGGCGAGGTGGCCCTGCCGGACGGCGGACGATTTGCCCTGATCGACGACTACGGTCATCACCCGGCGGAGATGGCCGCGACGCTGGAGGCGGTGCGTGGCGCCTTTCCCGGTCGGCGCGTGGTGCTCGCCTTTCAGCCGCATCGCTACACGCGTACGCGCGACTTGTTCGAGGACTTCGTGCGCGTGCTCTCGAGCGCCGATGCGCTGCTCCTGGCCGAGGTCTATCCGGCGGGCGAGGCGCCGATCGTCGCCGCCGACGGGCGCTCGCTCGCACGCGCGGTGCGCGTGGCAGGCCGCGTCGAGCCGATCTTCGTCGAGCGCATCGATGCGCTCGCGGCGGAGATTCTGCGCGTCGCGCGTGACGGCGACGTGGTGGTCACCATGGGCGCGGGATCAATCGGTTCTGTTCCGGCCCAGCTGCTCGGGCGCGAGGGTTGAGGCGCGGCGAATGAACATGGTCGATCGATTGCCACTCGAGGGACTGCGCGGCGAGCTCCGGCTCGACGAGCCGCTCGCGCGCTATGTCTCCTGGCGCGCCGGCGGACGCGCGCGGCGCCTGTACCGGCCCGCCGACCTCGACGACCTGTCGGCGTTTCTGTCCCGCCTGCCGGCCGACGAACCGCTGCTGTTCATCGGCCTCGGCTCGAACCTGCTGGTGCGCGACGCAGGCTACCCGGGGAGCGTGGTGCTGATGCACGCCGCCGGTCGTCATCCCGAGCTGCTCGACGGCCTGCTGTACGCCGAGGCCGGCGTCGCGAGCCCGAAAGTCGCGCGTTTCGCCGCGCGCAACGACCTCGCGGGCGCGGAGTTCCTCGCCGGCGTGCCGGGTACCGTGGGTGGTGCGCTGGCGATGAACGCCGGCTGCTACGGCGCGGAGACCTGGGACATCGTCGCTCGGGTGCTGACCATCGACCGGCGCGGCCGGCAGCGCAAGCGCGAAGCCGGCGAGTTCGCCACCGGCTACCGACATTGCGCGCTGAAGGACGGCGCGCGCCTGGGTCAGGACGAGTGGTTCGCCGCGGCCTGGTTTCGGCTCGCCCCGGGCGACGGCACGGCGGCGCGCGCGCGCATCAAGGGGCTGCTCGCGATGCGTGTGGCGACGCAGCCGCTCGACCTGCCCAACGCGGGCAGCGTGTTCCGCAATCCGCCGAACGGCCACGCCGCGCGCTTGATCGAGACCTGCGGGCTGAAGGGACTTGCGCGCGGCGGTGCACGTGTGTCGGAAAAGCACGCCAACTTCATCGTCAACCCGAAGGGCGCGGCCTGCGCGGCCGACATCGAGTGGCTGATCGAGACGGTGCGCTCGACCGTGCGCGATCGCACCGGCGTTGACCTTGTGCCCGAGGTGCGCATCGTGGGAGGCGCGGCATGAAGCCCGCCGAGATCGGCAAGGTCGCCGTGCTTCTCGGCGGAAAGTCGGCCGAGCGCGAAGTTTCTCTGAAGAGCGGGACGATGGTGCTCGGCGCGCTGCGTGCACGCGGCATCGACGCGCATCCCTTCGATCCGGCCGAGCGCGGACTCGACGCCCTGATCGAGGGCCGCTACAACCGCGTGTTCATCGCACTGCACGGCCGCTTTGGCGAGGACGGCACGGTACAGGGCGTGCTCGAATGGCTCGGCATCCCGTACACGGGCAGCGGCGTACTCGCCTCTGCGCTCGCGATGGACAAACTGCGCGCGAAGCTGCTCTGGCAGGCAAGCGGGCTGCCGACGCCGCCCTACGAGATCCTGCACGCGGATTCGGATCTGAACGCGGTCGCCGCACGCCTCGGCCTGCCGCTGATGGTGAAGCCGGTCTGCGAAGGCTCCTCGCTCGGCATGAGCAAGGTGCGCGAGCCCGGCGCTCTGGACGAGGCCTACAGCCTCGCGGTGAACTACGACCGCGTCGTCATGGCGGAAAAGTTCATCGAGGGTCCGGAGCTGACCGTCGGCATCCTCGGCGACGACGTCCTGCCGATCATCAAGCTCGAGACGCCGCGCGATTTCTACGACTATCAGGCGAAGTACATCGCCGACGACACGCGCTACATCCTGCCCTGCGGCCTGCCACCGGCGCGCGAGCGCGAACTGCAGGCGCTGTCGCGCGAGGCATTCGCGACGCTCGGCTGCCGCGGATGGGGTCGGGTCGATCTGATGCTCGACGCTTCGGGCGCGCCGCAGCTGCTCGAAGTCAACACCGCTCCGGGAATGACCGACCACTCGCTCGTGCCGATGGCAGCGCGCGCGGTCGGTCTGTCGTACGAAGACCTGTGCCTGCGCATCCTGGAGGCGGCCCGTCTGGGCTGAGCGCGCGCATGTGGAACAACCCACGTCTGCTCAACACGATCGCCGGAGCGCTCAGCGCGGCCGCCTGCCTCGCACTGCTGGTCGCGGGGGTGACCTGGCTGCAGCGTTCCGCACTGTTCCCGCTGCACGAGATCACCGTCGATGGACCGCTCACCCACACCGTGGCTGCGGATCTCGCGCAGGCCACGCGCGGGCGCCTGCGCGGCAATTTCTTCGCGGTGGATCTCGGCGAGGTGCGCGCGGCGCTCGAAGCGCTGCCCTGGGTGCGCAGCGTCCAGGTGCGGCGCGTGTGGCCGGACCGGCTCGAGGCCACGATCGAGGAGCATGTCCCGCTCGCGCACTGGGGAAACGACGCGCTGATCAATACCTTCGGCGAGCGCTTCGATGCGCGCAGCGACGCGAAGCTGCCGCGCCTCGACGGTCCGCCCGGCACCGCGAGCGAGGTCGCGCGCCGCTATCTGCGCTTCGGCGAGATCCTCTCGCCGCTCGGTCTGAAGCTGACGCAGGTGGTGCTCACGCCGCGCTTCGCCTGGCGACTCACGCTCGACAGCGGACTGCACATCGAGCTCGGGCGCGACATCGGGTCGCAGCCCGCCGAAGCGCGGCTGGCGCGCTTCGCGGCCGCCTATCCGCAGACCCTGGGCACCCTGGCGCAGCCCCATGCCTACGTCGACCTGCGCTACCCGAACGGATTCGCCCTGCGCGTGCCGGGCCTCGAGCAGGAGCGCGGTGAGCAACAGGGGTCGAAAGGTTGAGATGGCCAAGGACGCGAAGAACCTGATCGTCGGACTCGACATCGGCACCTCCAAGGCGGTGGCGCTGGTCGCCGAGCTGCGCGAGGACGGCAGCCTCGAGATCCTTGGCATGGGCAGTCACGAGTCGAAAGGCCTGAAAAAGGGCGTCGTCGTCAACATCGAGGCGACGGTCAACGCCATCCAGCGCGCGCTCGAGGAAGCCGAGCTGATGGCCGATTGCCGGATCGCGTCGGCCTACGTCGGCATTGCCGGCAGCCACATCAAGAGCTTCAACTCGACCGGCATGGTCGCGATCAAGGACCGCGAGGTGACCGCACTCGACGTCGAGCGCGCGATCGACACCGCGCGCGCGGTCAACATCCCGACCGACCAGCAGATCCTCCACGTCCTGCGTCAGGAGTTCATCATCGACGGGCAGGACGACGTGCGCGAGCCGATCGGCATGTCGGGCGTGCGCCTCGAGGTCAAGGTGCACATGGTGACCGGCGCGGTGTCGGCCGCCCAGAACATCGTGAAATGTGTGCGCCGCTGCGGCCTCGAGGTCAACGACCTGATCCTGCAACCGCTTGCTTCGGCGCGCGCCGTGCTGTCCGAGGACGAGAGCGATCTTGGTGTTTGCCTCGTCGACATCGGCGGCGGAACGACCGACGTGGCGATCTTCACCCAGGGGGCGATTCGTCACACCGCGGTGATTCCGATCGCGGGCGATCAGATCACCAACGACATCGCGATGGCCCTGCGCACGCCAACGGTCGACGCCGAGAACATCAAGATCGGTCACGGCGTCGCGCTACGCCAGCTGGCCGATCCGAACCAGATGATCGAGGTCCCCGGCATCGGCGAGCGCGCGCCGCGCGCCATGTCGCGCCAGACCCTGGCCGAGGTGATCGAGCCACGGGTCGAGGAGTTGTTTTCGCTCGTGCAGCAGGTGCTGCGCGATTCCGGTCTCGAGGAGCTGCTGTCCTCGGGAATCGTCCTGACCGGCGGCTCCTCGGTGATGCAGGGGATGGTCGAGCTGGGCGAGGAAATCTTCCACATGCCGGTGCGCGTCGGAATCCCGCGCTACAGCGGCGCGCTGGCCGAGGTGGTGCGCAGCCCGCGCTACGCCACCGTGGTGGGTCTGATTTTGGAAGGGGTTTCACAAATGCGTCAGGGACAGCGCACGCGGCAAAGCGGCTCCCTGCGCTCGGTGATCGCGCGCATGCGCGAATGGTTTCAGAGGAACTTCTGATGAAAGGGCGTCAGAAGGGTTTTCTGAAAGTGGGCGTTGCAACGCAGCGCGCAGCGCTGCTTTGCAACGCATCGTTGTTCTTACCTTGCAAGGAGGAAAGCACATGTTTGAAATCGTAGACGCGCAATCGGCAGGGCCTATCATCAAAGTGATCGGCGTCGGCGGTGCCGGCGGCAATGCCATCAATCACATGATCACGACCGGCGTCGAAGGCGTCGAGTTCATCGCGGTCAATACGGACGCGCAGGTCCTCGGACGCAACAACGCGCGCAACCAGATCCAGCTCGGCATCAGCGGGTTGGGCGCGGGCGCACGGCCGGAGGAGGCGCGTGCGGCGGCGCTGGCCGAGCGCGAGCGGCTCGAGGAGGCAATCGCCGGGGCGCACATGGTGTTCATCACCGCGGGCATGGGCGGCGGCACGGGCACCGGCGCGGCACCGGTAATCGCCGAGATCGCGCGCTCGCTCGGCATTCTCACCGTCGCCGTTGTGACCAAGCCGTTCGCGTTCGAGGGCTCCAAGCGGCTGCGCCTGGCCGACCAGGGTTTGGATGAACTTTCGCCGCACTCCGATTCGCTGATCGTGATCCTGAACGACAAGCTGGAGGAAGTGCTCGGCGACGACGTGACGCAGGAGGAAGCCTTCCGTGCCGCCGACGACGTGCTCAACAGCGCGGTCGCCGGCATAGCCGAGATCATCAATTTGCCGGGGCTGGTCAACGTCGACTTCCAGGATGTTCGCACCGTGATGTCCGAACAGGGCATGGCGATGATGGGCTCGGCGCAGTCGGCCGGAATCGACCGTGCGCGCATCGCCGCGGAGCAGGCGATCGCCTGTCCGTTGCTCGAAGGTGTCAACCTCGCGGGGGCGCGCGGCGTACTCGTCAATATCACCGCCTCGCGCCAGAGCCTCAAGCTGCGCGAGACCAAGGAGGTGATGAACATCATCCGTGCCTTCGCGGCAGACGATGCGACCATCATCTACGGCGGGGTGTACGACGACAACCTGGGCGACGAACTGCGCGTCACGGTGATCGCCACCGGGCTCGGCCAGAGCGCCGCCCTGCGCCAGCCCAAGCCGCAGCTCGTCGTTTCCCAGAAGACCGGCACCGACGACCAGCAGGGGCCGCAGGCGCCTGATTACGGCGCGATGTCCGAAACGCCGGCGGTGTTCCGCAAGAACCGCGCGACGGTCGAGGCGATGCAGCAAAGCGGCGTGGACAAGTACGACATCCCGGCGTTTCTGCGCAAGCAGGCCGATTGAAGACCCGTCATCCGCTGGGCCCTCGGCGTCGGGCCGAGGCCGAATGCGGGCGTCCGGGGCACCGAACCTCCTTGCCGGTGTCCCGGGCGGCCCGTTTCGGGCCGCATTCCTGGCGCTAACCCTGTTAGAATCATTGGTTATTGCACCGCACCAACGATGCTTCGCCAACGCACGCTGAAGTCTTTGGTCCGCGCCACCGGCGTCGGTCTGCATACCGGGAAGAAGATCCAGCTCACGCTGCGTCCGGCGCAACCCGATACCGGCGTCGTCTTCCGTCGCATCGACAGTCCGATACCGCTCGACATTCCGGCGCGCGCCGAGCGCGTGGGCGATACGCGACTTTCGTCCTGCCTGGTGCAGGATGGGCAGCGGATCTATACGGTCGAGCATCTGATGTCGGCGCTCGCCGGGCTCGGTGTCGACAACGTGTACGCGGATCTGGATGGCCCCGAAGTGCCGATCATGGATGGCAGCGCGGCGCCCTTCGCGCTGCTCATTCAGCAGGCTGGGGTCGTAGAGCAGGCGAGCCCGAAGCGCTTTCTGCGCGTGCTGCGCAGCGTCGAG
The DNA here is from genome assembly GCA_022340705.1 of Betaproteobacteria bacterium. Lineage (GTDB taxonomy): Bacteria > Pseudomonadota > Gammaproteobacteria > Burkholderiales > SG8-39 > SG8-39. The sequence goes on from JAJDNJ010000006.1 coordinate 13,119, forward strand.
GTGCGCGATGGCGACAAATGGGCGCGGCTCGAGCCCTTTGAAGGGCTGCGCCTGACCTTCTCGATCGTATTTAATCATCCGGTAATCGACCGCAGCGCGCAGTCGGTCAGCGTCGACTTCGCCGAGACCTCCTACCTGAAAGAAATCGCGCGTGCGCGCACCTTCGGGTTCATGCAGGAGGTGGAGGCGCTGCGCGAGGCCGGCCTCGCGCTTGGCGGCGGGCTCGACAACGCGGTCGTGCTCGACGAGTACCGGGTCCTCAATACGGACGGCCTGCGCTTTGCCGACGAATTCATCCGTCACAAGGTGCTCGATGCGATCGGCGATCTCTATTTGCTCGGCAAGCCGCTGCTCGGCGCCTTCAGCGCGCACAAATCCGGGCACGACCTAAACAATCGGCTGCTGCGCGCGCTGCTCGCGGACGCCGCGGCCTGGGAGATCGTGTCCTTCGAGCGGCCGGATTCCGCACCGGCAGGGGTGGCCGCACTCGTTCGACAGCTGGCCTAAGCGCCGGCCGGGCGCCGCGTGCCCTTGATCCGGCTGATCGCGCTCGCGGCGGCGCTCGTCATCGCCCTGAGCGTCCTGCTCTACATGGTCACCGGGCGGTCCGCCTGGCGGCGTCTTGCCTGGCGGGTATTCAGTTTCGCGGCGGTCGCGGTCGGCGTGATTTTGGTGCTGCTGCTCCTGGAGCATCTGCTGGGCGCGGGCTGACCCGCTGACCCTGATGTTCGAGCAGTAACGCAAGTGCCCGCTTCGCCGCGGAGTCCTCCAGACTGTCGTGCAACGACGAAAGTCGCGCGAGGGCGACGGCTGAAATGCGAACTGATTTGTGCGGCGCAACAGACGTTTCTTCGGTTCCGCGCCGGCGTGACGTGTTTGGTTGCACCCTCACCGAAACTGAATTAACCTGCCCCCGCACTTTGGCGGCCTGTCGGCATAGGACGTCAGAGTACAGCTTCAGCTTTGCGCCGGCGGCGGAGTTGGTAACCAGAATAGTCAGCTTGCCGTTGCGGACATTGACCCCGCAAATCTGGTTCGCGAGCTGGGGCGGTAGGACAGCGATGCAGTGTCGCGACAGGGCAGCCAGGTCCCGGGATTTCTGGACCAGGGGCCCAAGGTCGGCGTCCTGATCCAGGACGCGGTCGAGTCGCGGCGGGTTCAACGCAAGCTGCATTAAGGGAAGGGACCGTGCAGATTATCTTGATCCCGGGGCACCTGGCAAAGACGCGGACATTGACGCTGTCGCTGCGCCTGTCGGTGCTTCTGATCCTGCTCTGCTTCGCGCTGCTGAGTGCGCTGGCGTCCGGAGTGTACTGGATGGTGATGCGCGAGGCGGTGCGCTTCGAGTCCGTGTTCCCGAGCGTGTTTACCGTGTCCGCGCAGAAGAAGGACGAGGAGCGCGCGCGCGAGTTCGTGCAGCAGAACCTGAACGCGATGGCGATCAAGCTGGGCGAAATGCAGGCGCAGCTGACCCGCCTCGATGCGCTCGGCGAACGCCTGTCTTCCCGTGCCGGGCTGAACCCCAAGGACTTCCGCTTTTCCGAGCTCCCCGGCCTCGGTGGTGCCTCCCCGACGCTGCTGCCGCCGCAGAATCTCACGATGGTCGAGCTCAACGAGCGTTTGCAGGGGCTCGCGCGCGACGTCGAGTCGCGCAGCGACATGCTCGGCGTGCTCGAGGCGCGCCTGTTTGACGAGGCGATCCGCAAGAAGCTGCGCCCGACGATGTTTCCGGTGAATGCGCCGTACAACGCCTCGGGCTTTGGCATGCGCATCGATCCAATTACCGGACAGCGCGCGATGCACGAAGGCATCGACTTTCTCGCCGAGCGCGGCACGCCGGTCCATGCAGCGGCCGACGGCGTGGTGACCTTCGCCGGCTACCACCGGCAATATGGCTACAGTATCGACATCGATCACGGCAACGATTTGGTGACGCGATACGCCCACCTGTCGAAACTCTTCGTCAAGCGCGGCGACATCGTGCAGCGCGGTCTGAAGGTGGCGCTGACCGGTTCGACCGGCCGCTCCACGGGGCCGCATCTGCATTTCGAGGTCCGCTTCAAGGGCGTTCCGCAGAACCCGATGCGCTTTCTCGCCAAGGCGACCTCCGGGCCGCCTGTTGCGCAGAACGAGGCGAGCGGGAAAAAATAGCGCGCCGCGCGACGGCTGACCGAGGCCAGCCACCTTTCGCGTGTTAACATTTTGATTTTTCGCCGGATCCGATCGGAACCGGCGGACGCTCGCGCGCCGCGACCCGCGTGCCCGGCGCGGGCGTGGTGAAGACTGCTCCATGGCCAACGTCCTAACGAAGATATTCGGCAGCCGCAACGACCGGCTGCTCAAGCAGTACTCGCGCATCGTCACAGGCATCAACGCGCTCGAAGCGGAGATCGCCGCGCTGTCCGACTCGGCGCTCGCCGGCAAGACCGCCGAGCTGCGCAGCCGCTACGCCGAGCAGACGGCGCAGGCGCCGGAAGATCGGCGCGCCGCGATCGAGGCCGAGGCGCTCGACGCGCTGCTTCCCGAGGCCTTTGCCGTCGTGCGCGAGGCGGGCAAGCGCGCGCTGCGCATGCGACATTTCGACGTGCAGCTGATTGGTGGAATGGTGCTGCATGACGGCAAGATCGCCGAGATGCGCACCGGCGAGGGCAAGACGCTCGTTGCCACGCTGCCCGCCTATCTCAACGCGCTCACCGGCAAAGGCGTTCACATCGTCACCGTCAACGACTACCTCGCCCGGCGCGATGCCGAGTGGATGGGAAAAATCTACAACTTCGTCGGCTTGAGCGTCGGCGTCAACGTTCCCGGCATGGAGCCTGATGAGAAGCGCGCCGCCTATGCCGCCGACATCACCTATGGGACGAACAACGAGTTCGGCTTCGACTACCTGCGCGACAACATGGCGATGCACGTCGACGAGCGCTACCAGCGCGGACTGCATTTCGCGATTGTCGACGAGGTCGATTCGATCCTGATCGACGAAGCGCGCACGCCGCTCATCATCTCGGGTCAGGCCGAGGACCGCACCGAGGTCTACCTGCGCATGAACGAAGTCGCGCCCCTGCTCGTGCGCCAGAAAGAAGAAAAGGGCGCGGGTGATTTCTGGGTCGACGAAAAGAACCACCAGATCGTGATTTCCGAGTCGGGACACCAGAAGGCCGAGGAGATTCTCGGGCGCGTCGGCCTGCTGCCGCAGGGCGCGAGCCTCTACGAGCCGGCGTATATCAACCTAGTGCACCACTTGTACGCGGCGCTGCGCGCGCACCACCTGTTCCAGCGCGACCAGCACTACGTCGTGCAGGACGCCGGCTCGGGTCGGGAAGTGGTCATCGTCGACGAGTTCACCGGTCGCCTGATGCACGGCCGGCGCTGGTCGGAAGGCCTGCACCAGGCGGTCGAGGCGAAAGAGAACGTCCAGGTGCAGAACGAGAACCAGACGCTCGCATCGATTACCTTCCAGAACTACTTCCGCCAGTACGCCAAGCTCGCGGGGATGACGGGCACAGCGGATACCGAGGCCTACGAGTTCCAGGAGATCTACGGGCTGGAAACCGTGGTCGTGCCAACGCACAAGAAGATGATCCGCGACGACCGCCTCGACCAGGTCTACCGTACGGCGAAAGAAAAATACAAGGCCATCGTCGACGACATCCGCGATTGCCATCAGCGCGGCCAGCCGGTGCTGGTCGGCACAACCTCGATCGAGAAATCCGAGCTGCTCTCGGAAATGCTGCAGAAGGACGGTCTGCCGCACCAGGTGCTGAACGCGAAGCAGCATGCGCGCGAGGCGGAAATCGTCGCGCAGGCCGGCCGCCCGCAAATGATCACCATCGCGACCAACATGGCCGGCCGCGGCACGGACATCGTGCTCGGCGGCAACGTCGAGAAGCAGTGCGATCTCATCGAGGCCACCGAGAACCTGTCGGCGGGCGACAAGGAAAAGCGCGTCACGCAGCTGCGCTCGGAATGGCAGGCGTTGCACGACAAGGTGATCCGCGAGGGCGGCCTGCACATCATCGGCACCGAACGGCACGAATCGCGCCGCGTCGACAACCAGCTGCGCGGCCGTTCCGGGCGGCAGGGCGACCCCGGATCGTCGCGCTTCTACCTTTCGCTCGAGGACGATCTGCTGAGGATCTTCGCCGGCGAGCGCATCAACCGCATCATGGTGATGCTCAAGATGCCCGAGGGCGAGCCGATCGAGCACGGCATGGTGACGCGATCGATCGAGAGTGCGCAGCGCAAGGTCGAGGGACGCAACTTCGACATCCGCAAGCAGCTGCTCGAATACGACGACGTCGCCAACGATCAGCGCAAGACGATCTATGCCTTGCGCAACGAGCTGCTCGAGTCGGAAGACGTGTCTTCGCGCATCGCCGACCTGCGCGCCGGTGTGGTGACCGATCTGTTCCGCCAGTACGTCCCGGAGGAGAGCGTCGAGGACGAGTGGGATCCGGCCGGCCTGGAAACCGCGCTGCAGAGCGAGCTGAATCTGGCGCTGCCGGTGCGCAGCTGGCTCGAGGCGGAACCGGAACTGCACGACGAGCCGCTCCTCGGGCGCATCATTGAGCAGGCGCACGAGGCCTACCGTGGAAAAGTGCCCGACGGGGCGGAGCAGGCCTTCCGTCAGTACGAGCGCTACATCACGCTGCAGATTCTCGATGCGCACTGGCGCGAGCATCTCGCGGCGCTCGACCACCTGCGCCAGGGCATACATTTGCGCGGCTACGCGCAGAAGAATCCCAAGCAGGAGTACAAGCGCGAGGCCTTCGAGCTGTTCGGAGCGCTGCTTGAGGCGGTGAAGCTCGAGGTGACCAAGACGTTGATGCTGCTCGAAGTCCGCGCCTCGAACGAGCTACCGCAGGTCGACGACGCAGCGCACGTCGAGAACGTGCGCCTGCAGCACGCGGACTACGCGGATGCGCTGGAGGCCTCCGGCGCGGACGCGCGCAAGCCGCAAGCGCCGGTGCGCGCGAGACAGAAGGTCGGACGCAACGAACCCTGCCCCTGCGGCTCGGGCAAGAAGTACAAGCATTGCCACGGCAGACTGGTCTGAGCCCCGTGTTGTCGCGCGTGCTTTGGCGCCGGCGTCCCGCCATCCCTCGCTAGAGCGGTCCGCGGATGGCCGTCAATCTCGCACCACCCGATCCCGCTGCGCTGGAGCCGATCGCGGGGGTTGCGCTCGGCGTGACAATGGCCGGCATCCGCAAGGTCGGGCGGCGTGACCTTCTGGTCATGCGGCTCGCGCCGGGCAGCACGATCGCCGGCGTGTTCACCAAGAACCGGTTTTGCGCGGCGCCGGTGACCCTCGCGCTGCGCCATCTGGCCGCGGGCTGGGAGGCGCGCGGGCTGGTCGTGAACACGGGAAACGCGAATGCCGGCACCGGCGAGGACGGGATCGCGCGCGCGCGCGCCGTCTGCGAGGGCCTCGCGCGGGCGCTGGGTTGCGCGGTCGAACAGATCCTGCCGTTCTCCACCGGCGTGATCATGGAACCGTTGCCCGTGGAGCGCATTCTCGACGGCCTGCCGGCGGCGGTCGCGGATCTGCGCGAGGCGAATTGGGCGCAGGCAGCCGAAGCGATCATGACCACGGACACCGTGCCCAAGGCGGCCTCGCAGCGCGCGGTCTTGTCGGGCGGCGAGGTGCGCGTGACGGGCATCGCCAAAGGCGCGGGCATGATCCGGCCGGACATGGCGACCATGCTCGCCTTCGTCGCGACCGATGCGGTCGTCGCGCGCGCCGACCTTGAGAGCCTGCTGCGCAATGCCGCCGAGCGCTCGTTCAACGCCATCACCGTCGACGGGGACATGTCGACCAACGATGCGTTCATGCTTGTCGCAAGCGGCGGCGCGGGTGTCGCCGCGCGCGACGCCGCCGACCTCGCGCGCCTCGGCGAGACGATCGACGCGGTCGCCATCCGCCTTGCGCAAGGGATCGTGCGTGACGCCGAGGGTGCGACGAAGTTCGTGACCCTGCGGATCGAGGGTGGGCGCGACGAGGACGAGTGCCGGCGCATCGCCTACGCGATCGCCCACTCGCCGCTCGTCAAGACCGCATTCTTCGCCTCTGATCCCAACCTCGGGCGGATTCTCGCGGCGATCGGCTACGCCGGGGTCGCGGACCTGGATGCCGGAAGGGTCGATCTCTATCTGGACGGTCTGCGCGTCGCCCGAGGCGGGGCGCGCGACCCGGAGTACAACGAGGACCAGGCAGTCGCGGCGATGGGCAAGCCGGAATTCGAGTTGCGCGTCGCGCTCAACCGCGGCGCGGCCGCGGCGACGCTGTGGACCTGCGATCTCAGCTTCGACTACGTCAAAATCAACGCAGAGTACCGGACCTAGCATGAGCAAGCGCAAGAACGATCTCGAAGACACGCTGCGCAAGGCCGACACCGTGCTCGAGCGCCTCGCGGCGCTGCTGCCACCGGCACCGCCGCCTGTCGACTGGAGCGCAAGCGTCGCATTCCGCTGGCGCCGGCGCAGCGGGCTCGACGGCGGTGGCCGGCTCGAGCCGGTGCGCCACGTGCACCGCATGCGTCTTACCGACCTTCAGGGCATCGCGCCGCAGATCGACAAGGTCGAGCAGAACACGCGTCAGTTCCTCGCCGGGCAGCCGGCGAACAACGTGCTGCTCACCGGTGCGCGCGGCACGGGCAAGTCCTCAATCGTGAAGGGGCTGCTCAACAAATATGCGCGCGAGGGCCTGCGCCTGATCGAAATCGAGAAGAACGATCTCATGGACTTGCCGCAGGTCACCGACGCGGTCGCGACGCGGCCCGAGCGTTTTCTGCTGTTTTGCGATGACCTCAGCTTCGAAGCGGGCGACGCCGGCTACATCGCCCTCAAGGTGGCGCTCGACGGCTCGATCTCGACGACCTCGGAGAACCTCCTGATCTACGCGACCTCGAACCGGCGCCATCTGATGCCCGAGTACATGGAGGAGAACCTGGCGACCAAGTACGTCGGGGACGAAATTCACCCCGGCGAGACGGTCGAAGAGAAGATCTCGCTCTCCGAGCGCTTCGGCCTGTGGGTGACCTTCTACCCGTTCGACCAGGACGAGTACCTCGCGATCGTGGCGCATTGGCTCAAGAGCTTCGGCTGCAGCGCGGCGGAGGCGGTCGAGGCACGCGAGGAAGCCCTGCAATGGGCGCTGCAGCGCGGCTCGCGCAGCGGGCGCGTCGCCTATCACTTCGCGCGCGACTGGGCGGGTCGCCGCCTGACGGGCGCTGGCCCGCGCCGGCGAGCGAGTGCCGCCAAGCGGCGCTAGCGCCGCAGCTGCGGTGGGCGCGGTCGTCGACGTCGCCGCCGCAGTGATCCTGCGCGCCGACGGCGCGTTTCTGCTCGCCTGTCGGCCGGTCGGCAAGGTCTTCGCCGGCTACTGGGAATTCCCGGGCGGCAAGGTCGAGTCGGGCGAGGCGCCGGAGCATGCGCTTGCGCGTGAACTGCACGAGGAGCTCGGCATCGACGTGGTGGACGCCGCGCCGTGGATCACGCGCGTGTACGCCTATCCGCATGCGACAGTACGGCTGCATTTCTTCCGGGTGACGGATTGGCGCGGCGAGCCGCACTCGAAAGAGGCGCAGGACATCTTCTGGCAGCGACTGGACGCGCCGCTCGCGGCACCGATGCTGCCGGCGAACGCACCGGTGCTCGCTTCGCTCGCGCTTCCGCCGACCTATGCGATCACGAACGCCGCGGGTCTCGGCATCGAAGCGCAGCTTGCGCGCATCGACCTGCGCCTGGCCGCGGGCCTGCGCCTGCTTCAAGTCCGCGAGCCGGAGCTGGCGTCAGCCGAGCGCAGCGCCTTCGCGCGCGCGGTCGTCGAGCGCGCGCATCGGGCCGGCGCCCGGGTCCTGATCAACGATGATGCGGCGATGGCCGAGGCGACGGGGGCCGACGGCGTGCACTACCGCGCAGCCAGCCTGATGGCGTTGTCTGCACGCCCGTCGCATGCACTCGTCGCCGCGTCCTGCCACGATGCGGCCGAGCTCGCCCAGGCGATGCGTCTCGAGCTCGACTTCGCGGTGCTCGGTCCGGTCAAGGCCACGCCGTCCCATCCCGGCGCACGCACGCTCGGCTGGCCGGGTTTCGCCGCGCTCGCGCGTGGCGCGAGCATCCCTGTCTATGCCATCGGCGGGATGCGACCCGAGGATCAGGACGCCGCCCACCGCCACGGCGCGCACGGGCTTGCCATGATCGGGGCGAGCTGGCGCTAGGCGGGATCCGCGTCGTCCGGCGCGCGATCCGCGTCGTCGCCCTGCGGCACCGACGCCGGTACTCGGTAGCGCTCGTTCGCCCAGTTGCCCAGATCGATCAGCTTGCAGCGCTCGCTGCAAAACGGGCGCCAAGGATTGGACGGAGAAAACGCCGCGGGTGCACCGCAGCGCGGACAGGGAATTTTCCGGGTCGCGCTCAAAGCGAGCAGAAGGTGAGCTCGAAATCAACGTCCCAGTCCGGCGTCCGTGGGCGCGGGTCTTCTCCGCTCTGCAGCAGGAAGCGCACGTTGAGCACGTACTTGTTGGCGCTGATCTCGGGAACGCAGGGCACGTCTTCGGCCAGGCGCACGCGCATCATGTGCGCGGATTTGCCGCCGAGCATCTGCTGGTAGGTTCCGAGTGCCGCGCTCGCGGTCTGGGGCTTTCCCGATTCGCGCAGGATGCGCAGGATGATCGCGCTGCCGTCGCGCAGCGGGTAGAGCGGACTGGTCCAGGCAGCGAGCTGCTCCATGCGTTCCTCGGACGGCCGGTGCAGCCAAAAATGAAACGACGGCAGATCGAACTCGCAGGCACCGCCGGGAATGCCGGTGCGCTGCTTGATCGACATCAGCCACTCGTTTTCGCGCAGGTATTGACCGATCTTTCCGGTCATCGCCAGGATCGATGCGGAGGCCTGCTCGATGTCGCGCAGGACGCTGTCGAGCGCCTCCTCGGAAATTTCTGGGTTGTCACGAAACGAGTGCAGCACCTGCTTCTGGCGCTCGAGTTCCTGCAATAGGTCGGACTTGAGATCGGCACGGCTCGCGACCTCGAGCACCTCGAACAGCGTGATCAGCGCCATGTGGTGGTCGTGCGCACCCCCGCGCGCGATGAAATAGCGCGAGCGTTCGAATAGATCTTCCAGACGCAGCAGCGTCCGGATGCGCTCGTTGAGAGGGTACTCGTAGGTGATCACGGACCCTTCCCGGCCGGGTGGTGGTCAAAAACCTCTTAAATTCTGACGGAACGACGCCCTCATGACAACCGAGCGACGCGGCGCTTGCGCCCCCCGCGTCACGCGCGCGCCGCGTCAAGCCGACGCGGCGCGCACGAGGTACTGCGTGTGGAGTTGCTGTACCTGGCTGCGCAGTGCCTCCAGCGTTCCGCTGTTGTCGATGACGTCGTCGGCGGCCGCGAGGCGCGCCTCGCGCGAAACCTGCGCCGTGATGATGCGTCGCACTTCCTCCTCAGACAGGCCGCTGCGTGCGCACACGCGCGCGACCTGCAGCTCGACGGGACAGTCCACGACGAGCACCCGGTCGACGCGCGCGCGGTAGTCCTGCGATTCGACCAGCAGCGGAACGACAAGCACGACATAGGGGCCGGGCGCAGCGCGCACGCGCGCCGAGGATTCGCGCCGAATCAGCGGATGCAGCACCGCCTCGAGACGGCGCCGCGCGTCCGGGTCGGCAAAAACGCGTGCACGCACCCACGCGCGATCCATTGCGCCGCTCGCGTCGATCGCACTGTCGCCGAACAGGGTGCGCACCGCGTCGATCGCCGCACCGCCGGGCGCAGTCAGCGCGTGCGCGATCGCGTCGGTGTCGACGAGCGTGGCGCCGAGGCGGGCGAACTCATCGGCCGCGGCGCTCTTGCCACTGCCGATGCCGCCAGTGAGGCCGATCACGAACGGCATGCTCCGCGCCACCCCGCCGCATCAGCCGAGCAGCGGCAGCCAGCGGCGCACGATTTCCGGGCCCCAGAACAGCCCGATCACGCCCGCGCTCGCCAGGTACGGCCCGAACGGGATCGGGGTTTCGCGCGCGTGGCGCGCGAATAGCATGAGTGAGATGCCGATTGCTGCGCCGACCACCGAGGAGAGCAGAATCACGAGCGGCAGCGCCTGCCAGCCGAGCCAGGCGCCCAGCGCCCCGAGCAGCTTGAAGTCGCCGTAACCCATGCCCTCCTTTCCGGTCGTCAGCTTGAACAGCCAGTAAATGAGCCAGAGCACGAGGTAGCCGGCCATCGCGCCGATCACCGCGCTCGGCAGGGTGGCGAAGGTGCCGAACAGATTGAACAGCAGCCCGGCCCAGAGCAGCGGCAGGGTGAGATCGTCCGGCAGCAGCTGGGTGTCGAGATCGATCACGCCGGCCGCGAGCAGCGTCCAGGCGAGCACCATGGCGCCGAAGGCCGCCGGCGTGAAGCCGAAGCGCCAGGCCGCGTAAGCCGCCATTAGCCCGGCGGCGAGCTCGACCGCGGGGTAGCGCAGGCTGATACGCGCTCCGCAGCCGGCGCATTTGCCACGCAGCGCCGCCCAGCTGAGCAGCGGCACGTTTTCCAGCGCGCGGATCGGTCGCGCACAGCTCGGACAGCGCGAGCGCGGCACGACCAGGTTGTACGGCTCTGCCCTTTCCGGCTCGCGTCCATCAAGTTCCGCGCACTGGACGCGCCAGTCGCGCTCGAGCATCTTCGGCAGGCGGTGGATCACGACATTCAGGAACGAGCCGATGCACAGCCCGAGCACGAGCGCGATCCACGGAAATACGGAAGGCTGGGCGACCCAGCCGAGCGCGGTCATGCCGCGCGATCGTTCGGCTGCGCCCTCAGATCGCCTGGCCCAGCTTGAAGATCGGCAGATACATGGCGACGACCATGCCGCCGATCAGTGTGCCGAGCACGACCATGATCATCGGCTCCATCAGTGAAGACAGGGCCTCGACCGCGTCGTCGACTTCCTGCTCGTAGAAGTCGGCGACTTTGGAAAGCATCGAATCGAGAGCGCCGGTTTCTTCGCCAATCGAGCACATCTGAAGCACCATCGACGGAAACACGTTCGCGTTCTGCATCGCCACGGTGAGCGAGGTGCCGGTCGACACCTCCGCCTGGATCTGCTTGGTCGCCATCATGTAGATGTGGTTGCCCGACGCGCCACCCACCGAGTCGAGCGCCTCGACCAGCGGCACACCCGCCGCGAACATCGTCGACAGCGTGCGGGTCCAGCGCGCGATTGTCGACTTGCGCACGAGATCGCCGAACACCGGGACGCGAAGAATCAGGCGGTCCATGAAGATCTGTACCCCGACCGATCGCTTCCAGGACTCCAAGAAACCCCAGGTTCCGAAGCCCAGAACGCCGAAGATGATGTACCAGTACTCGACGAAATAGTCTGAGATGGTCATCACCAGCACCGTCGGCCCCGGCAGGTCGGCGCCGAAGCTCTCGAAGACCTGCTTGAACGCGGGAATCACGAAAATCATGATCACCGCGGTGATAATGAACGCGACGACGATGATCGCGATCGGGTAGAAGAGGGCACTCTTGATTTTCGACTTGATCGCGAGGATCTTTTCCTTGTACGTCGCCAGACGTTCGAGCAGCGTCTCCAGGATCCCGGCTTGCTCGCCGGCGGCCACCAGATTGCAAAACAGGGCATCGAAATAGAGCGGGTACTTGCGGAACGCAGCCGCGAGCGACGAGCCGGTTTCCACGTCGGTCTTCACATCGTGCAGCAGCTTGGTGACCGCCGGGTTCGAAGCCCCCTTGCCGACAATATCGAACGACTGCAACAGAGGCACGCCGGCCTTCATCATCGTCGCCATCTGGCGCGTAAACAGCGTGATGTCCTTGTCGGTGACCCTGCCGCCGCCGCGCATGCGCTGCTTGCGGATCTTCTGCACCAGGATGCCCTGACGGCGCAGGGTGGCCTGCACCACGTTTTGGCCGGGCGCACGAATCTCCCCACGCAGCGTCTTGCCGCTACGGTCCTTACCTTCCCAGTTGAAGACGAACTCTTTGGGTTTCGCTGCCGCTGCCGTCGCCATACCGTGCTTCCTCCGGTGTGTTCACACCTCGAGACAGTGGTCGATGATGCCCTGCAGGATCTTTTTTGTAAAGCCTCAGGTTTCCGCTCTAAAGGCCTGAGTTCGTGAGTTTTTCCCTGTTTTCGGACGACCGGTTTACGAATGCTTAATCTGTTTCCAGCTCGGCCGGGGGCGGGGGGCGGAACAGGCGCACGGTTTTGACCACCCGACCCTGCGCCGCGACGATCTCCATCGGCACGCCATCGACCTTGAGCGCGACGTTGGCTTCCGGAATGTCCTGCAGCTGCTCCAGAACCAGGCCGTTCAGCGTCTTGGGGCCGTCGGTCGGCAGCGAGAGGTCGAGCGCGCGGTTGAGCTCGCGCACCGCCATGCCACCGTCGACGAGCGCCATGCCCTCCTCGTCCCAGGCAAGCGCGGGTGCGGCCGAGGGCAGCGAGGTCGTGAATTTGCCGATGATTTCCTCAATGATGTCCTCGAGGGCGACCAGTCCGAGTACCTCGCCATACTCGTCGACCACGAGCGCGATGCGCTCACGACTCTCCTGGAAGTACTGCAGCTGTGCGAGCACCGGCGTGCTTGCCGGCACGAAGTACGGATCGGCGAGCATCTGCTCGAGCGCCGCGCGGTCCAGGCCGCCCGCGCTGAGCAGGCCGAGCACCTTGCGCAGGTGCAGCACGCCCGCGACCTCGCCCATGCTCGATCGGTACACGGGCAGCCGCATGTGGTAGCTGGTGGCGAGCTGGCGCGCGATGGTCTCCATATCGTCGTCGAGCCGGATCGATTCGATCTTGGCGCGCGGCACCATGATGTCCTGCACGGTGATCGAGCCCAGGTCGAAAAGATTGAGCAGGATCGAGACGTGCTTCTTCGGCATGAAGTGCGACGACTCGAGGACCAGCGTGCGGATCTCGGCCGGAGACAGGCGCGGCGCCTCGTGCTCGGCGTTCGCGCGCACGCCTCCCAAATGCAGCAGCGGCCGCGCGAACAGGTTGACGAACCAGACCACGGGCGTAAGCAGGCGCTGCAGCGGGCCGAGCACGTAGGCGAGCGGCAGGGCAATGCGCTCTGGGTAAGTGGCGCCGATCACCTTGGGCACGATCTCGGCGAAAACGACCAGCGCGAAGGTCGTGCCGACGGTGGTCACCGCGTAGGCCAGCTTGCCTTGGCCGAGCAGATCCACTGCGATTACGTTCGCGAGGACCGCCGCGGCGATGTTGACGAAGTTGTTGCCGATCAGGATTGCGCCGAGCAGGCGATCGGTGCGTCGCAAAAGGGCCGCGGCGCGCTTCGCGCCGCCGTGCCCTTCGGTCACCAGATGGCGCAGCCGATACCGGTTGAGCGCCATCATGCTGGTCTCCGAAATGGAGAAGAAGCCCGACATCACGAGCAGCACGATGAGCCCGATCACCTCGGTGGTGAGCTCGTAGTCGTCCAGCCAGTCCACGCCGACTGCCTCAGCCGCGCCCGAGGATCACTTCGAGCACGAAGCGGCTGCCGACGTACGCAAGCAGCAGCAGCACGAATCCGCCCAGCGTCCAGCGCAGTGCGGTGCGCCCGCGCCAGCCGTAGAAATAGCGGCCGACGAGCAGCGCGCCGAAGGTCAGCCAGGACAGGATCGCAAACACGGTCTTGTGGTCGAAGCGCAGCGCGCGCCCGAACAGGCTTTCCGAGAACAGGATGCCGGTGATCAGAGTCAGCGTGAGAAAGCCGAACGCAAGCGCGATGATGCGGAACAGCAGCCGCTCGAGCGTGAGCAGCGGCGGCAGGCGCGAGAGCGGTCCGACGAGCGGGCCAGCTGCCTCGAGCATGGCATTGCCGTGGTGCAGATGATGCAGGCGCCTCTCGACGAGCGCCATGAGCGTCGCATGCAGCACCGCGATCACGAACAGGCTGTAGGCGATCATCGCGAGCACCAGGTGCAGGCGGAATTCGATCGAGTGCAGGCTCGCATCGCCCAGCGGCAGGCCGGGGAATATGGCGGGCAGCGGCGTGGCGAGCGCAGCGGCGCCGAGCACCATCGGCTCGACGCCCTCGAGGTCGTAGAGCAAGTTCTCGACCCAGTAGACCGCTACGCCGAGCCAGAGCATGACAGACAACGCCTGCGCGAAGCCGAAGCGCACCGGCGTTGAGACAAACAGGTCGTGCGCCAGCGTCCAGCCCTGCAGCGCAAGCGGGACGAGGATCGCGGCGCGTTCCCAGGCGCGCAGGCCCGCGACGGGCTGACGCGGCGCGCGCCAGCGCGAGTTCCAGAAATGCAGAGCGAGCCCGGCGTACGCGGCGGCAGCGGCGCCGTGCATTAAAATATCGGGCATCAATTCAGTGTATCACCGCGCTGCGACCGAACGCGGCGCGCCCCGGCAGCCACAGCGCATGCTCGAAACACTCACCGGCCGGTTCGCCCGCATCGTCAAGACGATTCGCGGCGAGGCGCGGCTCACCGAAGCGAACGTGCAGGACGCATTGCGCGAGGTGCGCATCGCGCTGCTCGAGGCGGACTGTGCGCTGCCGGTGGTCAAGGACTTCATCGCGGCGGTGCGCGAAAAAGCGCTCGGTGCGGAGGTGATCGGCAGCCTGACGCCCGGTCAGGCACTGGTCGGCGTGGTGCACCGCGAGCTCACGCGGCTGATGGGCGAGGCGAACGTTGCGCTCGACCTCGCGACGCAGCCGCCCGCGGTGATTCTCATGGCCGGCCTGCAGGGCTCGGGCAAGACGACGACGACCGGCAAGCTCGCGCGGCACCTGATCGAGCAGCGCAAGCGCGTGCTGCTCGTGTCCTGCGACGTGTATCGACCGGCGGCGATCGAACAGCTGAAAACCGTTGCGGCGCAGGCCGGCGCGGAATTCCTGCCGACCGACAGCGGCGAGGCGCCAGCGGCAATCGCGCAACGCGCGCTCGAGCATGCCAGGACGCGCTATTTCGATGTGCTGATCGTCGACACCGCAGGGCGCCTGGCGATCGACGAAGCGATGATGCGCGAGGTGCGCGAGCTGCATGGGCTGCTCTCGCCGGTCGAAACGCTGTTCGTCGTCGATGCGATGCAGGGCCAGGACGCGGTCAACGTCGCAAAGGCGTTCAGCGAAGCGCTGCCGCTTACCGGCGTGGTCCTCACCAAGCTTGACGGCGACGCGCGCGGTGGCGCCGCGCTGTCGGTGCGGCGGGTGACCGGGCGGCCAATCAAGTTCGTCGGGACCGGGGAGAAGCTGAGCGGCCTCGAGCCCTTCCATCCCGAGCGCATGGCCTCGCGCATCCTCGGCATGGGCGACATCGTCAGCCTGGTGGAGGAGGCGCACAAGCAGGTCGACCTCGAGGAGGCGCAGCGCGTCGCCGAGAAGCTGAAAAAGGGCAAGGGCTTCGATTTCGAGGACTTCAAGAGCCAGATTCAGCAGATGCGCAAGATGGGCGGGCTGAGCGCCCTGATGGACAAGCTCCCGGCCCAGCTCGCGGGCCAGATCGGCCCGGGCCAGACCGGTGACGAGCGCCAGATGCGGCGCGTCGAAGGCATCATCGACTCGATGACGCCGGCCGAGCGCCGCCGGCCCGAGCTGATCAAGGCTTCGCGCAAGCGGCGCATTGCGGCCGGCGCGGGGGTCCCGGTGCAGGAGGTCAATCGCCTGCTCAAGCAGTTCGAGCAGATGCAGAAGATGATGAAGATGATGAAGGGTGGGGGCATGGCGCGCCTGATGCGCGGCTTGCGCGGCACGCTCCCCGGGCTGCGCTGAGCGCCTCGCGCCGAGGCGCGTCCGGGCTTTCCAATGCCCTGATTTTTCCCGTATAATCCGCGGCTTTTCGCAGCAAGGCAGGGTTTCCAAGATGGTGGTCATTCGACTGGCGCGAGGCGGCGCCAACAAGCGGCCTTTCTATCACTTCGTGGTCGCCGATTCGCGGCGTTCGCGCGACGGCCGTTTCATCGAGCGCCTCGGGTTCTACGACCCCAAGGCGCCCGAGGGGCGCGAAACGCTGCGCGTGAATCTGGAGCGCGTGGCGCACTGGAAGTCGAAGGGCGCGCAGCTCTCGCCGACGGTGGTGCGCCTGGTCAAGCAGTTTGGCAAGAAGGCCGCCTGATCGGCGGTTGACGATGGGGCATGTCGCGGGCGCCTTCGGCGTGCGCGGCTGGATCCGGGTGCTGGTCGATGATCCGGAGGACCTGAAGCTTCAGACGCAGTGGTGGATTCGCGGCGTGTCGCGTACGGTCGAGCAGGCGAAGGCGCACGGCGCGGCGCTGGTCGCGAAGCTCGAGGGCATCGACGATCGCGCGCAGGCCGAGGCACTGCAGGGCGCGGTGGTGGAGCTGCCGCGTGAGAGATTGCCGGCGCTCGAAGCGGGGCGTTATTACTGGGACGACCTGGTCGGCCTGGAGGTGGTGAACGAGTCGGGCATGGTGCTCGGCAAGGTGCAGTCGCTGTTCTCGAACGGTGCGCACGACGTGATGGTGCTCGAGGGGGCGGCGGGCGAGTCCCGACGCTTGTTGCCCTGGGTGCCGACGGTGGTGCGCGCGGTGGACCTCGAGGGTGGCCGGATCGAGGTGGTGTGGGGCGCGGACTGGTGAGACTGCGCCGGCAAGCGGTGTGGCGCGGATCGTGATTCGGTTCGACGTGGTGAGCCTGTTTCCGGAGATGTTCGGCGCGATTGCCGACAGCGGGATCAGCAGCCGCGCGCTGGAGCAGGGGCTGTGGGCGCTGGGATTGTGGAATCCGCGCGATTTCACCACCGACAGCTACCGCACGGTCGATGACCGGCCCTACGGCGGCGGTCCCGGCATGGTGCTGATGGCCGAGCCGCTGGGACGTGCGCTGGATGCGGCGGCCGCCGTGCAGCGGTCGGCCTGCGGGTCGGTGGGAAAGGTGATTTACCTCTCGCCGCAGGGCGCTCGGCTCGATCACGCGAAGGCGATCGAGCTGGCGGGGCGGGAGGCGGTGACGCTGCTCTGCGGTCGCTACGAGGGGATCGACGAGCGATTGCTCGAGCAGCGGGTGGATGAAGAGCTGTCGATCGGGGATTTCGTGCTGTCGGGTGGCGAGATTGCCGCGATGGCGCTGATCGACGCGGTGGTGCGCCAGCTGCCGGGCGCGCTGGGCGACGCGGGTTCGGCTGCCGAGGAATCGTTCGTGGACGGTTTGCTCGATTGCCCGCAGTACACGCGACCCGAGGTGGTCGGCGGCGCGCGGGTGCCGGAGGTGCTGCTCTCAGGGCATCACGCGAACATTCGCCGCTGGCGCCTGAAGCAGGCGCTGGGGCGGACCTGGCGGCGGCGGCCGGAGCTGCTCGCGGCAAGGGGATTGAACGACGAGGAACGCACGTTGCTGGAGGAATTCCGGCGCGAGCACGAAGACGGAGAGAAACGATGAATCTGATCCAGCAACTCGAGCAGGAAGAAATCAAGCGGCTCGGCAAGAAGGTTCCCGATTTTTCGGCGGGCGATACGGTCGTGGTGAGCGTCACGGTGGTCGAAGGCAACCGCAAGCGGACCCAGGCCTTCGAGGGCGTGGTCATCGCCAAACGCAACCGCGGCCTCAATTCCTCGTTTACCGTGCGCAAGATTTCCTCGGGCGAAGGCGTCGAGCGCACCTTTCAGACCCACTCTCCACTGATCGCCGGCATTCAGGTGAAGCGCCGCGGCGAGGTGCGCCGCGCCAAGCTTTATTACCTGCGCGGGCGCACCGGTAAATCTGCGCGCATTCGCGAGCGCATTCGCGCACGCGGTGCCACGGGCAGCGAGCAGGCGAGCACCCCGGAGGGAGAGGAAAGCGCCGAATAGGCGCGGCGGGGAGGCATCGGAAACGGGGCGCAGCGCGCCCCGTTTTTGCTGGTGCGCGCGTCGCTATAATGCCCCGATGCGCCGCGCCGCCACGACCGTCAGCCCGATCGCCGAGATCATTGCCGAGATCCGGGCGGGCAACATCGTCGTACTGGTCGACGACGAAGACCGCGAGAACGAAGGCGACCTGGTCTTCGCCGCCGAGTTCGTCAGCGCGGAGAAGATCAACTTCCTCGCCAAGCACGGCCGCGGGTTGATCTGCATGCCGATCACGGCCGAGCACGCCCGGCGCCTGGGCCTTGCGCCGATGGTCGCGCGCAACCGCTCGCGTCACGGAACCAATTTCACGGCGTCGATCGAGGCGGCCGAAGGCATTTCGACGGGAATTTCGGCGCATGACCGTGCGCTCACCGTGCGGGTTGCAGCCGCGCCGCAGGCCAAGGCCGAGGACATCGTTCAGCCCGGCCACGTCTTTCCGCTCGTCGCTGAGCCGGGCGGCGTGCTGATGCGCGCCGGGCACACCGAGGCCTGCTGCGATCTTGCGCGGATCGCGGGACTGACGCCGGCCGCGGTGCTCTGCGAGATCATGAACGACGACGGCACGATGGCGCGGCTGCCCGACCTGATCGCGTTCGCGGCGCGCCACGGGCTCAAGATCGGCACGATCGCGGACCTGATCGAGTACCGCAGCGCAAACGAGTCGATCGTGCGCCGGCTGACCGAGCGCGACCTGGCGACCGCAAGCGGGCGCTTTCGCATGGTCGCGTACCGCGATACGCCCTCGGGCGGAACACATATCGCTCTGGTGCACGGCGTGCCGCGACCCGATGAGGACGCGATGGTGCGCGTGCACGAGCCGCTGTCGACGCTCGACCTGCTCGAAGCCGGCGCGGGGACCCACAGCTGGGGCGTGCTCGACGCGCTGCATGCGATCGCGGCGCACGGCACGGGTGTCATGGTGATGCTCAACTGCGCGCAGACTGACGCGATGCTCGAAGCACGGCTTCTCGGTCCGGCGCGCGCCGAGCGTGACGCGGCCGAGGCACGCACCGCGGATCTGCGCAGCTACGGCATCGGCGCGCAGATCCTGCGCGATCTCGGCGTGGGCCGCATGGTGCTGATGGCCGCGCCGCGCAAGATGCCGAGCATGGCGGGCTTCGGGCTCGAGGTCGTGCGCTACGTCGAGCAGCGCGCGCAAGCGGAACGCTAGCTGATGGGACGGGGCGGGCAGGACATGGCAGTGGCGGTTCCCGGCCAGCGTCGCGGGCGGCTCGACGGGGCGGGTCTGCGC
The DNA here is from genome assembly GCA_022340705.1 of Betaproteobacteria bacterium. Lineage (GTDB taxonomy): Bacteria > Pseudomonadota > Gammaproteobacteria > Burkholderiales > SG8-39 > SG8-39. The sequence goes on from JAJDNJ010000006.1 coordinate 32,185, forward strand.
ATCGGCATCGTCGCGAGCCGCTACAACGAGGCGATCGGAACGCGCATGCTCGAGCGCGTCGCCGCGCAGCTCGAGCGGCTCGGAGTGAAGAGCAGCGACGTGGTTCAGGTGGCGGTGCCTGGCGCGCTCGAGATCCCCGTCGCGCTCAAGTGGCTCGCTCAGTCTGGGCGCTACGATGCGCTGGTCGCCGTCGGCCTGGTGATTCGCGGCGAGACCTACCATTTCGACATCGTGGCGAATGAATCGGCGCGCGGCGTCATGGACATTGCGCTCGAGTACGGCCTGCCGGTGGCGAACGCGATCCTGACCACCGAAAACGAGGCGCAGGCCGAGGCGCGTCTCGACAAGGGCGCGGAAGCGGTTCGGGTAGCGGTCGAGATGGCGCGCCTGCGTGCCGACCTCGAGGAGCTCGCACGGTGAAGAATCCAAGGCGACGCGCGCGCGAGATCGCGCTTCAGGCACTCTACGCCTGGCAGCTTGGGGGCGGGAGCGCAGCCGAGGCCGTCGCGCAAGCGCAGGCGCTGGAGGGTTACGAGCGCGCCGACGCGGCGCTGGTCGAGACACTTGTGCGCGGCGGCATCGAGCGCGCCGAGGCGCTCGACGCGCTCATCGCGCCGCATCTAATCGAGCGCCGACCGAGCGAGCTGTCGCCGATCGAGCGCGCGATTCTGCGCATCGGCACGCTCGAGCTCAGCGAGCAGCCTGAAACGCCGGTGAAGGTCGTGCTAAACGAAGCGATCGAGCTCGGCAAGGACTTCGGCGCGGCACAGGGGCACCGCTTCGTCAACGGCGTGCTCGAGCGCGTCGCCCAGGCCGTGCGCCCCGGCGAGTTTGCCCGGCTGCGCCAGACGGCCTGAGGCACGCCGCGCCTCGCGCGATGGCGAGCGAATTCGAACTCATCCGGCGGTTCTTCGATCGTCCGGTTCAAGGCGGTGCGCGCACGCTGCTCGGCGTGGGCGATGACGCGGCGCTGCTGCGCGTCGACCCGGGCATGGCGCTCGTCGTGTCGACCGACATGCTGCTCGTCGATCGCCATTTTTCCCGCGACGCGCCGCCACGTGCGCTGGGGCATAAGGCGCTGGCGGTCAACCTGTCGGACCTCGCGGCGATGGGCGCAACGCCGCGCTGGGCGACGCTCTCGATCGCTCTGCCGGCCGCGGACGAAGCCTGGCTCACGGAGTTTGCCGAGGGACTGTTCGCGCTCGCGCGGCGCTTCGAGGTCGACCTGGTCGGTGGCGACACCACGCGCGGGCCGCTCGCGATCTCGGTCACCGTGCTGGGCGAGGTGCCGGAGGCCTACGCGCTGCTGCGCGGCGGCGCGCGCCCGGGAGATGACATCTGGGTCTCGGGCATGGTCGGGGCGGCAGGCGCCGCGCTCGCCGCGAGCCAGAATCGCGCGCGCCTCGAGCCGCAGACCGCGTCGATCGCACGCGGCCGGCTCGAGATGCCCGAGCCGCGCGTTGCGTTGGGCGAGCGTCTGCGCGGCCTGGCAAGCGCTGCGATCGACGTCTCGGACGGCTTTGCGGCGGATCTCGGGCACGTGCTCGAGCGCTCCGAAGTCGGCGCGGTGGTGCACTACGAGTCGCTGCCGCGACTGCGCACCGGTGACGCTGAGCTCGATGCGCGCTGCGCGCTTGCTGGAGGCGACGACTACGAGCTCGTATTCACCGCCGGGCAGGAGGCGCGCGGGGCGCTCGAAGCACTCGCGTGCGAGCTCGCGCTGCCGCTGACCCGCATCGGCGCGATCCAGGCCCGGCCGGTCCGGCTCGTACTGCTCGACGCCGGCGGCCTCGAGATGGCGGCACCCGCGGGCTACGACCACTTCGCGGACGCCTCCTGATGGGGCGCCATCCGGGCCTGGCGTTCGCCCTGGCGCATCCCGCGCATTTCGTCGCGCTCGGCTTCGGCATCGGCGCGTTGCCGCGCGCCCCCGGGACCTTCGGCACGCTGGTCGCACTGCCCCTGTGGTGGCTGCTCGACCGGATGCTCGACCCGCTCGCGCTGGCGGGCGCGCTGGCTGGCCTGTTCGCCCTCGGCGTCTGGGCCTGCACGCTGACCGGGCGGCACCTGGGCGTGGCGGACCATGGCGCGATGGTCTGGGACGAGATCGTCGCGTTCATGCTCGTGCTCTCCGTGGCGCCCAAAGCCTGGCCCTGGCAGCTTGCGGCCTTCGTGCTGTTTCGCGCGTTCGATATTGCCAAGCCGCCGCCCATCCGCGCGTTCGAGAGACGCTTCAAGGGCGGATTCGGCGTGATGTTCGACGATCTGCTTGCCGCGGGCTATACACTGTTCGTGCTCGCGCTGGTCAAGCGCATCGCGTACTGATCCGCTCGATGAGCGCCGACCCCCTCAGCACGCTCGCTACGCTCGTCGGAACCCGCCTCAAGGCGCGCGCGCTGCTGCTCGTCACTGCCGAATCCTGCACCGGCGGCTGGATCGCGCAGGCGGTCACCGCGGTCGCGGGGAGCTCGGAATGGTTCGAGCGCGGCTACGTGACCTATTCGAACGAATCCAAGCAGGAGCTGGTCGGCGTCAGGCCTGAAACCCTCGCGCGCCACGGCGCGGTGAGCGAAGAAACTGCGCGCGAGATGGCGGCCGGCGCGCTTGCGGCAAGCCGCGCGTCGGTCGCGGTTGCGGTGACTGGGATCGCGGGGCCGAGCGGCGGCAGTCCGCAAAAACCCGTTGGCATGGTGTGCCTTTCTTGGGCGCTGCGCGACGGCGTGGCGAAGACCGAGACCTGCCGATTTGCGGGCGACCGTGGCCAGGTGCGCCGCCGATCGGTGATCCGCGCGCTACAAGGCTTGATCGAGGTGCTTGACGAGGTCGAAGCGCAGGACTAGAAAGGTTTTCAGTGGGGGTTTTGAATCCGATCCTCGACCCCAGCTGGGCAATATGAGCGCTCTGCGTCCCGCTGCCGTTTCCGGCGCGTTCTATCCGGCCAATCCGCGCGCGCTGTCCGCCGACGTCGGCGAGATGCTCGACGCGGTCGCGGTGTTCGAGCCGCGTCTGGGCTTTCCCAAGGCCGTGGTTGCGCCGCACGCGGGCTACATCTATTCGGGTCCGGTGGCCGCCTACGCCTACGACGCGTTGACCCCCGCGCGTGGGATCGTCACGCGCGTGGTGCTGCTCGGCCCGGTACATCGGGTGCCGGTGCGCGGCCTCGCGCTGCCCGATGCCGAGGCCTTCGAGACCCCTCTCGGCCGCATCGCCGTCGATCCGGGTGCGCGCCCCGCACTTGCCGACCTGCCGCAGGTCGTGGTGAGCGCAAGGGCGCATGCCTTGGAGCATTCGCTCGAGGTGCAGCTCCCCTTCCTGCAGCGCGTGCTGGGCGAGTTCACGCTCGTACCGCTCGCCGTCGGCGATGCGAGCATCGCCGAGGTTAGCCAGGTCATCGAGCGCCTGTGGGGCGGTCCCGAGACGCTGATCGTGGTCAGCACCGACATGTCGCATTACCACCCCTACGGTGAAGCGCTGCAGATCGACGCCGAAACGCTCACGCGCATCGAGGCGTTCTCGAGCGACATCCGTCACGAGCAGGCCTGTGGGGCGACTCCGTTAAACGGGCTGCTGGCGCTCGCGCGTGCGCGGGGCATGTCGATCCGCCGCCTGAGGGCCTGCAATTCGGGCGACACTGCGGGCGGACGAGACCAGGTGGTCGGCTATTCTGCGTTCGCGCTTTACGAGGGCGCGCCGGTCGCGCCGGAGGAGGCGGGCCGCAGGCTTGTTGCGCTTGCGCGTGCCGCGATCGCGCATCGCTTCGGTGAGCTGGCCGAAGCGCCGCGCGTCGACGCGCCGCTCTGGCTGCGCCAGGCCGGTGCAACTTTCGTCACGCTGACGAGGGCGGGCAAGCTGCGCGGTTGCATCGGCAGCCTCGAGCCTCGACGTGCGCTGGGCGACGATGTCGTCGCGAATGCGCTCGCCGCGGCGTTCGGCGATCCGCGCTTCGCGCCGCTGACCGCGGCCGAGTGGCCCGGCACGCAGCTCGAGGTGTCGCTGCTCTCGACGCCGAAGCCGATCCATTTCGCCGACGATGCCGAGCTGCTCGAGTCGATTGAGCCGGGCGTCGATGGTTTGATCGTGCAGCTCGACGACCGACGCGCGACCTTCCTGCCGCAGGTCTGGGAATCGATTCCCGACAAGCGGCGCTTCCTCGCCGAGCTCGTCGCCAAGGCGGGCCTGCCGGCCGATACGCGCCTGGCGCGCTGCCGGGTGCTGCGCTACCGCGCCATGAAATGGCGCGAGGCCGACGTCGCGAGCCACTGACATGGTGCCCGAATCAAAATATCCGGCGCGCTGGTGGCATGCGCTGGACGACGGCCGCGTGCAGTGCGACCTCTGCCCGCGCGACTGCCGGCTGCACGAGGGTCAGCGCGGACTTTGCTTCGTGCGCCGTATGGAAGGCGGGCGCATGGTGCTCACCACCTACGGCCGCTCGTCGGGGTTCTGCGTCGACCCGATCGAGAAAAAGCCGCTCAACCAGTTCTACCCGGGCTCGAGCGTGCTTTCGTTCGGCACTGCGGGCTGCAACCTGGCCTGCAAGTTCTGCCAGAACTGGGACATCTCGAAGTCGCGCGAAATGGACACGCTGATGGACGCGGCGACGCCCGAGGCGATCGCGCTCGCGGCCGAGCGGCTCGGTTGCAAGTCGGTGGCGTTCACCTACAACGACCCGGTGATCTTCGCGGAATACGCGATGGATACCGCAGATGCCTGCCACGCGAAAGGGATCCAGACGGTGGCGGTGACCGCCGGCTACGTTCACCCCGAACCGCGGCGCGAGTTCTTTACGCGCATCGACGCGGCGAACGTCGACCTGAAGGCGTTTACCGAGGACTTCTATTTCAAGCTCACCGGTGCGCACCTGCAACCGGTGCTCGACACGCTCGTCTACCTGGTCAAGGAAACCAATGTGTGGACGGAGATCACGACGCTCCTGATCCCCGGCAAGAACGATTCGGACGCGGAGATCGAGGCGGAGTGCAGCTGGATCCGCGACCGCCTTGGGCGCGATGTGCCACTGCACTTCAGCGCGTTTCACCCGGACTGGAAAATGCGCGACGTCCCGCCGACGCCGTCGGAGACGCTGACCCGGGCGCGCGACATCGCGTTGCGCACGGGTCTGCGCTACGTGTACACCGGTAACGTCCACGACGAAGCCGGCGGCTCGACCTACTGTCCGTCCTGCGGCGAGCTGGTGATCCGGCGCGACTGGTACGACATCCGCGCGTACGCGCTCGATGCCAAGGGCGCGTGCACGCACTGCGGCGCGCAGCTCGCCGGACGCTACGAAAAGTTCGACCGGCCCTTCGGCCGTCAGCGCATCCCGGTCAGACTCGAGGCGCGGGCTTGAAGCTCGCCGGCGGCCTTGCGCCGGGCTCCGGCGCCTGGCTCGCCGGCGTCTGCGCAAGCCGCGCGCTTGCCGCGAGCTGGTTTGTCGCCTATTCGGCCGTGCTGCCGCTGGTGCGCGAGGCCTGGGGGCTCTCGGCGCGCGACGCGGGGCTGATCCAGGCGTCGTTCCATCTCGGCTACCTCAGTTCGCTGTTCATCGTCGGCTTCCTGTCGGACCGCTTCGGCGCAAAGCGTGCGTGGCTGACGACGGGCGTGGCCGCCTGGGCGAGCCCCTTCCTGTTCGTCGCTTTTGCCGATGGCCTGTCGTCGGCGCTGTGGCTGCACGCGCTCACCGGCTTGTGCCAGGGCGGGACCTACACCCCGGTCCTCGCGCTGATCAACGACAACGTCGGGGCCGCGCGGCGCGGCCGGGCGATGGGATTTTTCATCGCCGCCTCGAGCGCGGGCTACGCCGCCGCGCTCGGAACGGCGAGCCTGGTGCTGACGGTCTCGGACTGGCGCGCGGCCATCGCTGCGATCGCGCTGATGCCGCTCGCCGCCTGGGGCGTATCCCTCGGCGTGACGCGCGCGACGCCGAACCGCGTCCATCCGCGCCCGGCCGGCGAGTCGCTGCTCGCCTCGCTGCCGGCGGTGCTCAGGAACCGCACTGGCATGCTGTCGATCTGGGGCTACACCGCGCACAACTGGGAGCTGCTCGGGCTGTGGGCCTGGCTGCCCGCGTTCCTCACCGCGGCGTTCGTGGCGGGCGGCGACTCGGCGAAGGTCGCCGCCGCGGCGGGCCTCTCGCTCGGCGCGATCAGCTACGTGGCCAACATCGGCGGCAGCATCGTCGGTGGCACGATGGCCGACCGCTGGGGCAGAACCCGCACCATTCTGCTCTGGTCGGTGATCAGCCTCGCACTGTCGTTCTCCATTGGTTGGCTGATGCTGCTGCCGGCGGCCGCGCTTGTGGTGCTTGCTTGCCTGTACAACTTCTCCGCGATCGCCGACTCGTCGACCCATTCCCTGGTGCTGGCCGAGAGCGTGCCGCCGCATTCGCTCGGCGTGGCCTACGCGGTGCGCTCGGTGGTCGGCTTCGGCGCGGGCGTGGTGAGCCCGGTGGTGTTCGGCTGGGCGCTCGACCTCGCCGGCGGCGGGAAAGCTTCTAACGATGTCTTCGCCTGGGGCATCGCCTGGTCTACGCTCGGCCTGGGGGCGCTGCTCGGACCGCTGATGACTCTGAAGCTCCACCGCAGGCGATGACGCGACTGTCCGCACCCGCCGCGCAACGCAATCGCGGCCCGATCCTCGAGGTCCTGCAGCGCGTGCTGCCCGCGCGCGGGCGCGTGCTCGAGATCGCGAGTGGCTCGGGCGAGCATGTCGTGTACTTCGCGCGCGCACTGACGGGCCTGGTCTGGCAGCCGAGCGACCCTGATCCGGAGGCGCGGGCGTCGATCCGCGCCTGGATCGCGCAGGAGAAAGTCACGAACGTGCTTGCACCGATCGCGCTCGACATGATGAGCGCGCGCTGGCCGTACCTGCTCGACCCGTTCGACGCGGTGGTCTGCATCAACATGATTCATATCGCGCCCTGGGAGGCCTGCCTCGGGCTGCTCTACGGTTGCGAGCAGCGCCTGCCGCCGGGCGGGCCGCTCGTCCTCTATGGGCCGTTTATGCGCGGCGGCATGCATACCGCGCCGTCGAACGCGGCGTTCGACGCAAGCCTGCGGCGCCAGGATCCGAGCTGGGGGGTGCGCGACCTGGACGACGTCGTGCGCGAAGCGGCGCTGCGCGGTTTCGTTCTCGAAGACGTTGTCGAGATGCCGGCGGACAATCTGACCGTCGTGCTGCGTGCCGCGAAATGACGCCGCAGCGTCAGGCGGCGTTCGACAAGGCGCCTTTCAGCCAGGCGATTTCGAACTCGACAATCTCTTCCCAACCTGGCTCCGCGATCACCCAGTGCGCATGATTCGCGAATTCTTTGTAAGTCGACACCGCCTGGTAGCGCCGGGCGACCTTGCGAACGACCGACGCCGGCGTGATGCGGTCCTCGGCCCCGGCGACGACGAGAACGGGACAGCTCACCCGCGATCGATCGACCCTGGATGCGTGCCGGGAGTCCAAGAGCCAGTAGCCGATCTCGAAGGCCACGCGTCCCGATTCGTGCACGAATCTCTCGTAGGTTTCCTTTTGCGCGTGGGTCGGCAGCAAATGCAGCATCGAGTAGACCGCCTCGCGGTAGGTCTGCCGCATCGGCTTTCGCCAAAAGCCCCAGGTGGTCATAACGCTCCAGAAGCTCTTGATCACCGACGGCGTGAGCGCGACGATGCCGGACGGCGACGCGGGCGTCTGCAGAATGAGGGCTTTCGCCAGCCCCCGACTCGCCAGCATCTGCGCGAGCAGTCCGCCCATCGAGTGCCCGCACAAGACGGGTTTGACGCCGAGGCTCGCAATCTCTCGCTCGAGGTCCTCGGCATAGTCGAGCAGGCTGGTGGTTCCGAGGCGCGGGTCCGGGGCCTGCCGCGCATCCCGGTCGTGATGGCGCAGCGTCGTGGTCACGCAGCGATATCCTGCCTGCTCGAAATGCCGCTTGAAGTTGTCCCAATACCAGGGACCGCCCCACATGCCGTGGATCATGTAAATGGTCTCGGCCATG
>JAJDNJ010000014.1 GCA_022340705.1 Betaproteobacteria bacterium
TTCACCGGCTCGCCCACCACCAGGTTGCCGACGACTTCGGACTCCCATCGCTTCTCGCGCGCATAGTCCTGCGCGTTCGCGGATAACGGGATCAAGAAGAACGCCGCCGCCGCGGCGATGCAGCGCAATCCGGCGACGTTCATGTGCGGCCCCCGCGTGCGAGAAAGTAAAGCGGAATCCCGGCCAGCATGACCACCAGACCGCCGAGCACCATGTCGCCGAATTTCGGCCCGTACTCGGGATTGCTCACATAGGACAGGGCCGACCACAGCATGTAGGCGCACATCGCGCAGAACGCGAGCGGGATCAGGGGATAGAGCGGCACGCGAAACGCCGGCGCTTCCGCCACGCGCGCACGGAACACGAACAGGGTGATCGCGGTGAGCAGAAAGAAGGTCCAGAACACCGGCGCCGTGTAGGCCACCATCGCGCCGAATCCATCGGGCGTGACCGAGCCGGCCGCGACCAGCGCAAGCGTGATCACGCCCTGCAGGAGGAGCGCATTCGCGGGCGTGCTGCCGGCGTCGCGCCAGTGCCCGAGGCGCGCGAACAGCGCGAAGTCGCGTCCCAGCGCCCAGGTCGTGCGCGCGCCGGTGAAAGTCGCCGCGTTCATCGTGGTAAGCGAAGCCACGCATACGATCAAGGCGAGCACGATGCTCGCCTTCTCGCCCGCCACCAGCCGCATCAGGTCGGCCGCGACGACCTTCGATTCGCGCATTCCGCCCTGCCCGAGGGCGGTCAGATAGCCCAGGTTGACCAGCAGGTAGAGCGCGGTGAGCAGCGCGATGCCCCAGACCAGGATACGGATCATGTTGCGCCGCGCGTCGTGCACCTCGCCCGCGAGATAGGCGGCCTCGTTCCAGCCTCCAAAGGTGAACATGACGAAGATCATCGCGACGCCGAAGGAACCTGCGCCGGCATCCGCTGCGAGCGCCTTGGGCGCCGCGCCGGAGACGAGGCCCGCGACGCCGATGTATACGAGCGCCGCGAAGAGCACGACCTGAAGCAGCTTCTGCAGCGATTTCGACTGCAGCGTGCCGACGAAGTTGAGCGCAGTGAGCGCCACGACCGCGGCCGCTGCGTAGAGCGTCGAACTGTTTGCGCCGAGCGGCAGGATCTCGGAGGCATAGTCGCCGAACACGAAGGCGACCGCCGCGATCGCGCCGGTCTGGATCACGGTGATGCGTGACCAGGCAAACAGGAAGGCAACGCCGCGTCCCAATCCGCGCGACAGGAAGGCGTACTCCCCGCCGGTTTCCGGATAGCGCGAGGCGAGCTCCGCATAGATCAGCGCACCGCACAAGCAGGCCGCACCGCCAAGCAGCCAGGCGAGCAGAAACGTCACGGGTCCCGAGGTGTTGCCCGCGACCATCGAGGGCAGCTTGAAGATGCCGGCGCCGATCACCATGCCGCAAAGTAGGACGATGCCGTCAGGCACCGACAACAGCGGTCTCGGCGCCGCCTCGCTGCGTGCTACTGAGCCCGCGTCGCGCGCCATGCCCGTTCTTCCTCCGTCTGTCCGTCGAAGCCGCACAGGCGCCCAGCGATGCACGCCATGAAACGCGAGAGGAAAGAGTTCAATGTCAAAGAAAAATGTCGAGCGTTAAAATCGGGCCTGCGCCCCGGTAGCTCAGTGGATAGAGCGGCCCCCTCCTAAGGGGCAGGTCGTACGTTCGATTCGTATCCGGGGCGCCAAGTCTACCTAGAAATCGTCCGCTTCCTCGTCCGGCAGCTCGCGCCCGCGCTGGCGGCGATGCTGCCAGAGCGCGAAGGCGACGGACGCCACCGATGCGGCGAGTAGCCCGCCCGAGATCGGACGCGTCAGGAAAAGCCACAGATCCGCGTCGGTCATGATCGCGCGGATCAGGTTGGTCTCGATCTGATCGCCGAGGATGACGCCCAGGATCAGCGGCGCGAGCGGCAGCTCGACCTTCACCATCGCGTAGCCGAGCAGGCCGAAGATCAGAAGAACATAGACCGTCGACATGTTGTTGCCGAGCGCGTAGGCGCCGACCACGCACAGCACGAGCACCACCGGGAACAGCGCGGCTTTCGGCACCGTCACCACGCGCAGCATGAGGCGCGCGCCGAGCGCGATCACCAGCGCCATGATCGGATGCGCGAGCAGGTAAGCGGCGAAGATGCCGTAGGCAATCTGCGTGTTCTGTGAGATGAACAGCGGGCCCGACTGGATGCCGTGGATGGTAAGTGCGCCGAGCATCACCGCGGTGACCGCATCGCCCGGGATGCCGAAGGCCATGATGGTGACGAGCGAGCCGCCGACGTTCGCGTTGTTGGCCGATTCCGAAGCGACGATGCCCTCGGGCGTGCCGGTACCGAAGCGCTCGGGATGACGCGATAACTTCTTTGCCTGGTCGTAGGCCATCATGTTCGCCGCGCTGCCGCCGATCGCCGGCAGCACGCCGATCAGCACGCCGATGAACGACGTCCACAGCAGGAGCAGCGGCCTCGATAGGATTTCCCCGATCACCTTCAGGTGCGACACGCTCAGCGTGATCGCACGGTCGAGCGACTCGTGCAGCGTTCCGCCGCGGCCGATGCGCTCCACGTCGCCCATGATCTGCGCGAACGCGAACACGCCGATCAGCACTGGAAGAAAGGGAATCCCGCCCTCGAGGAATTCGATTCCCAGCGTGAGCCGCGGCTGGCCCATCACCGGGTCGTTGCCGAGCACCGTAACCACCAGGCCAATCGCGCCCGACAGGAAACCCTTGAGCAGCGACCGGCCGACGAGTCCGGCAACCATCGACAAGGCAAGGATGAAAAGCGAGAAGAACTCCCAGGGCCCGAAGGCGACCGCGACCTCGGCGAGCGGTCCGGTCGCCGCGATCAGCACGACGCCGCCGATCAGACCGCCGAACAGCGAGCTCCAGACGCCGAGCCACATGGCGCGACCGGCCTCGCCGCGCTTGGCCATCGGAAAGCCGTCGAAGGTCGTTGCGACCGACGAAGGCGTGCCCGGAATGCCGAGCAGCGTCGCGGTGACCAGGCCGCCCGCCGATCCGCCGACGTACACACCGGTCATCGCCGCGAGCCCCTGCAGCGGGTCGAGGCCAAAGGTGAACGGCAGGACGATGATCACCGTCATGGTGATCGTGACGCCGGGCAGCGCCCCGCCGACCACCCCCGCAACCGTGCCGATCACGAGCGGCAGTAGATATTTCAGCTGCAGCAGGTTGACGATCGCGTCCCAGAGCAGCCCGTACACGGTTCAGAACCCTGTCCAGCTGCCGCGCGGCAGCAGCACCGCGAGATATTCGTCGAAGATGACGTAGGTCGCGACGGTCGTCGCGAGCGCGAGCACCATCCCGCGCAGCCACAGCCCGAGGCGGCGCGGCGGCTCGAGCAGAAAGCTCAAGCCGAGCACGAACAGGAAGGTCGCGAGCCGATAGCCGAGCAGCGGGAGCAGCATCACGTACACGCCGAACACCGCGAAGCTGAGCGCGACGAGCAGGTAATTGGCGCCTGAAGCCGGCGCCGCGGGCGGCCCGCCCCCCCGGGCGCGCCGGCGCAGCAGATCGGTGACGAACAGCGCAAAACCGAGCACCGCCGTGACGCCGAGGACCAGACGAGGATAGAACCCCGGCCCGATCGGCACCAGCGGATTGCGCTCCAGTCCGAGCGTCAGCCAGAACAGAACGAGGCTCGTCGCGCTGGCGACGAGCCCCGTGACGCCGTCGCGCCCGATCATGCGCGCTGCCGCCGAGCGCTCAACGCTTCAGCAAGCCGAGCTCCTTGGCAAGCTGTTTGTTGACCGCGTCGTTCTTTTTGAGGAAGGCCGTGTACCCCTTGGCGTCGAGGTAGTGGACGATCGTGCCGTGCTTTTTCATTTGCTCGGCGAAGGCGGGGTTGGTTGCCGCGCCGGCGCAGGCCGCGCCGAGCTTGGCCATGACATCCGGCGGCGTGCCCTTCGGCGCGACCAGGCCGCGGTTCACGGCGTACTCAACGTCGATGCCGAGCTCCTTTAGCGTCGGCACGTTCGGGATCTCGGCCATGCGCTTTTCCGTGGCGATCGCGAGAAACTTCATCTGCCCGGCATCGGCCTTGCCCTTCTGGGTCAGGTTCGACTCGGCGAGATCGATGTGGCTGCCGAGCAGCGCATTCATGCGTGCCGCGGTGCCCTCGTACGACACGTACTTGAACTTCACGCCCGCGGCCTTCTCGACCATGGCCGGGAAGAAATGGCTCGTCGAGCCGAGCGTCGCGCCCACGGTAACCGTGCCCGGCTTTGCCTTGGCGTCGGCGAGCATCGCCTTCGCGTCCTTCCACGGCGTCTTGGGCGCCGCCGTCAGGATCGAGGGTGTCGCGGTCACCAGGCAGATCGGCTGAAAGTCGGTCCAGTTCACGTCCGCCACGCCCGTGTAGTAGGTCGAGTGAATCGAGTCGTGCACCGCGAAGATCGTGTAGCCGTCCGGCGGCGAGTCCTTGGCCTCCTTCGCGCCCTTGGTGCCCGAGGCGCCGCCGACGTTGGCGACGACGACGGTGCCGCCGAGGCGCTTCTGGAAATCCTGCTGGAAGGTGCGATAGATGACATCGGTATCGCCGCCCGCGCCCCAGGGCACGATCAGCTTGATCGGGCGATCGGGATAGGCGGCATGGGCCGGCGCCATGGCCAGCGCCACGGCGAGAATCGCTAGCGAATTCTTCATTTCGGTTCTCCAAATAGTGTGCACGCCCCGGCGCATCCGAGCGCCGGTCGACGGCGGCGCGATGGTACTCCGGTTTACGCACCCGCAGGCAAAACGGAGCGCCGGTCTCAGAGCATGAAGCGCCGGATCCAGCGCCGGTCGATCCAGTCCTTCCAGCGCCAGACCCATTCGCCCTCGGCCGTCCAGCCGGACCAGTCGGCGATCGCGGTGCGCGCGCCGCAGCTGAGCAGCGCGAGCGCGCGGTGCTGCGGGCGGTAGCGGTGCAATGGCACCTCGGCAAGCGCGTAGCGCAGGTTGCGCGCGAGAAAATCGCCGTGCCGCACCGCGTAGACGCCCGATTTCGGATGCGGGTGGTCGCGCAAGGTCGCGCAGTCGCCGACCGCGAACACTTCAGGGTGCGAGGTGCTGCGCAGCGTGTCGTCGACCTGCACGAATCCGACCGCGTCGGTGTCGAGCCCGGTCGCGCGCAGCCAGGGCAGCGGCGCCGCGCCGGCGGTCCAGATCACGGCGTCGTAGCGGCTGCGTCCCGCGCGCGTGACAACCACGCCGCCCGGCTCGATCCGGGTCACCGCTTCGGGTTCGAGCAACTGCACGCCGCTGCGCGCCAGCGCGGCGCGGACGCGGCGCGCGAGCGCACCGGAAAACATCGGGCGATCGGAATACAACGCCACGTCGCCTCGGCGTCCGAGCATCGTCAGGCGGTAGGCGATCGCCATCGCCAACTCCACCCCCGCCGCTCCGGCACCCACCAGCGCGAGCGCGAGCGGTGCGCTTTCCGAGCGCGCGAGCAAATCGCGCCAGCCTTCGAGAAAGCGCTCGAACGGCTTTGCCGCCAGTGCATGCATCTCGCTACCCGGTACCGCGGCGGTGCTCGGCAGCGAGCCGAGATTGAGCGAGGCGAAGTCGTACGCCAGCGTTTCGCCGTTGGCGAGCGTCACGCGCCGCTGATCGGCATCCAGCCCGCTGACCTCGGCGCGCACGAACTCGACGTTCGCCGCCGCGGCGAGCCGCGCGACATCGATCTGCACGTCGTCGACCGCATAGTGACCCGCGACCAATCCGGGCAGCATGCCCGAATAGGTATGCCGGTCGGTGGGCGTGACCAGCGTCAGGCGCGCGTCGTGCAACGGCTCGCCAATCAGCATGCGCAGCACGTAGGCATGCGCGTGCCCGCCGCCGAGCAGCACGACCCGCTTCATGCGCTCACGCCCTCACGCCCTCACGCCCTCACGCGGCGCCCTCTTCGCGCTTGCGCAGCTCCTTGCGCTGCACCTTGCCGGTGGTCGTCATCGGCAGTGCGTCGATGAACTCGATCTCGCGCGGATACTCGTACGGCGCGAGGCGCCCGCGCACGTGCACGCGGATCTCCTCCTCAAGCCCGGGCGACGCGGTGACGTCGGGCTGCAGCACGATGAAGGCCTTGACGATCTGACCGCGCGTCGCGTCGGACTTGCCGATCACCGCCGCGTTGGCGACTGCCGGGTGCTTGACCAGGCAGGACTCGATTTCCGCCGGCCCGATTCGGTATCCCGCCGACTTGATGACGTCGTCCGTGCGCCCCTGGTACCAGAGGTAGCCGTCCTCGTCCATCCTGCCCTGATCACCGGTGAGGCCCCAGTCGCCGACGAACTTCTCGCGCGTCGCCTGCGGATTCTTCCAGTATTCGAGGAAGAACACGGGATCGCCGACGCGATGCACGGCGATTTCGCCGAGCTCGCCACGCGGCATCTCATTGCCGCGCTCGTCGATGACGGCCACGCGATGACCCGGATACGGCCGCCCGATCGAGCCGGGCTTCACCGGCCAGGCGGCCTGGCAGTTGCCGACCACGTAGTTGATCTCGGTCTGACCGAACATCTCGTTGATCGTCACGCCGAGCTGCTCGCGCGCCCAGTCGAGCACCGTGACGCCGACGCTCTCGCCCGCGCTCATGATCGAGCGCAGATCGAGCGCAAAGCGCCGCTTCGGCTCGGGCACCGCCTTCATCATCAGCTTGAGCGCGGTCGGAAACAGGAAGCTGTTGCGCACCCCGTAGCGCTCGAGCAGGTCGTAGGCGCGCTCGGCATCGAAGCGCCCGCGCACGCCGAGGATCGGAATGCCGAAGTACCAGCTCGGCAGCAGCGCATCGAACAGCCCGCCCGCCCAGGCCCAGTCTGCGGGCGACCAGAACATGTCTCCGCGCTTCGGGAAGAAGTCGTGCGAATGCACGAAACCCGTGATGTTGCCGATGATCAGGCGGTGCGCCTCGAGCGCGCCCTTCGGTGCGCCCGTCGTCCCGCTGGTGTAGATGATGAGCGCGGGATCGTCGGCCGCGGTGTCGGCGCCGGCGAAGCGGCGGCTCGCGCTCGCGAGCAGATCTTCCCAGGGCTGCACGCCCGTCTCGCGCGCGCCGCCCACGCCGATCACGTGGCGCAGTGCCTCGAGCCGGTCTTTCACCGCCCAAAGATTGGGCAGCGTGCTCGGCTCGACGATGGCGACGCTCGCGCCGGCGTGCGCCAGTCGGTACTCGAGCGCGTCGGGCCCGAACAGATGGCTGAGCGGGAGCGCCACCGCGCCCATCTGAAAGATCGCGATGTAGGCGATCGCCGCCTCCGGGCGCTGCGGCAAGATGATCGCGACACGATCGCCGCGCTGCACGCCGAGCCCGGCGAGCGCGTTCGACAGGCGATTCGCCGCCTGCTGGATGTCCCAGAAGCTGTACGCCGCCTGGGCGCCGCCACCGTCCTCCCAGTCTTCCCAGTACAGCGCGAAGCGGCTGCGGTCCTCGGCCCACTGCCCGCAGCAGGCGCGCGCGATGTTGAAGCGCGCCGGCACCTCCCAGCGGAAGCTGCGATACAGCTCTGCATAGCGATCGGTCATCGGCGCTCGGTGGCTCTTGTTCGCGGCGAAATCAGTTTAGCATCGGGGGCGAGAACGATTCGCGGCAAGGAGACGACCATGCAGCTCAAAGCGCTGGTGTTCGACGCCTACGGCACGCTGTTCGACGTGCATTCGATCGGCGCGCGCTGCGAGCAGTACTGGCCGGGCCATGGTGCTGCGCTGTCGCAGCTGTGGCGCACGAAGCAGCTCGAGTACAGCTGGCTGCGCACCCTGATGGGCCGCTACATTCCCTTCTCCGCGGTGACGCGCGATGCGCTCGCCTACGCCTGCGAGGCGCTTGGCCTGCCGCTCGACGCGGCGCGCAGCGAGGCGCTGATGCAGGCCTACCGAGCGCTCCGGCCCTACCCGGACGTTCCCGGCGCGCTCGAGCAGCTGCGCGCCGGCGGGCGCAAGCTCGCGATCCTCACCAACGGCTCGCCCGACATGATCGCGCCGCTGGTCGAGCATTGCGGCATGACAAAGACCTTCGACGCGGTGCTGAGCGCGGACGCGCTGCGCACCTTCAAGATCGCGCCGCAGGTCTACCAGCACGCGGTCGAGCGCCTCGGCGTCGAGGCCGCGGCGATCGGCTTCGTCTCGTCGAACGGCTGGGACGCGCTCGGCGCGAAGAACTTCGGCTTCCGCGTGTGGTGGATCAACCGCCAGGACGCGCCGGTCGACCGGCTCGACGCACAGCCCGACGGCATCCTCAAGGGCCTGGGCGAGCTGCCCGCGCGTCTCGCGGCCTGAGGCGCTCGATCGCGTCGGGTCTATGATTGCGCCCCTCGCGCTTGCCGGAACAAGACGATGAAATACTGCTCGAACTGTGCCGCGCCGGTCGTGCGCCGCGTGCCGCCCGGCGACTCCCTGCCGCGCTACGTCTGCGACCAGTGCGGCGAGATCCATTACCAGAACCCGAACCTGGTGGTCGGTTCGGTGCCCGAGTGGGAGGGCCGCCTGCTGCTCTGCCGGCGCGCGATCGAGCCGCGCTACGGCTATTGGACGCTGCCCGCGGGCTTCATGGAAAACGACGAGACCACGGGCGACGCGGCGCTGCGCGAAACGCTCGAGGAGGCGGGCGCACGCATCGCGCTGATCGACCCGTACACCATGATTTCGGTGCCGATGGTCAATCAGGTGCATCTCTTTTACCGCGCCCGGCTGCTCGACCTCGATTTCGCCCCCGGCGAGGAGAGTCTCGACGTCGCCCTGTTCGAGGAAGCCGCGATTCCCTGGAAGGAGATCGCGTTCCGTACGGTCGGGCTCACGCTCAAGCACTGGGTCGCGGACCGCGCGCGCGGGACATTTCCGTTCCGCGCCGAGGACGTCCGGCCGCGCTGACGGCAGATTCGGCTGCGGTATCCTTCGCCCCGCGGCGGGCTCACCGCCGCGCCGACCAATGGGGAGGGGGCGCATGAAAAAAACGATGATCGGCGCCGCAAGCGGCGCCCGGGGCGCGCTTGCGCTGGGCCTGAGCTGCGCGGCACCGGCCGCGCTCGCCGCCGAGAGCGCCAAGCTCGACGGCGCCAACACGGCCTGGATGCTGACTGCAACCGCGCTGGTGCTGTTCATGACGCTGCCCGGCCTCGCGCTGTTCTACGGGGGTCTCGTGCGCGCGAAGAACGTGCTCTCGGTGCTCATGCAGTGCTTCGCGATCGCTTGCGCGACGAGCGTGCTCTGGCTGCTGTTCGGCTACAGCATCGCCTTCGGCGACGGGGGCGCGGCGCATGGCTTCTGGGGCGGACTGGGCAAGTCCTTCCTGGCAGGCATCGGGGTCGGCACGGTGAAGGGCAGCATCCCGGAGACGGTGTTCGCGATGTTCCAGCTCACTTTCGCGATCATCACGCCCGCGCTGGTGATTGGCGCTTACGCCGAACGCGTGCGCTTCGCTGGCATGCTGCTGTTCAGCATGCTCTGGCTGGTCATCGTGTACTGCCCGGTCGCGCACTGGGTCTGGGGCGACGGCTGGCTCCAGAAGCTCGGGGTGATGGATTTTGCCGGCGGTCTGGTCGTGCACCTCAACGCCGGCGTCGCGGCGCTGGTCTGCGCGCTGGTGCTCGGGCGACGGCGCGGATTCCCGGAAACGCCGATGCCGCCGCACAACATGACGATGGCGGTAACCGGCGCCTGCATGCTCTGGGTGGGCTGGTTCGGCTTCAACGCGGGCAGCGCGCTCGCCGCCGACGGCGCAGCCGGCATGGCGATGCTCGTGACCCATATCGGCGCGGCAACCGGCTCGCTCGCCTGGATGGCCTGCGAGTGGCTGCGCTATGGCAAGCCGTCGGTGCTCGGTATCGTGACCGGTATGGTCGCCGGGCTCGGCACGATCACGCCGGCCTCGGGATTCGTCGGACCGCTCGGCGCGCTGGTGATCGGCGGCGTGGCGGGAGTCCTGTGCTTCACGGCGACTAATTTCATGAAGCGCGCGCTGCACATCGACGACTCGCTCGATGTGATGCCGGTGCATGGGGTCGGCGGCATTGTCGGCACGATACTCACCGGGGTGTTCGCGGCGCAGGTACTCGGCGGCATCGGCTACGGCGACCAGGTCACTATGGGCGGCCAGGTCCTGGTCCAGATCGGCGGCGTGCTCGCGGTCGGCGCCTGGTCGGGCGCGCTCACCTTCGCGCTGCTCAAGATCTGCAGTGCACTCACCGGGATGCGGATCGGCCCCGAGGACGAAACCGAAGGCCTCGACACGGCACTGCACAACGAGAAGGGTTACATCCTCTAGCCGTCCGCGCTGCAGCTACAATGTGAGCGGCCATGGAGCAGCCCGCAGCATGAAGCGCCGCACCTTCATCCGGCTCTGCGCCGCGACGGCGGGCGCGGCCTCTGCGCAGGCCTTCGCGGCAAGCGACGCGCGCCCGCGGCGCTATGCGCGCAGCCGGCTCGAGCTCGCCGGCGGCCGCCCGCTGCGCGCCTCGCAAATCCCGGTCGATCGCAACCTGATCTTCCACTATCCCTACGCCGCGACGCCCTGTTTTCTGCTCAACCTGGGCCGGCCGCTGAGCACGCCGGCGGAGCTGAAAACCGCCGCCGCGCAGAGCTACCGCTGGCCGGGCGGCGTCGGGCCGAATCGCTCGATCGTCGCCTACTCGGCGATCTGCGCGCACCAGCTCGCCTACCCGACACGCGAAATCAGCTTCATCAGCTACCGCACCGAGAAGGGCGCGCAGAACCGCTTCGCAAACGTGATCCATTGCTGCTCCGAGCACAGTCAGTACGACCCCGCGCGCGGCGCGCGCGTGGTCGCCGGCCCGGCGCCGCAGCCGCTCGCCGCGATCCTGCTCGAGTACGACGCGCGCGAGGACATGCTCACTGCCGTCGGCACGCTTGGCGGCGAACTGTTCAACGCGTTCTTCACCAAGTATGCGTTCAAGCTCAGCATGGAGCGCGGCAACGCGGCGCGCGATGGAGTCGGGGCGACGACGCGGGTCGTCGAGATGAACGACTACTGCCGTCAGCAGGTGCGCTGCTGACCGCCCCGGAGCCGAAGGTCGCGCAGGCGTGATTCCCTGGCTCGAGACCGCGGACCCCTTCCCGCCGGTCGAGCGCGCGCTCGAGCATCCCAACGGCCTGCTCTGCGCGGGTGGCGACCTGTCGCTCACCCGGCTGCTCGAGGCCTATCGGATCGGCATCTTTCCCTGGTATTCCGGCACAGAGCCGATCCTGTGGTGGTCGCCCGACCCGCGCATGGTGCTGTTCACCGAGGAGCTGAAGGTATCGCGCTCGCTCGCCAAGAGCGTGCGCAACAAGGGCTACGAGCTGCGCATCGACAGCGCCTTTCGCGAGGTGCTCGCGGGCTGCGCCGCGCCGCGCACGGGACCGGACGAGGATGCCGCGGGAACCTGGCTCGGCCCCACGATGCGCGCGGCGTACGCGGCGCTGCATGACGCGGGCTACGCGCACAGCGTCGAGACTTGGCGCGACGGCGTCCTGGTCGGCGGCCTCTACGGCGTGGCGCTGGGGCGCATGTTCTACGGCGAATCGATGTTCTCGCGCGCCGCGGACGCATCCAAGGTGGCCCTGGTCGCACTGGTCGAGCAGCTGCGCGCGCGGGGCTTCCCGCTGATCGATTGTCAGGTGCGCACGCCTTTGCTCGCGGCGCTCGGCGCGCGCGAGATCCCGCGCTGTGACTTTTTGCAGCAGGTCGCGAGGTTGGTACACTACCCCGAGCCGGCGCAGCGCTGGGGTTCCGACGCCGACGTCGGGGTCTTTGGTGCGCAGCGCACGGCCGGCTCGGTAAAACGATGAAGGACTGACGTGTCGAGACTCAACGATCTGCCACAGGCAGTACTGCAGTTCTACGTCACGGCGCCTTATCCCTGCAGCTATCTGCCAGAGCGCATGGCGCGCTCGCAGGTTGCGACGCCGAGCCATCTGATCAACACCGAGCTTTACGGCGACCTGGTCCGCGCCGGCTTCCGGCGCAGCGGAATCTTCACCTACCGCCCGCACTGCGACAGCTGCCGTGCCTGCGTCCCGGTGCGCATCCCGGTCGACGCGTATACGCCCTCGCGCTCGCAGCGCCGCGCCTGGGAAGCGCACAAGGCGCTGGTCGCGCATCCGCAGCCGCTCAAGTTCCGCCTCGAGCATTACGCGCTCTACCTGCGCTATCAGTCGCGCCGGCATTCGGGCGGTGGCATGGACAACGACAGCCGTGACCAGTACTCGCACTTTCTGCTCCAGAGCCGGGTGGACACGCGGCTGATCGAGTTTCGCGAGGCGGGTCAGCTGCTCATGGTCTCGATCGTCGACTACCTGCCGGACGGTCTGTCCTCGGTCTACACCTTCTACGAACCCGAGCAGCGTCGTGCGAGCTTCGGCACTTACAACGTGCTGTGGCAGATCGACGCCTGCCGCGCAGCCGGCCTGCCCTATCTTTACCTCGGGTACTGGATCGGGGAGAGCCCGAAAATGGCGTACAAGTCGCGCTACGCGCCGATCGAAGGCCTGCTCGACGGCGTGTGGCAGCGGCTCGATCCGGGCACGTCCGACTGACGACCGCTTCGATGCTCTACGCCCTGGCGCGGCCGCTGCTGTTCGCGCTGGAGCCGGAAGCCGCCCATCGCGCCACGCTGCGCATCGCCGAGCGCGCGCAGCACTGGGGACTGCTCGGCCTGCTCGCCGGGCGCGTACCCGAGACGCCGCTGCGCGTGATGGGGCTCGAGTTTCCCAACCCGGTCGGTCTGGCGGCGGGACTCGACAAGGACGCCGCGCACATCGACGCGCTCGCCGGCCTCGGCTTCGGTTTTCTCGAGGTCGGCACCGTGACGCCGCGCCCCCAGCCCGGCAACCCGCGCCCGCGCCTGTTCCGGCTCCCGCAGGCGCGCGCGCTGATCAATCGCTTCGGCTTCAACAATGTCGGGCTCGACGCCTTTGTCGCCAACGTCTCGCGTGCACGCTGGCGCGGCGTGCTCGGCATCAACCTCGGGCGCAACGCGGACACGCCGGCCGAGCACGCCGCCGACGACTACGCGCTTGGCCTCGAGCGGGTCTACGCGGCCGCGTCGTACGTCACGATCAACGTCTCCTCGCCGAACACCAAGGGCCTGCGCGCGCTGCAGGAGCGCGCGCAGCTCGACGCCCTGCTCGCGCGCCTCGCCGCGAGCCGCGCGCGTCTCGCCGAGCGCCATGGCAAGCGCGTGCCGCTGGTGCTCAAGGTCGCACCGGACCTCGACGCGGCGCAGATCGCCGACATCGCGGACGCGGTGCGCCGCCACCGCTTCGACGGCGTGATCGCGACCAACACCTCGATCGCGCGTGACGGCGTCGAGGGCCTGCCGCAGGCGAGCGAGACCGGCGGGTTGTCCGGGGCGCCGATCCGCGCGCGTGCAACCCAGGTGCTCGCCGCCCTGGCGCACGCCCTGGCCGGCGAAGTGCCGCTGATCGGTGCGGGCGGCATCCTGTCGGGCGCCGACGCCGCGGAAAAGGTCGCCGCCGGCGCCTCGCTCGTCCAGCTCTACACCGGATTGATCTACCGCGGCCCCGCGCTCGTTGCCGAGTGCGTCGAGGCGATCGACGCGCGCACGCGAGGCTGAAGCGATGCGCATAGGCGTGCCGCGCGAGATCAAGGACGGCGAATTCCGCGTCGCGCTCACGCCGCGGGGCGTGCGCGCGCTCGCCGAGGCCGGGCACGCGCTGCGGGTCGAGCGCGGCGCCGGCGCGAGCGTCGGCTTCGACGATGCCGACTATGCCGGCGTGGGCGCTGAGCTCTGCGCACAGCCCGAGCCGGTCTGGGACTGCGCGCTGGTCGTCAAGGTGAAGGAACTGCAGCCCACCGAATACCGCCGGCCGCGGCCCGGCCAGCTGCTGTTCTGCTTTCAACACTTCGGCCCGGAGCCCGCGCTGCTCGAGGCGGCGCTCGCCAGCGGCGCGACCTTCGTGGCCTTCGAGACCGTCGGTGAAAATCACGGCAGCCTGCCGATTCTCGCGCCGATGTCGGCGATCGCCGGACGGCTCGCGGTGCAGGTCGGCATGTGGTGCCTGCAGAAGCAGAACGGGGGCAGCGGCGTGCTGCTGCCGGGCATCGGTGCGGTGCCGCCCGGCCGGGTGCTGATCCTCGGCGCCGGCAACGTCGGCGCCAACGCGCTCGCGATCGCGCATGGAATCGGGGCGCAGGTGCGCGTCGTCGCGGCGAGCGAGCGGCGCCTCGCGGCGCTGCGCGCGCGCTACCGCGAGCGGGTCAGCTTCGCCTGTGGCAGCGAGAACCTTGCCGCAAGCGTGGCCGAGGCGGATCTGGTGATCGGCGGCGTGCTCACCCCGGGCCAGCTCTCACCCAAGCTGATCACGCGCGCGATGCTCGCAGGCATGCGGCGCGGCTCGGCGCTGGTCGACGTCGGCATCGACCAGGGCGGAATCGCCGAGACCTCGCGCCCGACCACGCACAGCGATCCGATCTACCTGGAGGAAGGCGTCGTGCACTATTGCGTGCCGAACATGCCGTCGGCCTGCGCGCGCAGCGCGAGTCTCGCCCTCGAAAACGCGGCGCTGCCCTACGTCGCGGCGCTCGCCAGCGGCACGCTACGCGCGGCGCTCGCGGCACAGCCCGCGCTCGCCACCGGCGTGCAGGTGCACGCCGGCCGCCTGACCCACGCGCACCTCGCGCGCGACACACGCCGCGCCCTTACCCCGCTCGAGGCGGCGCTCGCATGAAGCGCGCGGCGGTCGCGCTGATCGACGAGGCGCGCTGCATCGGCTGCACGCGCTGCATTGACGCCTGTCCGGTGGACGCGATCATCGGCGCGGAGGAGCTGATGCACACCGTGGTCGCAGACTGGTGCACCGGTTGTGCGCTGTGCCTCCCGCCCTGCCCGGTCGACTGCATCGCCATGGTGCCGGCGCGCGCCGAACAGCGATGGACCGAAGCCCATGCGCGCGCCGCGAAGGCGCGCGGTGCGGCGCGCAAACGCCGCCTCGCCGCCGAACATCGTGCGCTCGACGCCACGGCCCGCCCGAAGCGAGAGCGCCGGCGCGTGCTCGATGAGGCGATCGCACGCGCGCGTGGCCGCCGCGCGCAGCGTCGCGCGCCGGGCCGATGAATCCGGACAAGCGTCGGGCGATCTACGAGCGGCTGCGGGCGGCGAACCCGGATCCACGCTCGGAGCTCGTCTACCGCACGCCCTACGAGCTGCTCGTCGCGGTCGTGCTCTCGGCGCAGGCGACCGACAAGTCGGTCAACCTCGCGACCGCGAAGCTGTTTCCGGTTGCCGATACGCCCGCCAAGATGGTCGCGCTCGGCGTCAAACGCCTCGAAGACCACATCCGCACCATCGGCCTGTACCGGAACAAGGCGAAGAACGTCGTCGCGCTGTCCAGACTGCTGATCGAACGCCACGGCGGTGAGGTGCCGGCCGAGCGCGAGGCGCTCGAGCAGCTGCCCGGTGTCGGGCGCAAGACCGCGAACGTGGTGCTCAACGTCGCGTTCGGCCAGCCGACGATCGCGGTCGACACGCACATCTTTCGCGTCGCCAACCGCACCGGGCTCGCGCCGGGCAAGGATCCGCTCGAGGTGGAGCAGAAGCTGGTCAAGTTCACGCCGCCCGAGTATGCGCAGGACGCACACCACTGGCTGATCCTGCACGGGCGCTATGTCTGCCTCGCGCGCAAGCCCGGCTGTGCGCAGTGCGTGATCCGGGACCTGTGCGAGTTCCGGGGCAAGACCAAGGACGGTTGAGCGACCGGGTCGCTTTGTACGAAGCACGGCGATCAACAAAGTGCGGCGCCGTTCCCGCCAAAGCGACGAAGCTCACGAGATTTATTTGTCCTGCACCACCGCACCGACCAGGAATGGGCGCGAGCAGAATGTTTGATCCCTCGAGAGACCAGGCGCGCAGCTTCTTCTGCTAGGCGAACAAAAGAAAAGGGCCGCCCGCGGCGGCCCTTTTTTGTAGCGACCGGTTGGCGGCGCTCAGCGCTGCGAGTGCAGCTTCGAGGGCTGGCTCGAGAACCAGGCGGCAACGTCCTCGATGTCCTGGTCGGACAGCGTCGACGCGAAGCCCTTCATGATCGGGTTGCTGCGCTTGCCGCTCTTGTAAGCGTGCAGCGCCTGGATCAGATAATCCTCGTACTGCCCGGCGAGGACCGGCTGGTCCGGTGCCGAAGGCTTGTTGCCGTCGGGTCCGTGGCAGGCGGCGCAAACCTGCGCGGCCTTCGCCTTGCCTTTGGCCGCGTCTCCCGCCCAGGCGGCCGGCGCCGCCACCAGCGCGGCCATTACCGCGATCGTCAGCGCGCGCTTCATTTCGGCCCACCTGAGTAGTACGCCGCAAGATCTGCCATGTCCTGCTCCGAGAGACTCGCGGCAATTGCGTTCATCGAAGGATGGGAACGCTCTCCCGCCTTGTAGGCCTTCAGCGCGTTCATGATGTACACGGGCTGCTGCCCGCCGATTTTCGGAACGTGGTAGACCTTGGGAAACGCAGTGTGATAGCCCGGGATGCCGTGGCAGCCGGTGCACATCGAGACCTTGTTGGCCGCGGCCTCCGCGTTGCCCTTGACCTCCTGCGCATGCGCGACCGGTGCCGCGAACGCTGCAGCGACACACGCGGCGAGGATTCCGGTGCGGATTGAAGTGATCATGCGGGTGTTTTTATGGATTTGAAAAGAAAACCGGCGGATTCTAGCCGATGCGGCCCTGCAGCCTCAACCAAGAACCGCAGCACGCGCCCCCCCGGGGCGGCGGCGTTGGCCCAAAGCTTATAATCGCGCTTTATCCGACTCGGAATTTCCCATGCGCTTTACCGGCTCCGAAGAGTACGTCTCGACCGACGATCTGACCCTGGCGGTGAACGCCGCGATCCAGCTCCAGCGCCCGCTGCTCGTCAAGGGTGAGCCCGGCACCGGCAAGACGATGCTCGCGGTCCAGGTCGCCAAGGCGCTCGGCGTACCCCTTCTCGAGTGGCACATCAAGTCGACCACCAAGGCCCAGCAAGGCCTGTACGAGTACGACGCCGTCTCGCGCCTGCGCGACTCGCAGCTCGGCGACCCGCGGGTGCACGATATCCACAACTACATCGTCAAGGGCATGCTGTGGCAGGCGTTCAGCGCCGACAGCCCGGTGGTCCTGCTGATCGACGAGGTCGACAAGGCCGACATCGAGTTCCCGAACGATCTGCTGCGCGAGCTCGATCGCATGGAGTTCTACGTCTACGAGACGCGCGAGCTGGTCAAGGCCAAGCACCGGCCGATCGTGTTCATCACCTCGAACAATGAAAAAGAGCTGCCCGACGCGTTCCTGCGCCGGTGCTTCTTCCATTACATCCGCTTCCCGGACAAGGAGACGATGGAAAAGATCGTCGGCGTGCACTTCCCGGAGCTGAAGAAGTCGCTTTTGCGCGAGGCGATGGACGTGTTCTTCGAGGTGCGCGAGGTGCCCGGGCTCAAAAAGAAGCCCTCGACCTCCGAGCTGCTCGACTGGCTCAAGCTCCTCCTCGCCGAGGACATCCCGCCGGACGCGCTGCGCTCCAAGGACCGCAAGACCATCATCCCGCCGCTGCACGGCGCGCTGCTCAAGAACGAGCAGGACGTGCACCTGTTCGAGCGGCTGGTGTTCATGACCCGTGCGAAAGCCTGATTCGGGGTCAGACCCCTGTGGATAACTGTATAGACACGACGCACTATGGATAGCGGGGCACCCGAGTAATCCACAGGGGTCTGACCCCATCGTCATGCTGATCGATTTCTTTCTCAAGCTTAAGAGCCACAAGCTCCCGGTCTCGATCAAGGAGTACCTGACCCTGCTCGAGGCAATGGGCAAGGGCGTGATCGGGCCGTCGGTCGACGATTTCTACTACCTGTCGCGTGCCTCGCTGGTGAAAGACGAGGCGAATTTCGACAAGTTCGACCGCGCCTTCGCCGAGTTCTGGCAGGGTGTCGAGACGATTCCCGGCATCGAGGCGCAGATCCCGCTCGAGTGGCTGTTGAAGCAGGTCGAGCTGACGCTGACCGAGGAGGAGAAGAAGCAGATCGAGGCGCTCGGCGGCTGGGAAAAGCTCATGGAGACGCTAAAAGAACGCCTCGAGGAGCAAAAGGGCCGCCACCAGGGCGGCAACAAGTGGATCGGCACCGGCGGCACCTCGCCCTTCGGTGCCTACGGCTACAACCCCGAGGGCATCCGCATCGGCCAGGACAAGAGCCGCAACCGCAGCGCGGTCAAGGTCTGGGACCAGCGCGAGTATCGCAACCTGGACGACTCGGTCGAGCTCGGCACGCGCAACATCAAGGTCGCGCTGCGCCGCCTGCGGCGCTTCGCGCGCGAGGGCGCGCCGGACGAGTTCGACCTCGAGCACACGATCGACGCGACCGCGCGCAAGGCCTACCTCGACATCCACATGCGGCCCGAGCGCCGCAACACGGTCAAGGTGCTGATGCTGATGGACATCGGCGGGACGATGGACGATCACGTCAAGCTCGCCGAGGAGCTCTTTTCGGCGGCGAAGACCGAGTTCAAGCACCTCGAGTTCTACTACTTCCACAACTGCCTCTACGACTTCGTGTGGAAGGACAACCGCCGGCGCCATTCCGAGCGCACCCGCACCTGGGACCTGCTGCACAAGTACGGGCACGACTACAAGGTGATCTTCGTCGGCGACGCGACGATGAGCCCGTACGAAATTCTCCAGCCCGGCGGCTCGATCGAGTACTTCAACGAGGAGCCGGGCTCGGTCTGGATCAAGCGCGTCACCGACATCTACGCGAAGTGCATCTGGCTCAACCCCGAGCCGGAGGAGATCTGGGGCTACCGCCAGTCGATCCAGGTCCTCAAGGAGCTGATGAACGGGCGCATGTACCCGACCACGCTCTCCGGGCTCGAGCGCGCGATGAAGGTGCTCGCCAAGTAGCGGCCCGAGGCCGCGGTGCGTGCACCAGGCCGCCGTCCTTGAGCGGCACCATCGGGCCCGGCACGCGCCGGCCCGACGCGGCGTTGCCGGCCACGGTGTCGAACGAAAGGAGCTGGCCATGCAGTTCTTCCTGAACGGCTTCAGGACCGGCGATCCCGATCGCCACGAGGCGCTGCCGCAGGCGCGTCGTGGCGACAGGATCCCCGAAGAGCTGGACGTGCTCATCATCGGATGCGGTCCCGCCGGCCTGATGCTGGCGGCGCAACTCGCGGCCCTCCCGGACATCCGCTTCGCCATCGCTGAGTTGAAGGATGGCCCCCTGCTCGTCGGGCAGGCCGACGGCATCGCCTGTCGAACCATGGAGATGGCGCAGGCCTTCGGCTTCAGCGAAAAGCTCGCGCGCGAGGCGTACTGGGTGAACGAAACGACCTTCTGGAAGCCGGACGCACGGAATTCCGCGCACATCGCCCGCAGCAGCAAGATCCAGGACGTCGAGGACGGCCTGTCGGAGTTTCCGCACGTCATCATCAACCAGGCGCGCGTGCACGATCACCTGCTGACGTTCATGCGCAACGCCGCCGCGCGCAACGAGCCCTA
>JAJDNJ010000023.1 GCA_022340705.1 Betaproteobacteria bacterium
CCAGGACTATTTCTCCCAGCTCGCCTGCGAGCCGGTCGTCACCGGCTTTCAGTACGCCAATGCCGCCGAGGCGCGCATCCCGGAGGCGGTGGTCGACGCGCTGCGCGCCCCCGATCTTGAAGCGGTTGTGATCTTTCCCTGTAATCCGTACCACGTCGTGCGGCCAATCCTCGAGATCGGCGGTATGCGCGAGCTGATGCGCAAGCAGGGCGCCCCGGTGATCGCGGTCTCGCCCATCGTCGGCGGCGGCGCGCTGCAGGGCTCCGCGGCGAAGATCATGCAGGAACTCGGCCACACGCCGCTGCCGCGCACCGTTGCCATGGAGTACCACGGGCTGATCGACGGCTTCATCATCGACCAGGTCGACGCCGAGCAGGCCGAAGGGCTGCGCGCGAGCGGCATCGAGGTGCTCGTCGCGCCGACCGTCATGCGCTCGCTCAACGATCGCATCGATCTCGCGGTTCAGGTGATCAAGTTCGCCAAGCACCTTGCCGAGATCAAGGGCGAGGCGATGGAGAGCGGGGCGTAGGCGTCGCTTCTCGAATTCCGCTGACGCGCGCCGCCGCGAGACGCGCGGCTAAATCTGGGGTCAGACCCCTGTGGATAACTACCCGCGTGCACCGAGTGCAGCGCGCACGATCGCGCGCAGGTCGACCGCGAAGAAGCTGCGCAGCGCGGCACGTGTGTCGCTCCGGCCATAGCCGTCGGTTCCCAGGGCGACGAAGGGCCGCCCCGCGGGTGCGTAGGGCCGAACGAGGTCGGCGAGTGCGCTGACATAGTCGCTCGCCGCGACGATCGGCCCGCGCGTGTCCTCGAGACACGTGGCGATCCACGGCTTGTCCGAGGCCGGCTCGCCGCGCACCTCGCGCACCGCGTCGCTCGCGCCGCGAGCGAGCATCCCGTCCCAGCGCAGCTCGGTCCAGCTCGTCACGCTCCAGACGTTCGCCGCGACGCCGTGCGTGCGCTCAAGCTCGTCGGCCGCCGCCAGGCATTCGCGCAGGATCGCGCCCGAGCCGAGCAGCTGGACTTCGGCGTTCTTCGCGCCGCGCAGCAGGTACATGCCCTTGAGGATGCCCTCGCGCGCGTCCTTCGGGATTGGCGGGTGGACGTAGTTCTCGTTCATCACGGTGATGTAGTAGAAGACGTCCTCCTGCGCCTCGAGCATGCGCCGTGCGCCGTCCTCGACGATCGCCGCCAGCTCATAGCCGTAGCAGGGGTCCCAAGCGCGGCAGTTGGGCACGCTCGAGGCAACGAGATGCGAGGACCCGTCCTGGTGCTGCAGCCCCTCGCCCGAGAGCGTGGTGCGCCCGGCGGTGCCTCCAATGAGGAATCCGCGCGCACGCGAATCGCCCGAAGCCCAGATCAGGTCGGCGACCCTTTGGAAGCCGAACACCGAGTAGTAGATGTAGAACGGCAGCATCGGCGCGCCGTGCGCCGAGTACGAGGTCGCGGCGGCCAGCCAGGAGGACAGCGCGCCGGCTTCGGTAATGCCCTCCTCCAGAATCTGGCCGTCCTGCGCCTCCTTGTAGTAGAGCAGTTCCTCGTGGTCCTCCGGCTCGTAGAGCTGTCCGACCGCGGAGTAGATGCCGACCTGGCGAAACAGTGTCTGCATGCCGAAGGTGCGCGCCTCGTCGGCGACGATCGGCACGATGCGCGCACCGAGCGCCTTGTCCTTGAGCAGCTGCGAGAGCAGCTGCACGAACATCATGGTCGAGGACTGCTCGCGCTGGTTCGATCCCTCCGCCAAGCGCGCGAACAGCTTCTCGCCCATGGGCGCGAGCTGCGGCGCCGAAGCGTCGCGCGCGGGCAGGTAACCGCCGAGCGCTTTGCGCCGGGCGTGCAGATAGCGCATCTCCGGACTGTCGGCCGGCGGGCGGAAGAAGCGCAGCTGCACAACATCCTCGTCCGAGAGCGGCACGGAAAAACGGTCGCGGAACTCCTTCAGCGCCTCGTCGTCGAGCTTTTTCTGCTGATGGGTGCCCATCTTGCCCTGACCCCAGTGGCCCATGCCATAGCCCTTCTTGGTCTTGGCGAGGATCACGGTGGGCCGGCCGCGGTGCTTGAGCGCGGCATCGTAGGCGGCGTAAATCTTCACCGGATCGTGACCGCCGCGGTGCAGGCGATCGATGTCTGCGTCAGACAGGCCGGAGACGATCGCCTGCAGCTCGGGATACTTGTTGAAGAACTGCTCGCGGTTGAAGCGCCCGTCGGTTGCGGCGTAGGTCTGGAACTCGCCGTCGACCGTTTCGTGCAGGCGCTGGAGCAGGATCCCATCGACGTCGCGCGCGAACAGGGGATCCCAATCAGAGCCCCAGAGGAGCTTCACCACGTTCCAGCCCGTACCCGCGAACAGGCCTTCGAGTTCCTGCACGATCGAGCCATTGCCGCGCACCGGGCCGTCGAGGCGCTGCAGGTTGCAGTTGACGACAAACACCAGATTGTCGAGACCTTCGCGCGCCGCGAGCGACAGCCCGGCGAGCGATTCAGGCTCGTCCATTTCGCCGTCGCCGACGAAGGCCCAAACCTTGCGCCCGGTCGTCTTGGCGATCCCGCGGTCCTCGAGGTAGCGCATGAACCGCGCCTGGTAGATCGCGTTGATCGGCCCGAGGCCCATCGATCCGGTCGGGAATTGCCAGAACTGCGGCATCAGCCAGGGATGACAGTAGGACGACAGACCTCCGCCGCCGACTTCCTGGCGGAACTTGGCGAGCTGCGACTCGGTCAAGCGGCCTTCGAGGAACGCGCGCGCGTACATGCCCGGCGCCGAATGCGGCTGAAAGTAGACGAGGTCGCCGTCCTGACCCGCCCGGAAGAAATGATTGAAGCCGATCTCGAACAGGTCGGCCGCCGAGGCGTAGCTCGCGATGTGCCCGCCGAGCTCGGGATGCGAACGGTTCGCGCGCACTACCATGGCGAGCGCGTTCCAGCGCACCAGCGCCGCGATGCGCTGCTCGAGCTCCAGGTTGCCGGGAAACTGCGGCTGATCGGCGAGCGCGACCGTGTTGCGGTACGGCGTGTTCAGCACCGGCGGCATCGGCACGCGCCGCGCGCGCGCGTGCTCGAGCAGCTTCATCAAAAGGAACGTGGCGCGCTCGCGTCCCTCGGCTTCGAGCAGCGCGTCGAACGCTTCGAGCCACTCACGCGTCTCGCCCGGATCGGCGTCGGGCGGATTCACGCGCCAGAAAGCGGAGGACACGATATCGGCGAGGTCGGTCATGACGCCCCCTCGGGCATGCACGGATCGGAACCGGCAAATGTTAGCGCGCCGGGACCGGGCGGCGCAGCCAGAGCGGCGTCACCGCGAGCGCGAGCACGAGGTTGACGGCGATCCAGGCGCCGCGGTGCGGAAACCACGTCGGCGGCGTCGCCTCCAGCATCCAGCTGCCTACGCCAACGAGCAGGCCGAAGACCGACAGCGCGCAGGCGAGCGTCGCGACGAGGCCGTCGCGCAGCGCGTGGCGCGCACGCCGTGCATCCTCGCCGGCCGCCTCGGCCACCGGTCCCCACCAGCCGGGCGGATGCACCTTCAGGTAGAACTCGACGAGCTGCAGCGGCCGTACCGGACGGATCCAGAGCGATGCCGCAATCGCTGCCGCAGTCGCACCTGCGGCGACGACGAGCAGCCGCGCGAGCGCAATACGGTCGGGAATCCAGGCGGTCACCACCGGCACCAGCAGGCTGGAGGCAACGATCGCGGCCAGCTCGCCCGGCGCGCTCACTCGCCACCACAGCCAGCGCAACAGCAGCACGATGCCGACGCCGGCACCGAGCAGCAGGCTCGCCTCCCAGGCCGCCCGGATCGAGCCGAGCTGGGTCATGATCGCGAGCGCAAGCGCGAGCAGCAGGACGTTCGAGCAGCGCGCGACCCAGACCAGCCCGCGCGACGTCGGGGTACGGCCCAGCCAGCGTGCTATGAAGCGCGCGTAGATATCGTTCGTCCAATAGGAAGCGCCCCAGTTGAGATGGGTGTCGATGGTGGAGGCAAGTGCCGCAATCATCGCGGTCAGCATCAGGCCCTTCAGCCCCGCGGGCAGCAGCTCGGCGATGCCGCGCACATAGACCGCTTCGCGCTGTGCGACATAGCCTGCCTCGCCCGCGACGCCAAAGGCGCCGTCCGGTGGGAAAAGCAGCAACAAGCCCAGCGCGATCGGCAGCCAGATGAGACTGCGCAGCACGATCTGCGCGAAGGTGAAGATCACGCCCGCGCGGCGCGCCTCAAGGTCATCGCGGCAGGCCATGGCGCGCTGCGCGAGGTATCCCGTGCCGTCGGCGTTCACCTGGATGAGCCATTGCAGCAGAAAAACGGCGATGAGCAGCGCGCCGACACCATGCGCTGCCGACGGCGTGAAGGCGAGCAGCTGGTCCGCGGTCATCCCGACCGGGCCGGTGTGGTGAGCGAAGACGGTGTGCAGGCGCTCGACCATCGCGCCGAGTCCGCCGGCATGCTGCACCACGACCACGGCGTAGACGACGCTCGCCACCATCATGATCGCGAACTGCACGACGTCTGTCGTCACCACGCTACGCAGTCCGCCGAGCGTCGAATAGGCGAGAGTCACCAGCGCGATCGCGAGCAGCGAGATCAGGTTATTCGCGGCGTGTACCGCGAACAGCGGATCACCCGGTGGCGTCGCGGTGAGCGAAGCGCCGATCGGCGCGACCTGCCGCGCGACAAATTCGAGAAACGGCGTCGGCAGCCATTCGTGCCAGAGCAGGAACGGCTCCGCGATGCGCGTGGTCGCAAGCAGCACGATCGCAAGCACGACGCAGTTGAACAGCGTGCCGAAGTACAGCGCCTTGAACAGGCGCAACAGCGCCGCGCCGCCTCCGGGGTAGCGCAGCTCGGCGAGCTCGGCATCGGTCAGCACGCCCGCCCTGCGCCAGCAGCCCGCGAGCAGGAAGGCGAGCAGCAAAAAGGCAAGCGCGTAGATCCACAGGCGCCACAGCGCGAAAACGCCGCCGAGCGCGACTAGGCCGGTGACCAGAAGCGGCGTGTCGGCGGCGAACTGGGTCGCCGCCATGCTGATCCCCGCCTGCCAGCCCGAGAGACTGCGCCCGGCGAGGAAGTACTGCTCGAGACCGCCCGAGGCCCTTCGGCGCTCGCGCAGCCCGTTGGCGATCACGTAGATCAAAAAGGCGCCGACGATGGCGGCATCGATTGCGCTCATGCGGGCGGACCGTGGTGCCGGCTGCAGGAATCGAACCCGCGACCAACGGTTTACAAAACCGCTGCTCTACCAGCTGAGCTAAGCCGGCCCGGGAGGGATTCTAATGGCTGACGATGTTACTTGACCCGGCGCAGCGTCGGCCGCCCGCCGCGCGACTCGGGTGGCCTGGGCGGCTCGCTCGAGTCCGAGGGCGCCGCGTCTTGCTTCGCCGCCGGCAGCAGAGCGCCCGACGGAGACGCGGGCTCGCCCTCCGC
>JAJDNJ010000035.1 GCA_022340705.1 Betaproteobacteria bacterium
GCTGCGCGCGCACATCGTCAAGCGTGCCGAGGCGGTACCGCATGCGATCGGCGCGGCGCTCTTCGCGCGCTTCGTCGCCTGGGATGCACGCGACATGGAGCGCGCGCTGTCGGCGGCGCGCCAGCCGCTGCTCGTCATCCAGAGCACCTACCTGAACAGCGACCGCGTTCGCGTGCCGCTCGCACCAGGACAGTCGACGCCGTGGTTCGATCTGGTGCGCGCGCACTGTCCGCAGGCGCGCATCGAGATCGTGACCGGCGTCGGCCACTTTCCGCAGATCGAAGCCGCCGGGCGGGTCAACGCGCTGATCGAGAATTTCGTCGCGCCGCTCTAGCGCGATCGCGCGAGCGTCGGCACGGCGCCGCGCACCTCGATCGCGGCCTGGTCGACGACCCGCCCGTCGTCGACAAGCTCGATCCGGTGGCGCCCCGGTGACGGCATCCAGTCGACCGCAGCGCCCTGCCCGATCGCGTGCCCATCGAGACGCCAGGCGAACCGGTTCCCGGCGCCCGCTGCACGCCAGGCGACGCGCTGACGTTGCGCGGGCATGTCCGGGTCGAGCGCGAGAATCGCGCCGTCGACGGGCGCCACGATATGCGGCGCGTCGAGCGTCGGATCGGAGAGCACCACCCGGTCGCGCTCGGTGCCGGCGAGAAACCATTCCGCGCGCGGCGCTTCGATGCCATCCGCGAAGCGCACCGTCGCGCGTATCAGACCGGCCGGCGCGCGCGGCGCGCGGCTCGGCGTCTGCGCGTGCAGCGCGCTGACCAGATCGAGCCAGACCGGCGCCGCGCCATGCATGCCCGAGACGTTGTGCATCGGTGCGCCCGAAGCATTGCCTACCCAGACGCCGACCGTATAGCGGCGCGTGAAGCCGACGCACCAGTTGTCGCGCATGTCCTTGCTGGTGCCGGTTTTCACCGCGCTCCAGACGCGCGTGGCCATCGCGTTGTCGAAGCCGAAGGTGCGTGCACGGGCGACCCGGTCGGACAGAATGTCGCCGATGACGAAGGCGGCACGCGCATCCATCACCCGCGCGCGCTTCGGCGTCGGGTCGTCCGCACGCAGGCGGATCGGCGCCGCACGCCCGCCATTGGCGAGCGCACGATAAGCGTTCGCAAGCTCGATCAGCGTCACGTCCGCCGAGCCGAGCGCCAGGCTGTAGCCGTAATAGTCGGCCGACTCGACCAGCGTCGACAGGCCGAAGTCGCGCAGCACGCCCGCCAGCCGCTCGGGCGTGACCAGCATCGCGGCGCGCACCGCAGGCACATTGAGCGAGCTCGCCAGCGCGGTGCGCACCGACACCGGCCCCTTGAAGCTGCGGTCGTAGTTCGTCGGCACGTAAAGCGCCGCGCCGGATTCGAGCTTCACCGGCGCATCGAGCAGCAGCGACGCGGGCGTCAGCAGGCGGCGCGCGAGCGCGAGACCGTAGAGGAAGGGCTTGAGCGTCGATCCCGCCTGGCGCTGCGCGAGGACGGCGTCGACCTCGGAAGCGTCGGACAGCTGCGCTCCGCTCGATCCGACCCAGGCGAGCACGTCGCCGCTCGCGTTGTCGAGCACGACCACCGCGCCGTCCTCGACGTTGCGCGCCGCGAGCGCCGCGAGATGACGGCGCAGCACCGCGTTCGCCAGGCGCTGGAGGTCGGCATCGAGCGTGGTCCGGAGGCGCTCTCCTGCTCGCGTCAGGAGCCTTCGCGCGAGATGCGGCGCCAGCGTCTCGACCGGCGCGTAGCGATCCGGGCTGCGGCGCGAAAGACGCGCCGCGGCGAGCCCCGGCAGCTCGGCGCAGGCGCCGGCCAGGTCCTGCGCGCGCAACACCTCGCAGGCGCGGCGCACCACGACAGCCGGCGGCGCGTTCGGTGCACGCACCAGCGCGGCGGCGAGCGCCGCCTCGACCGCGTCCAGCCCGCTCGGATGCTTGTCGAAAAGCGCCGCCGACATCGCCGCGACGCCGACCAGCTCGCCACGGAACGGGACGAGATTGAGGTAGGCCTCGAGGATCTGGTCCTTGCGCCAACCCGCCTCGAGTTCGGCTGCAACGAGGACCTGCTGCAGCTTTTCCGCCAGGCCGCGTGCGCCCGAGCGCGGGCGACGCGCCGCATCGTCGAGCAGGCCGGCGAGCTGCATGGTGATCGTGCTCGCGCCGCGCGTGCGGGTATGCCAGAGATTGCCCCACGCGGCCGCCGCGACCGCGCCCCAGTCGACGCCGCTGTGCTCGTAGAAGCGCCGGTCTTCCGAGTAGAGCAGCGCAAGGCGCAGGGCCTGCGACACGTCCTCGAGCCGCACCCATTCGAGGCGGCGCACGCCGTAGTCGATTCTGCGCTGGGCGAGCGGCGCGCCGTGGCGGTCGAGCAGCACCGCATCCGACGGGCGCCACGCGGCGCGCAGCGCTGCGTAGGTCGGCAGCGCCTGCGCCGTGCCGGCCGCGCAGGCCGCGACGGCAAGAAGGCAAACGGGCAGCAGGCGCCTCACCGCGCCACCTCCCAGCGCGCGTTTGGCAACTCGCCGAACATCTCCGGCGCGTACATCGCCTCGACGCGCGTCGGCGGCAGGGCGAAGCTGCCCGGATTGTTGATGCGCAGCGTGTACTGCAGGCTCAGCTCCCCGCGCGGCAGCAGCGCGTAGTAGGCGCGGTAGGCCTCGAAGGTCCGCTCGGTGTACGCGCGCCAGCCGCGCCCGCTGCGCGCCTCGCCGCGCGTCGCGATGCGCGAGTCACGCCCGAGTCCGCTGCCGAGCACCGTCGAACCCGCCGGAATCGGATCGGCGACGACCACCCAGGTCATGTCGGCGTCCGCCTCGACGGTCAGCGAGACGCGCGCGAGGTCGCCTTTCGACCAGCGCCCCGGCACGCGCTGCTCGAGCGGCTCGACGCGCTTGGTCACCCGGTAGCCCGCAGCGACCGGCGCCGTCGGCGCGACGGCAGCAAGCGCGAGCACCGTCGCCCAAGGCTTGCCCGTGCCGTCGTGGCGCAGTTCGATGCGCTCGGGCTGCGACCCGTCTTTGCCCCAAGGCAGCCGGCCGAGCGCGCGCACGCCGCGCTCGTCTCCGCTCCACTCGATTTCGAGCGGCTGCGACGCAGCCGAGACAATGGCTGCGATCGATTTGCCGCGCACCGCATCGCGCTCGAATGCCGCGCTGAAATGCTCGACCGCGAGCGAGCCCCACAGGTTCGCCGTCGTCGTCAGCCAGGCGCCGCGCCGCTGCCGGTCGAGCAGCCCGAGGAGCATGCGCGGGACCTCGCCCTTCCAGCCGTCGTCGTCCATCACCGTCAGCAGCAGGCGCGCGGCGTTGACGTCGCCGTTCACCATCAGCCACCAGAGGTAATCGTCGGTCTCGCTCGAGAACACCAGGCGCGTCCCCTGGTAGGAAAGCCGTGCGCGCAGAATGTTCTGCGCGGCGTCGATGCGCCGCGCGCGCTGCGGCGCCGCAGGCGTTCTCTTGAGCACCGCGAGCCAGTCGATGACCGCGGAGGTCGGCCAGAGGTTGGGCTGGATCGCGATCGAAGTCAGCAGGCGCGCGGGCAGTGTCCCGTAGCGCGACAGCGCCTCGAGCGCGGCGAGCTTGCGCAGGTCGAGGTCGCGGCGCGGCGACCAGTGCCTGCGCTGAATGCGACCCTCGACGAATGCCGTCAGCCCCTTGAGCATGCGGTCCCGGCTCGCCTGCGGAATTTCGTACACGGGTCCCGCGGCCTGCGCCGCCGAAAGCAGGTACGCGGTGAGCACGTCGCTGCCCAGCGCGGCGCTCGATTCGCCGAGCGGGAAGTAGGCCGCGAGCCCGTCGCCGTCGAGGTAGACCGGAAGCTCCTCCATCGTCGCGCGCCACAGCTCGGCGCTGCGCAGGCCGATCGCCTTGGAGGTCTTCTGCTCGAGGCAGATGAACGGATAGCGCTCGAACCAGCGCCGCACGCCGGGCAATTCACCGCCGAGGCGCGCCTGCATTGACACCGCGATGCCGCCGCGCGCGCGCCCATCGGCGGCGCGCTCCGCATCGGCCGGCGGTGCGGCCTGCATTTCGAGCGGTTTCGTGGGCCCGTCGAGCTGTGCGAGCATCGCCTGGCGCACGCTGAGCGGAACGGCGGGCACGACGCGCTGGCGCAGCTTCAGGCGGTCGCTCGGTCCGCCATTTTCGGCCTGCGCGGTGATCTCCCAGTCGAGCGCACCGGCCTCGGC